>NZ_KV822050.1:0-6642 GCF_001815825.1 Staphylococcus sp. HMSC068G11
ATTAGCATACATATGTATGTTATATTAATATAAAAATAAGCACACATATGTATGCTTATCACATATTAATCATGAGGTGGTTCAATGCCAAAAAAACAAAATTCAAAAGAAAAAATCTTAACAATTCGTGTAAGTCAATCGCAATACGAAAAGATTTGTGCACTTGCGGATATTCGAGAGATGAATGTGACCGAATACATACGTCATACAGCCATTGGTAATCGCATTAAACCGACAGTCATCGAACAAATTAAAGAATCCAGTGAAGTCAGTGAATTGTTTAAAAAAGACAACGAAGCACTCAAATCGAACAATCAGGCACTTCAACGCCATATTCATCAATTGGAAGATGAAATCGACCAACTGAGACAAGAAAATGACGTCTTTCATCACTTATTACAACATTTTGATAGTACAGCATTTTTAAACTTCAATACATATCGTGATGATCGTCCACTAAAAAATGCGATTAAACGATTAAAAGAACAGTATAAAAGCAAGTGATTTATAAAATTATAAATCACTTGCTTTTATTATATTAAGTAGCTTCTGACTTATGGTGTAATAATTTTAATAAAAAAGGTAATAGTGATAAGAAAAGTGTTGCTGATGCGAATAACCATGCGTGGCTGGCACCAGTTATCAGTTGATTTGTCTGTGATTGATTACTTATAAATAGTGAAGTAATTGCTGTATAAACTGCAATACCTATATTTTGAACCATCCGTTGAGTTGCTCCAACAGTACCTTGCATATCTTTGGATACAGTTCCCATGATTGCTGAAGTATTAGATGGTAAGAAAAATCCTCCACCTATACCATATATCAATAACAGTAGACTTATTGTTACTGGATTTAATATGCACTGTAATAATCCTAAGCTAGTATATGCAGCAACCATAATAACTAGTCCTACAGTCATTAAAATAGTATTACCAACACGAGATATTAATTTCCCTGTGATTTTTGATATAAGTACTAATCCTAAAGGAGATGTCAAATTGACCAGTCCTATTTGCCAAGATGAAAGATGGTTGAATTTTTCTAAAATATATGGAGGAATTATAAAGCCTAAAGATGTTGTACCTCCAAAAACAAATATTGCAAATATAGAAGATGAAAAGGATATGTTTTTGAATAAGCGTAAATTGATGATAGGATGATTAGCTTTTAGTTCCCATACAATAAATAAGCAAAAAGTTACAATAAATATTAAGAAATTGCTATATACTGATATATTAAAGAATGAATGGTGAGACCAAGATGTTAAACTCACTAATAAGCAAAATATAGATACAAATAGAAGTGAGTTTCCGCGTATATCTAAATGAATAGATACACTTTTTGGTTCTTTAATATATTTCTTTAAAAGTAAACAACCTATTAAGCCTATAAATATGAATGGAATATTAATCCAAAATATCCATCTCCAATTTCCTATAGATATTAAAAGCCCCCCGATACTAGGACCTAACACGGGACCTATTCCTAATAGAATGCTCAAAGTTCCTAATGCTGGTCCCTGTCTATGCTCAGGAATGGTTGTAGTAATAATAGCTGTAGCAGTGCCTTGTAACATAGCTGCACCTATGCCTTGTAAACCACGAAAAGTAATTAATTCTACCACGTTACTTGAAAATCCACATAAAATAGAAGATATCAAAAACACTGTTAGTCCAATACTATAGATACTTAAACGATTGTACTTATCACTCAGTCTTCCAAATATAATAATGGTACCTGTAAGTAACAAAGTATATAACGTAATACTCCAAGAAATAAAAGAAGCATCAACATTAAAAGATTTAGATAAAGTGGGTAACGCCACATTGATAATACCACTATCTAGAGTTGATAAGAACATACCTATTCCTGCTGTAAAAACAACTAAATGATCGAAATATTTAGAAGAATTCATCTATCATACCTCCTCATTTGACTAATTTAAGTTCAGTGAATAAGTAAGTGAATTGACTATTAAAAAATTAATAGTATGTATAATCTTGCTACCTATAATTGTAATATATCAACAAAAAAAGATACTCAAAGTATGAGTACCTTTAAAATTTAAAAATAATTAATTCCCATAGCATCTCTGACTTCGTGAAGAGTTTGAGATGCTATTAATCGAGCTTGATTACTTCCATCTTTTAATATTTCATATATATAATCCAAATTATTTTGATATTGATTTCTTCGATTTCTAATAGGTTCTAATTCTGCTTTTTTCTATAGATAAATTTAGTAATTGTAATAAAATACCAATAATAGTAATTCCTAAAGCACTATATATTAATACATTTGTACTATTAGCATTAAATAAAATAATTCCTCCGATTGCTGATCCCATAGCACTGCCTAAATAATTAATAGAACTATTTAAAGCGACAGCAGAACCTCCATATTCAGGATGTTTTTTCAATAATATATGTTGTTGAGGAGCTTGTGTAGCCCATCCCATAGCTCCCCATAAAATAAAAGGAATTAAACCTAATATAGGTAAGTTAATAGAAATAGGAATTAAACTAAAACTTAAGGCTAATAAAATTAAAATAATCAGCATAACAAATCTTGTATTTTTAAATCTATCTATAATAAATCCTATACCAAAACTTCCTATTAATCCGCCTATTCCCCACGCTGTAAGGTAATAAGTTAAATTTTTTGTATCTGTATTTGTTTTAATAATATCGGCTAAATAAGTATACAAACCTAAACTAGCAATAGCAGCGCATAATGTAACCGAAATAACTCTTAGTACATGCTTATTTAAAAATAATTGAAAACGATCTTTTAGATTTGGAGGAGTTTCTATTTTAAATTTAGGCATCAATATAGATATGCTTATTAATGCAATAAAACTAATGACAATAATAATCAACATTGCAAATCGCCAATTAGAAATGTTGGCAATTTCTAGACCGAGAGGAACTCCTATAACAGTTCCTACACTCATTCCGCCTACTGTAAAAGCGATTGCTTTTCCTTTATTTTTTTCGGAGACTAAATGATTGCTTGCACTTATTGCAATTGGTGAGAATACGCCAGCTCCTAAACCAGCGATTGCTCTTGATACGATATATAGCATGTAGTTCATAGATATTGCGGTTATAATATTGGATAAAGTAAATACACTGAGTGCTATTATTAGTATTTTTTTAACTGGGGATTTAGCTAATATTGTTGAAAAAATGGGGGCAGAGATAGAGAAAAACAATGTAAAAACTGTTACTCCTTGCCCAATAGCAGAGCTACTTTTATTAAAACTTTTACTTATTGAAGGTATTAATCCTGCTACTATATAAGCATCCATACCTAAGGCAAACATACCTATAGTTAAAATCCATATTTTTTTCATTATTATCTCATCCTATCAGTCAATTTTGATTCATTAAGAGATTAGTTGCCTATTTTTAGGAACAATAGAAGGATAAACCTTTACTTGAAATATATGAATAAGTAATGTCTTAATATAGGTATAAACAAATAGTTAATACCATGGGGGATTTTATGAATTTTAATTATATGAAGGACTTCATTAAAGTTGTCGAGTACAATAGCTTAAATAAAGCTTCTAGAGAATTAAATATAAGTACACCAGCTTTAAGTAAAAGAATTAGAAGTGTTGAAGATTATTTTGATTGTCAGTTATTTTATAGAACTTTAAGGGTATTTTTTTAACTCAAAAAGGAAATTCTGTTTATCATTCGTTTTTAAAAATAAATGAGCAATTTGAAGAATTAAAAAGTAAAATAAGTGAGTCTAAAGATAAAAGAATTAAATTAGGAGTCATACCTAGCTTTTCTTTATATAAGCTACATGAAAAGAATTATATTAATGAAAGTGTCGTTTTAGTTATTGAAAATAGTACTTCAATTTTACTTGAAGAAATTTATAAAGATAATATAGATGTTGTTATTGGTGATATTACACATTTAAAAAATAACTCGCTCTATACACAAGAAATTTACACTGAGGACTTTATTGTGGCTTATGGTGATGAAAATAAGTTTAAAAACACTAAGCAAGTAAGTATAAAATCTTTAAAAAATGAGAATATTTATATACAAACACCGCCATGTGATACATATGATCTTCTTAAAAATTATTCCTTGAAAGATAAGTTACATATTGATTATGTTGATTATTATGAAACTATATTAGCTAATGTCAAAGCAAATAAAGGTATTACTTTGACTCCCCAATCTTTGACTACAAGACTTGAAAGTATGAACTTATATCAAAAAAAATTACAAAATTATAAAAGAGTTGTAGGCGTAGTATCACGTGATAAAGATAAGATGAATAAAATTATTGATATAATTCAGTAAATGAATATCATATACAAAAGTACTACCTATAATGAGTAATTATGTCAACTCAACACAAAGGGACAAACGCTGAAATGACGGCGTTTGTCCCTTTTTGTCATCATTCCTCTTTATACAACTTTTATACATCCCTTTAACGACGCGTTTTCATTCTTTTTCATTTACGATCACTTTGTATCTTTATTCAAAAGAAAAAATCTTATTAAAATCAGATTCTGTTATACTAAAAAAGCACTTCCCGTGCAGAAAGGAGGTGCCACATCTAATGATTGTCGTTCTGTTTGTTGTGAAATATATCGTATGTCCAATTATTGTTGGACGTGTTCTTTATTTAATAAATCAAGAACAACGATAAAAAAGAAACCCCAGCATATGTTTTGGTCGGCATGCTGGGGTTTTCACATCCAATGATGTGTCTGTCTGTTTGTTATTTTTAGTATATCTTGCATGAAGAAATTTGTAAAATTAAATAGATATTCGAATGAACTAATTATGTAATCGTCAACAATATCTCAAGCTAGCTTTATAACTTAGCTTTTTTATCATTCATCGATTAAAATTATACTTCATATCATTAAAAGGCCAAAATCTTAAAATAACTTTTCCTACGATTTGTTTTTTAGATATTAACCCCACCTCAGAATATCTACTATCAATACTGTTTGTCCTATTGTCTCCGAGAACTAAATACTTATCTTTAGGTATTATCATTTTATTTTTAGATCCCTTTATATTTGATACATTAAAATCTTCTGTTAAATTTTCACTGGAGTTATTCATTTTTTTATTATAGTCAAGGTAAGGTTCTTTGATATAATTTTTATTGATATATAACTTGTCATTTTTATATTCAATTTGATCTCCTGGTTTACCAATCAATCGTTTTATAAAGTCATTATTGCTATTTTGATGAAATACAATAACATCTCCAGACTTTAAGTGATTTAATGATTTGGATATTTTGCTGACTACTACTTTATCTTTA
The DNA here is from genome assembly GCF_001815825.1 of Staphylococcus sp. HMSC068G11. NCBI lineage: Bacteria > Bacillati > Bacillota > Bacilli > Caryophanales > Staphylococcaceae > Staphylococcus > Staphylococcus sp. HMSC068G11. The sequence goes on from NZ_KV822050.1 coordinate 5,317, forward strand.
TTGTTAAACGTTGGATACATTGATAATCCTGATACAGTATAAGGTTTAAATAAAAAATTATTTACTAAAAATAATAGTAATATAGCTACTATTATGGCTATTAACCATTCCTTAAATTCTTTTTTCATTACATAATTTCCTTTTTAGATTTTATAAATTTTATCCTATTTTAGGTTATCACTTATATTTTTAATATCCTACCAAAAGTAGTTCATTATTTATGATGTCTTTTCTTTTTTAGTGATAAGACAAATCCCATTATTAAAGGAAATAAAAGCAAAATATAGATGTAGCTCATTTAAGTTATTATTCCTCCCATTTTTCTTCTAATTGACGTTGAAATGCCTCTCGATCTTGTTTTAATTTTGCATCTTCGTCATGTGACTCTTGAGATTGTTTATATATCTTGTCGTCTAACCATTTAGGTGTCTTTTCACGATTAGTATATTGGCGCGACTTACCTATATTAGTTATTTGTGGCTGTCGTTTGTTGTGAATACGTTTCTCAGCGTCAAAGATAAATTCTAAGTATTCAATTTTTCGACCTTTTTTAGCTTTAACTTTATTAATATTAAGATTATTAAAAATAGGTGTAAGCTCTTTAGATATTGGCTTTAATACACGTTTAGTAATGTCACACATTTGATAAGACTTTGATACGTCTAATCGAGTTCTAAAATCTTCCATTGATAATTTTAAATATCCAGTATGTTTATATTGTTTAAGTAAGCGAAACATGGTTTTAGAGTACGAAGATTTTAAATTAGTCAGTTCTTTTAATTCGAATTTTGTAAAATTACGAGTAATATCATTTAAAACAAACTTTAAGTCAGGATTAGTGGAAATTTCAAGATACTTCTCCGTTTTATGAATTTTAAAGTGATTGAAAAGTACAAAAAACTCTATTACATCCTCATCTTCTCTTCGATAAGTTATCTCGAGCATCTTTTTATAAATATTTTGTAAATCTCCAATAAAACGATTAAGATTTCTAGTTTCATAGTTATAATTACTTAAATATTTAAGTTCTTCAAAACTTAAATATAATTTATTAGTATCTTGTTCTTTTAGCTTATTACACATAGCAAAAAATAAGTCTATTTCAACAGAAGTAAATTTTCTCAAAGGAACCAAATTCATTTCATTATGATAAATAACAGTTTCGTTCGACATATATATCACTCCAAAAAAGGTCATTTTTTTTATAAGTCCTTGTATATCATATACATATTATCACTATAATAGTTTTATTAAAAGTATTTGCCACATAAAAAAGGTCATTATTTTAATTCGACCTTTTTTATGTGGCAAAATGACCTTTTTTAT
>NZ_KV822051.1:0-19936 GCF_001815825.1 Staphylococcus sp. HMSC068G11
AATTATATTATAAATTCAACTTTGCAACAGAACCGTATTTTATGAGTACACTCTAAATTAAGGAGATGTATAATCAATCTAAAATTGTATTTTTATACTTTTGTTATATAATCTTTCTACTTAGAGATATATTGTAAAAAAACCAACAAAATGTTATATTAACATTACTATTTTATCGATGAAGGAGGATTAAAATGACAGCTTCTATGAGACTCAAATAAACCTTTTTGAATACAAAACTAAATTAATTCAAAAAGGCTTGTCCGCAATACACACTCATAGGATGACTTATGTCATTTTTTATCCTTCGATAGGAATAATAAACGCTTTCAAATACTAAAACATCATAATAAATTTTTAAGTGTTTGAAAGTGTAATGTGAATGAGACGGGAGTAGCCTGTCTCATTTTTTTGCGTACACGTCCTTTAAATATACAAGGAGTGTATAAATATGGAACAATATACAATTAAATTTAACCAAATCAATCATAAATTGACAGATTTACGATCACTTAACATCGGTCATCTTTACGCTTACCAATTTGAAAAAATAGCACTTATTGGGGGTAATGGTACTGGCAAAACCACATTACTAAATATGATTGCTCAAAAAACAAAACCAGAATCTGGAACAGTTGAAACGGTTGGCGAAATTCAATATTTTGAACAGCTAAACATGGATGAAGAAAATGATTTTAACACGTTAGACGGTAGTTTAATGAGTGAACTCCATATACCTATGCATACAACCGACAGTATGAGTGGTGGTGAAAAAGCAAAATATAAATTAGCTAATGTCATATCAAATTATAGTCCGATATTACTTTTAGATGAACCTACAAATCACTTGGATAAAATTGGTAAAGATTATCTGAAAAATATTTTAAAATATTACTATGGTACTTTAATTATAGTAAGTCATGATAGAGCACTTATAGACCAAATTGCTGACACAATTTGGGATATACAAGAAGATGGCACAATAAGAGTGTTTAAAGGTAATTACACACAGTATCAAAATCAATATGAACAAGAACAGTTAGAACAACAACGTCAATATGAACAGTATATAAGTGAAAAACAAAGATTGTCCCAAGCCAGTAAAGCTAAACGAAATCAAGCGCAACAAATGGCACAAGCATCATCAAAACAAAAAAACAAAAGTATAGCACCAGATCGTTTAAGTGCATCAAAACAAAAAGGCACGGTTGAGAAGGCTGCTCAAAAACAAGCTAAGCATATTGAAAAAAGAATGGAACATTTGGAAGAAGTTGAAAAACCACAAAGTTATCATGAATTCAATTTCCCACAAAATAAAATTTATGATATCCATAATAATTATCCAATCATTGCACAAAATCTAACATTGGTTAAAGGAAGTCAAAAACTGCTAACACAAGTACGATTCCAAATACCATATGGCAAAAATATAGCGCTCGTAGGTGCAAATGGTGTAGGTAAGACAACTTTACTTGAAGCTATTTACCACCAAATAGAGGGAATTGATTGTTCTCCTAAAGTGCAAATGGCATACTATCGTCAACTTGCTTATGAAGACATGCGTGACGTTTCATTATTGCAATATTTAATGGATGAAACGGATTCATCAGAATCATTCAGTAGAGCTATTTTAAATAACTTGGGTTTAAATGAAGCACTTGATCGTTCTTGTAATGTTTTGAGTGGTGGGGAAAGAACGAAATTATCGTTAGCAGTATTATTTTCAACGAAAGCGAATATGTTAATTTTGGATGAACCAACTAATTTTTTAGATATTAAAACATTAGAAGCATTAGAAATGTTTATGAATAAATATCCTGGAATCATTTTGTTTACATCACATGATACAAGGTTTGTTAAACATGTATCAGATAAAAAATGGGAATTAACAGGACAATCTATTCATGATATAACTTAAAAACTATACACTAATTTATATTGAATATTAGGTTCATTTATATCAATATAAAAAATACGTTCACAAGAAAAATATAATAGAAATAAGGATCCAATAAAATGACTCGACATAATGAAATTATTAAATGTGCAGAAAAATATCAATTACACATCCAACCTCAAACAATCTCATTGAATGAATCGGGACTTGATTTTCAAGTTGCATTTGGAAAAGATAAACATGGAGTAGAATGGGTTTTGAGACTACCAAGAAGACCTGACGTTTATAAACGAACAAAACCCGAAAAACAAACGGTAGACTTCTTACAGAAGAATGTTTCATTTGAAATACCGAAGTGGAAAGTACATGCAAAAGACCTTATTGCTTACCCAAAACTTACAGGTAAACCCGCAGCCACAATAGATCCAGAAATACAAAATTATGTATGGGAAATTGAACACAAACCATTACCAGAAAACTTTATTAACACATTAGCTGAAACACTCGTAGATTTACACAACATACCAGAAGAAAACATTAACGTTCAGCATATAAATATCAAAACCATACAAGAAATAAAAAATGACTTTCAAAGAAGAATGAATAAAGTTAAAGAAACTTATGGCGTATCAGATGAATTATGGAACAGATGGAAACAATGGTTAGAAAACGACGAACTATGGCCTCGACATGCGACCATGATACATGGGGACTTACATCCAGGACATATAATGGTAGATAACCAAGCAAACGTCACAGGTCTCATAGACTGGACTGAAGCAACCCACTCCGACCCATCAATGGACTTTATAGGACACCATCGTGTATTCGACGACGAAGGATTAGAGCAACTTATAACAGCATACGGTAAAGCTGGAGGTGAAATATGGCCACGAATGAAAGAGCATATAATAGAACTCAATGCAGTATTCCCAATGTTTATCGCTGAGTTTGCTATGGAATCAGGAGAATCGGCGTATGAAACGATGGCATTGAAAGAGTTAGGTATGAAAGAGTAGAACTTATATTAAAAGAGGCCCATTTTAAAGACGAAGGCAATCCTGATGAAATTTTAAAACTGCGTTTAATTAGTGATGGTCTTTGGTTTTCTATAATGTATTAAATATCTGGACATGGAACAAATGCAACAAATGGAAAGAATCGTTTTCGAAATTTCTAACTCCTTAAATCAGGAGGATAAATAAACGGTCATTTTCATTGAAAGCACTTATATAAATTTCATCAATTTTAATACCTACCGTAAATACATTTCATAAGTATTAAACAGATGATTAAAATTTTTAGTTAATTTAAATATTTATGATAGAGATGACCTTCAAATGAACGGTTCTGTTACAAAGAAAAAATCTATATTTATTTTTAGTAAGTTTTAATTATAGATATGTACACTTTGAGTACACCCTAATCATACAAAATAAGTTGTTGAAATTATCGCAATTAGAACGTATGATTAGGGTGTATATTAATTATGGAGTGAAGATGAATGATTATAGGTTATGCGAGAGTATCATCGATAGATCAAAATTTAGAAAGACAATTGGATAATTTAAAGACGTTTGGTGTGGAGAAAATCTTTACAGAGAAACAGTCGGGAAAGTCAGTGGAAAATAGACCTGTATTTCAAGAAGCACTCAATTTTGTCAGAATGGGAGATCGATTCGTTGTGGAATCTATTGATCGTTTGGGACGTGATTATGATGAAATTATTGAAACTGTGAGTTATTTAAAAGAGAAAGACGTTCAGTTAATGATTACCAGCTTACCTATGATGAATGAAGTGATTGGCAATCCATTACTGGATAAGTTTATGAAAGATTTAATCGTTCAAATTTTAGCAATGGTTTCAGAACAAGAGAGAAATGAAAGTAAACGTCGACAAGCGCAAGGAATTCAAGTTGCGAAGGAAAAAGGCGTATATAAAGGGCGCCCCTTACTTTATTCACCAAATGCCAAAGACCCACAGAAACGTATTATTTATCATCGCGTGGTGGAAATGTTAGAAGAAGGGAAAGCAATTAGTAAGATTGCGAAAGAAGTTAATATCACAAGACAGACAGTTTATAGAATTAAGCATGATAAGGGATCATCTTGATAAATGGGTCGTCAATGCAAATAAGAGGCTCTCACAGAGTCTCAAAACTCATATTATATTATTGAAATGATCTTTTAATAATTATACAAGAAAAAAGAGAGTGCGAATTCGCACTCTCTTTTTGTGTAGTAATACTATTTAAATTTTTTATCAATAATGAACGTAATTTAGAAATAATATTTATTGGTATTTCAAGAATATATATATAATTATTTACTAAGTCCATTTAAAAAAATTTGAGAGAACTTGTTCATAAGTTTAATTCTTTCATTAATATTTTGTTCATGTGTAAAGGTAACAATTCCATTAACAGCGTTTGCTGCTATTTTACTAACAGCATTAACATCATTAATACACCATTCGCCATTTAAATTACCCTCCTTAAAAATTACATGATAAGCATCTATATATTTGTTTTCTAATTTATTCATTTTTTCATTAATGCTATTAGTTTTATAATATTCAGTGCAAAATTCAATTATTGCGTTTTGAAGTGGATAATAGTATTCGGTTGTTAAAGATAGTTCATTATATAAATAAAATTTTTCTCTATTAGTTTTACATTTGATTTGTTCCTTTTTCCACTGTTCTTGCCATTTAGATTCTTCTATATTTAAAATTTCTAAAAATAGATTTTCTTTTGTTTTAAAGTGATAATAAAGATTCCCTTTACTACTTTCTGATAATTTAACAATTTCTCCAGTAGTAGTGGCATTATATCCATTTTTTATAAATAATTCCTTTGCGACACCTAGTATTTTATCTTTCAAGTTCATCACGCCTTTAATGAGTATTAAGTACTATCAATGATAGCACAAAAAATTCAAAGAATAATTGTATAACACAATACAGCCATTTAAATTTCGCAAGATTTTTTGTTGTAATATGTAAAAAAATAGATTATAATCCTTATAGACCGGTCGAACGGTCTATAAGGATTGGAGGGAACTTAAATGATTTCATTTTTTACAAAAACTACTGATATGATGACATCAAAAAAAAGATGGACTGCACTAGTAGTATTAGCTGTTAGTTTGTTTGTTGTTACAATGGATATGACAATATTAATTATGGCTTTACCGGAATTAGTAAGAGAGTTAGAGCCTTCTGGTACCCAACAGTTATGGATAGTTGATATATACTCTCTTGTTTTAGCTGGCTTTATAATTCCATTGAGTGCCTTTGCTGATAAATGGGGAAGAAAAAAAGCATTATTAACTGGATTTGCTTTATTTGGCCTCGTTTCATTAGCTATATTTTTCGCAGAAAGTGCAGAGTTCGTAATAGCTATTCGATTTTTACTTGGTATTGCAGGTGCTTTAATAATGCCAACTACTCTTTCAATGATAAGAGTAATTTTTGAAAACCCTAAAGAAAGGGCCACTGCATTAGCTGTATGGTCAATCGTTTCATCGATAGGTGCTGTTTTTGGACCAATTATCGGAGGAGCTTTACTTGAGCAATTTTCATGGCACTCGGCATTTTTAATTAATGTACCGTTTGTGATAATAGCAGTTGTAGCAGGTTTATTTTTATTACCAGAGTCTAAGTTATCAAAAGAAAAGTCTCACTCGTGGGATATTCCTTCTACAATTTTATCAATTGCAGGCATGATTGGACTGGTATGGAGTATCAAAGAATTTTCAAAAGAAGGACTAGCAGATATTATTCCATGGGTTGTAATAGTATTAGCAATTACCATGATAGTGATATTTGTTAAACGTAATTTATCAAGTTCTGATCCAATGTTAGACGTAAGACTTTTTAAAAAGAGATCATTTTCAGCTGGTACAATTGCTGCATTTATGACAATGTTTGCAATGACATCTGTTTTGTTATTAGCTTCACAATGGTTACAGGTTGTGGAAGAACTTTCTCCTTTTAAAGCTGGCTTATACCTATTACCTATGGCAATAGGAGATATGGTGTTTGCACCAATTGCACCCGGATTAGCGGCGCGATTTGGACCGAAAATAGTGTTACCTTCCGGAATTGGAATTGCAGCCATTGGCATGTTTATTATGTATTTCTTTGGTCATCCATTATCATATTCTACAATGGCTTTAGCATTAATTTTAGTTGGAGCTGGTACGGCTTCACTAGCAGTTGCATCTGCTCTAATAATGTTAGAAACACCTACATCAAAAGCAGGTAATGCAGCTGCTGTTGAAGAGTCTATGTATGACCTTGGAAATGTTTTTGGTGTAGCAGTACTTGGTAGCCTATCTTCTATGCTTTATCGTGTATTTTTAGATATTTCATCTTTTTCATCAAAAGGTATAGTTGGAGATTTAGCTCATGTAGCTGAAGAATCTGTAGTGGGCGCTGTCGAAGTAGCTAAAGCTACGGGGATAAAACAGCTTGCAAACGAGGCTGTAACATCATTTAATGATGCTTTTGTAGCAACTGCTTTAGTAGGTGGGATTATCATGATTATCATTTCAATAGTTGTCTATTTGTTAATTCCCAAATCACTTGATATAACTAAACAAAAATAGTACTAAACATATATTTTTAGATATTGTAGATTAGTTTATTTTTAAAATTAGTAATAGTTAAAAAGTAGAACCATTAATTTTAAATGGTTCTACTTTTTTATTATTAAGTAAAATTATAAAAGACAATTTCTTAAATTAATAATATGATATACCTATATCTAATAATTTATTAGTATTAATAAACCTTGAAAGGATGATTAACTGATGAATAGAGCAGATATTTTTAAAATATTTGATGTAGAACTTAATATAACTATATTTTTAGGAGCACTAGTAGCAACTTTCATCTATTTTATAAGTTACATGAACAATGTAAATGAATTAATTACATTATGCTTAACATTAGCTTTTCCTGCATATTTATTAAAAATTAGCAGATCGTTCGAGGTTATTTTATTAGAGGAAAAAATAAAAAATAGTAAAATCAAAATCTGTGACAAAGATAGAATTGAACGAGAGATACTGGTGAAAAAGAACCTAATAGATGAACTATTGTTTCCTAATAGAGTTATTAAAAAATATACACTGACAATTTTAATTTACAGTATAGGTATTATTATTCTTTTACTACTTTGTAATATGTTAAGTTATGGAATTGGTGAAAATGTCAATTTTATCTGGAGATTACTAGCTTGTTATGTAACGAGTGTCACAGTGATTATAGTTGCCTTGATTATAATGATAATGATATTTGATCTTATAATTGGATTACTATTAAATTTTCAAATATTTTTAAAAAATAAAAAGTATGATGACTTTTTATAATTATTCGATTTATATAATGAAAAATTAAATGATTAAACATAGAAACCTCAAAACAAACCATATTTAATAGAGTTTATGGCGCCTTATACAAATAAAGGCTATGCTGTTAAAGAATTATGTAGCTATCTTCAGATTAATATGGATGATGTTTATACTATTGGCGATAGAAAATTGATTTACCTATGTTTAATACCCTAGATAATTCTTCTGATAATTTAGTTTTTGTTAGAGTTTAACATAACTGATGATTATCAGAAGTTCCATCACTATAAAAGGTGTATCAAGGGTTTATAAACTCTTGATACACCTTTTATAGTCATTTTTAATTACCAAACAGTTTACTCCAAAAACTTTTTTTAGAATGATTTTCGTTTCTGATATCCTCTTTCTGCTCACCATCTATTTTATTACCTTGTTGCAGTTCACTATCTTGTTGCTTATCCTCATGTTTATCTTTACTTTCATCCCTAAAATGGGAAACCATTTTTTCTTTTTGACTATCTGAGTCATTATTTATAGAATCCATATTTTCCATTGTTTCTTGAACTTCAATGTCCTGCCTCTTATTAGCAGAATAATTGAGTTGCCTTTCTTCTTCTAACTCAGACTCCAACCTTTGTATTTTTTTGTTACTTTCTAATGCTAATACTTGTTGGTTTTCAAGTAATTTCGACCTTTCTTGTAATTCTTTTCTATAAAATTCTATTGTCGTTTCATGACGTTTTTCTTGTTTTTCAAGTTGTTTATTTAAAGTATCTATTTGCTTTTCGAGTAGTTCAATTATTTGAACATCATATTTAGATTCGTTTTTTTTATTATCTGTTTTAACTTTCTCTGAACTTACATTAGCACTTTCAAAGCCATATTTCTTTTTATTTCTGATTACTCTTTGAATGATTTTTTCTACATCAACATCATTTTTAATGAATGAAGTATTATCCTGTTTCACTGTTTCTATATTCAATCTTTTTATATTATTAAATACAGTCTGTTTACTAACTTCCAATTCTTCACTTATTTCTTTAACGCTCTTCATATCTTCAACCCTTTATAAATACTTTATCAACCCTTTATAAATAAATTTTATCATAAATACTTTTATAAAGGGATCTTAAGTATTCTTAAAAAACCTTTTATAAACATTTGATAATAATCTTATCAAGTGTTTATAAAAGGTTTTTAGTGGGATTATAATATCTTTTATATGTTCTTTTTTAATGATATAATGTCCATAATACGTTTTAGTCCCAACTACTGGTAATAGTTGGGACTGGGTAATAAAACGTTACAATACGTTAGCTATTTAATTTGATATATGTATTATATACAACAATATCTACAGTTTGCAAGTCAAAAAGTTATGTGGATTTGTAATGTTTTATTACCTCTATTCAAATTTAATTGGAAAGAGGTTTTTTATTATGTCTCGTAAAAATATTAAAAATCAAGCAAATCAAAACTTTTATATGCTACATAAAGCATTATTTGTTAATGAAAAATATAAAAAATTAAGTGATAGTGCCAAAGTTACTTATGCAATTCTCAACGATAGAGTTAGCTTGTCGATTAAAAATAATTGGGTCGATGATAATGGGGATATATATTTCATTTTTACAAATGAAAGTCTCCAGAATATATTAGATAAAAGCAAGAATACAATTACTAAAATTAAAAAAGAACTTCAAGCAGTAGGGTTACTTGAACAAATACGTACAGGATTTAATAAACCTAATAAATTATATTTGCATGATATAGAAACTAATATTAATGTAGAAAAAAGTATTCAATCCTCATCTATAACCTATAATGACAAGGACTCCCAAATTTTGGGACTCCAGAATCCCGAATTTTGGGACTCCAGATTCTCAAAATTTGGGAGTCCAGAATCCCAAATTTTAGACCCTAATGATACTGATTATAATGATACTGATTATATTAAGACTGAGAATAATGATACGGATGATTTGAATGATAATAAACTAACTTTTCCTAGTAATCATACAAATCATTCAAATCACGACAATTCAAACTTTAATAATGAGGCTTTAAAATTTCAATTACTCGAAGAACTACCGCAAAGTATTCAAAACTATCTAAGTAACTTTGAAGTAGCTGAAATTAAAATTATCAAAACTGTATTATTAAAAGCCAAAACATCTTTCAACAATGCGATTGATAGCTACTACTTGTTAGAAGATATGGAAATAGAAATACTTCATGTTCTTAAACGTTTCAAAGCTATGCTTATTCAAAAAAATGAAACCGTTGTATCAATGCAAGGATACTTAATGAAATCTCTTAAGTCTGAATTCGCTGAAATGCATACGCTTAATAAACGACGTGATCATTTACCCATCACTTCTTTATTTAATTAATAATGATTTATTTAGAGAGCATCTTTAAATAGATGTTCTCTTTTTTTATTAATCAAGTGGTTGCTAAAGCAACCACCTAGACCAAACGAAAGGTAAAGGAGGAGATAACAAAATAACATCAATACAATGTCACAATTTCACAACATAGCATGCTGCTATTAAAGAAAGGAGGAACTCTTATGCGTAATAAGAAAAAGATTAAGGTTACTTTGGCAATGATTAATGTTCTGTTAACTGCAGTCGAACTTTATCTTCAATGGCAATTAAGTAAATCTGAAAATGAACTGTAGTTAAGCAAGTAGGTGGGACTAAAACAGAAACGTTTTAGTCCTATTTTTTTCTATAAACGAGTATTCTTCGTTTAATAATGGCTCAAACATGTCGCATAAAATGAAAAACAAATAATCATTTAGTGTTGTTTTAACTTTTAAAAATGTAAAAGTGTTAACCGTGTTTATATTTTTTATCAATCCTTTGTAGTTATAAAAGTGACTTAGTAAAATCGTTTTTGCTATTTATTTTGTTAATGAACGGAAATAAATGGTCGCATTTATCGTTCAAAAAAATCAAAATGTGGATTCAATATAGGTAAAAAATAAGTCGTTAATGTTCAAGAAACGGACCGAATAAAATTTTAAATTTGAACTTTTCTATCCTAAACTAAGTAAAGATATTTACTTAGTTTTCTCTTTTTTTATCTCCAATCATTTTACTAACAATACTCATTTTGAAAATAAAAATAAGAACTTAAAGTAAAAAAATGAAGAAAAGAATAGCCTCTTTTGTCTCCAAGTACGTTTTACTTTTGGAAATATTACAAAAAGTAGAGTCTGTTTTCGGAGTCTCAAGTATGAGCATAAGGAAATCCAGTACCACCTTTGGTGGTATTCAGCATAGCTGAAAGATTTACCTTTTATTCGTTCTGCTCAATTATTCACCATATATAGCTTAAAAGCTTTATATAAAGGTGATTATAAGCATTCTTAGGCATTTGACTAAAGAGGGTGATATCACATTTTATTGCAGACTCTTTACAATTGTTACAAGACCACTTTTAATTGTCAGAATACTCTACTTAACGTTGATTTGACGGGCTTTAAAATTTTTTAGACTCTCGAGAGTCTGATTTTTTTGATATCGAGACTCCATAGAGTCTGTTTTTTTGGACTTTTTTCGTATAAAAAATAAGACCACTTAAGTGTGATCTTATTTTAATTTTTAGGTTTGATTGATCAAATATTGATGTAACAAATGCGTCCTTTTGTACCTCATTTTGTATTTTGTTTTAGCTCTTTTTGACCATATTTCTGTTTAGATTTGGATGTTTTTATAATTTGTTTTTGAATAATAAGGCCTAAATAATTTCTTATTACTTTTATTTTATGTTCATTATAATGAATCATTTAGGGATATGTTTGAGATACTTTATTCAAAAAGTGATGAGTACAAAAATATTTTTATAGCAAAAATGTAAGTGTTTAATATAAAAAATATCACAAGAATTTATCAAACATGAGTAAGACATTTTTCATTTATTTATACTTTATAAGCAGTATGATAAATCATACAAGTGACCAATACGCGCTTTCTAAAAATCATAATTCGACTTAATTATGTACGCTAATATGACTTTGATTATGACTAAGTAGACTTAATAATAAAGGTAATTTGTTTTTTAATAGATAATACTTTTGACATAAGTTCACTTATCGGAAGTCATCTGTAACTCAATTATTAGAAATGGTATAATACAAAGGTCGTCGTTCACTTCTGTGCTGTATTTAGCATGGAAGGAGGTGACATCATGTTCAGTACACTATTTGTAACTATTATAGCTCCTATCGTAGTAGGAGTTATACTCACATTATTTTCTCATTGGCTGAATAATCGTGAGAAGTAATTTAGCGACGACATATAGCTAATACACCAAAAGAGCCCGATAACTATTCGCAGTAGTTATCGGGCTCGGTGTTTATCATGCTAGTACACTATTTGTTAAATTCAGTATATCACCAAGTGTAGATGAATGCAAAAATATAAGAAAAGTAAGTGCAATTCTATAATTAGAATTATTGATTTTCTTTGATACTATAAAATTGCTAACATTAAGGCTAATTAGTTGAATACAAAGACAAGATGGGAGTATTAAATGAAAAAGGTTAAATCATATTTAAAAAACATTCAAAACAACGAAGAGTATCAAAAAGATATAGAATTTCTTGAAAAGAAAAGTAATGGAAGGGAAGACAAAAAACTTATATTAGATATATGCTTTTTATCGACAATTCCCTTGATTTCAATTTATATTACATATTTTTTAAGTTTTTCCAATCCATTTGCAATTTTTATATTAATAATTATAGCTGTGCCAGTTTCTTATAAAATTGCTAAAATTCTATTGGATCATATGTACAAAGATGAGGATAGATTTCTAGCATTATATAGAAACTACGAAAAGGGAAAATTATTATTTCTTACTTTACCTATCATTGGACTCGTATCTATAATAGGAAGTTCATTTCTCTTCGATTATTTAATATTTAAACTGAATAATACGTCTGTAGAAATATTAGGGTCCACTCCTACTGTTGTATATCATATTATTATTTGTTTTATTCAGTCTATGTTCACGACTATGTTTTTAATAATATTTATTTATACTATTTTGGTTCTTATATATGGAAGGTTTACAAAATAAATGACTAGAGTACGCTCTAAATAAACAAAAATAGTCCTCTTATTAAAATAAGAGGACTATTTTTGTTTAAAATTATTCAAGACCATTCGCTTTCTAACATACTCATTTGCCATAAATTATAATATTCTCCATTTAATTTTCTAAAGTCTCTTTTTTCTCCTTCTTTTATAAATCCAATCTTTTTGTAACTTTTAATAGCTGATTTATTAAAGGCAAAAACACCTAATTCAATTCTGTGTAGTCCCAAATCTTCAAAAGCCTTTTTCAATAATTTCTTTATTATTTTAGGGCCTAATCCTTGGCCACGCATTTGCGGATCACCTACTAAAACTTTACTTAACGTGGCGGAACAATTTTTAAAATCTATATTATTTAAAGCAATATGACCTATAATTTTTTTTGAATTATTTTCTTCAATGATAACTTTATAAATTATTTTACTAGAATTTTCTTTATTTGTGTCTTTAATATATTCCTTTAATTGTTCTTCATCTAGGGGATAATTAAAATCTGTACCTGCCCATTTGACTAAAAGTTCAGGAGAGTTTATCCAGTTTATTAATAAATCAAAATCTTTCTCCTCAAAATATTCAAACTTAATCAATAAATTACTCCTTAAATAATAGGTTATTAACTATAAAAATTCAGTGAATGTTGCAATATAAACAACCACTACAATTTTTTGATACTTTCTTCATCAACTTTCTATCTTAAATTTTCGATTTTTTATAAAGCGTTTTGTATTATCTAAATAACTCTTTACAATTTACTGATTTTTAAGCTTTTGCTAATAGATTTATGCAACTTTAATATTATAAGTAAATCTATGCACTTCATCATTAAATTTAAATTCTGCCCAAATTTTATACATCCCTTTTTTAGGAAAATGAGCATAAAAGGTTGTAGAATCAGGTGATTCTGGGTGAACATGAATATAATCAGTTAATTGCTCATCAAATATAATCACATGTCCTAAAGCTCCTAAATAAGGTTGGGGAGTTAATTCTGTATTGAAAGTTAAAGGGACATGTTCATCTTCTTTAGCACTTATAGAATTTAAAGTTACATGAACTCCTTTGTTAACTTTTACCCAATTTTTATCAGAATTTAAAGATGTTGTAGAGGTTATTTTATCTCCAATTTGCAGTTCAATAGGATGAACGGAATACACATGGTTTTTTGGTGTAACATCAACAAAAGCCTGGTAAGTTCCTGGCTCTAATTGTTGGTTAATTATAAATAAACCTTCATGCTTTTTTTGAGGGTGTAGGTGGTAATATTTCTCCATGTCATTAGATACTAAAACGAAATGCATTTCTTTTTCATGCATAGTATCTAATAATGGGGCATTATTAAATTCATCTTCTAACGTAATTTCTATATTACCATCTCTATATACAACATTTGCTTTAATTTCGGGTTTGTTTGAATGATATTCATGATTATGATTCATATTTTTATCCTCCTTAATTTTTAATAAGGGCATATCATTAAACGATATGCCCAACTATTTAAATTATTTAATTACATCGTAACCTTGATCTTCAATAGCTTCTTTAAAGTCGTTGAAAGCTACTTGATTTTCATCAAATTCAACTTCCACATTCCCATTCGCCAAGCTTACTTCTGAAGATGTTACACCATCTAATCCATTTAATGCTTTTTCAATTGAATGCTTGCAATGGTCACAGCTCATACCTTCTACATTAATAACTTCGTTAGTCAATGTTGTCACCTCCTTTCAAGAAATATAAGATTCTTATAATTTCATACGTTTTAGACGTAAAGCGTTTGTGACAACACTTACAGAACTTAAAGCCATTGCTGCTCCCGCAACCCAAGGTGCTAGCAGACCAATTGCTGCTATAGGGATACCTGCAACATTGTAACCAAACGCCCAAAATAGATTTTGGCGAATATTACGAATTGTAGATTTACTTGCTTTTATTGCTTTTGGAATTAATAAAAGGTCTCCTCCTAAAATAGTTATATCAGCAGCTTCGATTGCAACTTCTGTACCTGTACCAATGGCAATACCAATATCTGCTTTAACTAGTGCTGGAGCATCATTGACACCATCTCCAACCATAGCTACTTTTTTACCTTCAGATTGAATTTCTGCTACTTTAGAAGCTTTTTCTTCTGGTAAAACCTCTGCAATAATCGTGTCTATACCAACTTGTTTTGCTATTGCTTGTGCGGTACGTTTGTTATCACCAGTTAACATAGCAACTTCAATACCTAATTCATGAAGTTTTTGAATAGCTTGTTGGGCAGTATCTTTAACTGTATCAGCTACAGCGACAACCCCTCTCAATTCGTTATCTACGCTTATAAGCATTGCAGTTTTTCCTTCTTTTTCAAATTGAGCGAGATTTGTTTCAGCTTCATTAGTTTGGATTCCTTTTTCACTCATTAGTTTTCGATTTCCGACAAAAAGTTCTTTACCATCAATTGTTGCATTTATACCGCGCCCTGGTATAGCTTCAAAATGGTCTACTTCTAAAAATTCTAATGATTTTTCTTTAGCATAACTTACGATAGCTTCAGCTAGTGGGTGTTCAGAACCTTTTTCTGCACTAGCTAACAATTGTAATGTTTGATCATCTCCACTAAAATCAGTGACTTCAGGTGTGCCATTTGTTATAGTGCCAGTTTTATCTAAAACAACTGTATTAATAGCGTGTGTACCTTCAATGTGTTCTCCACCTTTAAATAGAATGCCATTTTCAGCAGCTTTTCCGGTACCCACCATTATAGAAGTAGGCGTAGCTAAGCCTAACGCACAAGGACAAGCGATAACTAATACTGCTATTGCAGCAACTAAGGCTGGTTCAAATTGTCCCGGCTGAACTAATGAAATCCATATAATAAATGTGAAAATCGCGATACCTACAACGATAGGTACAAAATATCCAGAAATAATATCTGCTAGTCTTTGTATTGGCGCTTTAGAACCTTGCGCTTCTTCGACAACTTTAACAATGGAGGCAAGAGCTGTATCTTTACCAACTTTTGTTGCTTCAACAGTAATTGCTCCATTTTTATTCATTGTTGATCCTATAACATTATCATTTTGCATTTTTTCAACAGGAATAGATTCACCTGTCAACATTGACTCGTCAATTGAAGTCATACCTTTAATTATTTTGCCATCTACTGGTATTTTTTCTCCTGGTTTGATAACTAAATAGTCTCCTTCTTTTACCTCACTTAAAGGAACCATAGTCTCTTCACCGTTGCGTAATATACGTGCTTCTTTAGCTTGTAAATTCAACAATTTACTTAACGCATTTGTTGTTTGTGTTTTAGCACGTGCTTCTAAATACTTTCCGAAAAGAATTAAAGTAATTAATACAGCACTTGTTTCAAAATATAGGTGTGGCTCATAATTTGTATTAATTAACCACTTAATCGATTCATAAATACTATAAAAGAAGGCTGCGCTTGTACCTAAAGCGACAAGAACATCCATATTTGCTGACCCATTACGAAGGTTTTTATAAGCGCCTACATAAAATTGCCAACCAATAACAAATTGAACAGGCGTTGCTAATACAAATTGGAACCACGGGTTCATAAATATATGTGGTATTTGAATACCAAATAAATGAACGAACATTGTCATTAACAATGGAGCTGCTAAAACAGCTGAAACAACTAATTTAATTAACTGTCGTTTTAATTGTTTTTCTTTTTGGGAACTTTTTTCTGATGCTTCTTTTTTAGGTTGTGCCTCATACCCTAGGTTTTTAATACGTTGTTGAAATTCATCTACAGACGTCATATCAGGGTTGTATTCTACAGTAGCACTTTCTGTGGTTAAATTAACTGTAGCCTTATTTACACCTGAGATTCGATTTAAAACTTTTTCGATTTTATTCGAACAAGCTGCACACGTCATTCCCATTACATCGAGATCCACTTTTTCGGTTAAAACTCCATAACCTGTTTTTTGAATTGTATTTGCAATATCTTCTAATGATGTAACATTGGGGTTATATTCAATTGTAGCTTTCTCTGTAGAAGGATTTACATTAGCGTTAACTTCATCTAATTTATTTAGATTTTTTTCTACTTTATTCGAGCAAGCTGCACATGTCATGCCTGTGATACCTAATGAGGTTTTTTTAATATTTTCACTCAATTATTTCTTTCCTCCTATTTTGAAAATTGTTTTAATACAACCATCAATTCTTTGATACTTTCTTCTCCGTTGCCATTTTTAATACCTTCACTTACACAATTAGATATATGGTCTTCAGTTACTATAAAACCCACTTGTTTTAGGGCTGATTGTATTGCTGTTATTTGTACTAGTACATCTATACAATATCTATCTTCTGCTATCATTGATTGTAAACCGCGCATTTGTCCTTCTAATCTTTTGAGTCTATTGAGCAATGCGTCATTGTTTTTAACAGTAGTAGTGTTCAATTTCACCCCTCCTCATATACCCTAACGGGGTATCTCTTGTTGGAATCTATATTATACCCCTAGTAGGTATAAGTCAATACAAAAGTTTCATATAAAAAATTAATATTTATAGTTTGTTTTAAGAGGTACACTTGTATAAAATGTATGCTAAAACTTATATTAGGAGAGATATATTTGGATAAAAATATACAACTTGAGCTTTACACAAGACCTACATGCTCTGATTGCCAAGAATCAAAAAGGTATTTAAACTCTCAAGAGATTAGTTATAGTCATAAAGATGTAAGTCAAAATTTGGACTTAGAAGAAGAAATGAAAAAAATATCAGGCAACCGAATTGTTCCCTTATTTGTTTTTTATAAAAAAATTTTTTGGGGTAAAAAAAAGTTGTTTAAATATTACGTGGGATTTGAAAATAACAAAAAAGATATATTAAATATATTGGAATAATTAAATAAACAGCCATTATTAAAAAATAATGGCTGTTTATTTAATGATGATGTTGACTGTCTTCTTCTTTCACGATACAAAACAATTTTTCACTATGATTATTGTTAGAAGTTTCAGTCTGTATTGTGACATGTTGAATATTTTGATGATTGAGTTCATGTTCTATACGTTTAAGTAAAAACTCATTTTCAGTAATGGTCATTGTATCTTCTACAACAATATGACAAGATAACGCGTTTAATCCGCTAGTTACTGACCAAACATGAAAGTCATGAATATTTTTAACTTCTTTGAATTTTTTAATAGTTTTAATAATGTCTTTTGTATTTATATTGCTTGGTGCTCCCTCCATTAATACATGAAGACTTGATTTTGTTACATAAAAGCCGCTACGTAGTACTAAAATTGCTACAATCACACTTGCTAAAGGATCCGCCCACCCCCATCTAAAAAATATAATGAGAAGGGCTGCTATAACTGCACCTATAGATCCAAGCATGTCGCTTATTACATGCAAATATGCTCCACGCATATTTAAGTTTTCTTCTACATCGCTCCCACGCAGCATTATCCAAGCCACAATAATATTAATAAACAAGCCTACCAAGGCGATAATTAACATGCCTGTAGAAGCTACCTCAGGGGGGTTTTTAAATCTCTCAATAGCTTCATAAAAAATATAGATAGCTATTAACATCAAAGTAATACCATTAAGTACAGCTGCTAGTATTTCAAACCTTTTGTAGCCAAAAGTTTTATTTGTATTAGCTTGCTTCGCTCCTAAAGTAAATGCAATTAAAGCAATACCTAAAGAAATAGAATCACTTAACATATGACCAGCATCTGAAATTAACGCAAGACTGTTAGTAAAGAAACCACCTAACCCTTCTACAATCATGTAACTTGTAATAATAATAAAACTAATTAATAAAGTCTTTTTGTTCGCGCCATGTGTATGATTATGATTGTGATCGTTTTCCATTTAATCCCTCCTCTTTTTAATGATGAAAAATATTTTCTATAATTTGAATTTTTGTTTTTATAACTATAGAGTTAAAAAATATAAAATTTCAATTAATGTTTTGTTACTCGAAGAAAATCATACTAACTTATGAATATATGCTCATATATTCATAAGTTAGTATGATTTTTATCCTTTGTCAATATAGAAATGCTTTGTATTTTGTATATTAAATAAAAACCCTACTTTGCTTTGGACAGTAGTGGGATTTTTGCATATGATAAACCACACTTCACTTGCTAAATATTAACTATATTATAATTAACAAGTGATAATTTCTTTTTAGAGAAAATAATGTATTCACGCCTAAAGGCGTGAATACATTATTTTTTTTTGAATAGTTTAGAAAAGATAGATTGTTTTTGTTCATTTTTTTTTGATGCTTTTGTAGTAATGATATCTTCTTTTGAATCTATATTATCAGTTTCTATTTTTTTGGTATTACTTAATATATTTTGGCTATTTAAATTCAAAGATTGTTCTTGTTTTAATGCAATTGTTAAATCATCAATTTGTCGATTCTTTTGTCGAATTTCTGATTCTAAATGCTCTATGTATTTATCGATATAACTGCTATATTGGTTATTTAATGATTCTGTTTTGTTTGTCGATTTTTCATCAAATTTTGTCGATTCTTTTGTCGTTTTTTTATTTAAAATTGTTTTTAGATAATCTATTGTATTATCATCTATTAATGATTTGTTACCTACTTTGTTTACCTTCAAATTTGAAGGTAAACTTTTTAAATGATAATGAATTGTTTGTTTAGAGACATCTAAAAGTTCAGAAACTTCCTTTACAGTTTTCATCAAATAACTGGGTCTCCTTTACTTTTTCATTTTTTGTAAAAACGCTTGACGTTCTTCTTCTGTATACGCAGATGTCTTAGATGTGGTTGGTTGATAAGTGTTATTTTTTAACCATTGTGGCGTCATTTCACGGCTTATATATTGTTTTGGTTTGCCTGTACTTATCATATTAGATTGTCGTTTCGAATGAATACGTTTCTCAGGTTCAAAAGAAAATTCTAACCATTCAATCTTTCGTCCTTTTTTAGCTTTAATTTTATTAATATTGAGATTTTTAAATAAAAAGCCTAATTCTTTAATTATTGGTTTAAATACATACTTATCAATTTCACTCATTCGATAACTTTTCGGAATATCTAAACGTTCTCTGAAATCATTAATTTGAATTTTGAAATATCCTGTATGTTTATATTGCTTTAGTAATCTAAACATATTTTTTGCATAAGTTGATTTTAGTTGTGTCATTTCCTGTAGTTCAAATTTAGTGAAATCAGCAGTAATTGAATTGAGTATATGCTTCAAATCATTATTAACACTAATAGACAGGTATTGTTTTTTTATATCAACTTTATAAGAAGTGAACAATACAAATTTTTCAAATGATTGCTCGTTACGTTCTGTATAAGTTAAATGCAACATTTTATCGTATACATGTTCTAAATCTTTTATAAAACGCGCTTGTGATCGTGAGTAATAATTACTAAGATGTTTTAATTCATCAAAAGGTATTTCTAGTTTACGTGTGTCTTGTTCTTTAAGTTTATTACACAATGTAAAAAACGGTTCTGTTGCAAAGTAAAAAATATAGCTAATCACTAATATATCATGTCAGTGTTCGTTTAACTTGCTAGCATGATGCTAATTTCGTGGCAT
>NZ_KV822052.1:0-73319 GCF_001815825.1 Staphylococcus sp. HMSC068G11
GGTTAGCTATATTTTTTTACTTTGCAACAGAACCCGATTAGTTCATTAGATATGTCTATGCAAACACAAATATTAGATTTATTGAAAAGGTTACGTCACTCACATCAGCTGAGTTATATTTTTATTACTCATGATATACAAGCTGCCACGTATATATGTGATGACTTGCTTATTTTTAAAAATGGCTGTATCGAAGCTAGGACATCTATAAGTGAATTGCATAGGCAACAAAATGGTTATACAAGAGAACTGATTGATAAACAACTATCAATCTAAGGAGTGACAATATGAAAGGTGCCATGTCTTGGCCATTTTTAAGATTATATATTTTAACATTGATGTTTTTTAGTGCGAATGCCATACTCAATGTTTTCATACCTCTAAGAGGACATGACTTGGAGGCGACGAATACCGTAATTGGAATTGTAATGGGAGCTTACATGCTAACGGCAATGCTATTTCGCCCTTGGGCTGGTCAAATTATTGCACGTGTAGGACCGATTAAAGTATTGCGTATTATATTATTGATTAATGCTATGGCACTGGTATTATATGGGTTTACAGGACTTGAAGGTTATTTGGTTGCACGTATCATGCAAGGTGTATGTACGGCATTCTTCTCAATGTCTTTACAATTGGGTATTATAGATGCTTTACCTGAAAAATATCGTTCAGAAGGTGTATCTCTCTATTCATTGTTTTCAACAATTCCCAATTTATTAGGACCATTAATTGCAGTTGGGATTTGGCACGTGGAAAATATGACCATATTTGCTATTGTTATGATTTTTATTGCAGTAACAACAACCTTATTTGGTTATAGAACTACTTTTGCAAATACACAAAAAGAGGTAGCACCAAAAGAAGAAGTCTTACCTTTTAATGCAATGACTGTATATGTTCAATTTTTTAAAAATAAAGCACTCTTCTGCAGTGGTATGATTATGATTTTGTCATCTATCGTGTTTGGTGCGATGAGTACTTTTATACCATTATATACAGTTAGGGAAGGTTTCGCGAATGCAGGTATTTTCCTTACAATTCAAGCCATTACAGTAGTGATAGCTAGATTTTATTTACGTAAGTATGTACCATCTGATGGTTTATGGCATCACCGGTTTATGATGATTGTCTTAACGTTACTGATGATTGCTTCAATCATTGTAGCTTTTGGACCACAAATATTGAGTATATTTGTATATATAAGTGCAATCTTTATTGGAATAACACAAGCGCTCGTTTATCCTACATTGACAACGTATTTAAGTTTTGTCTTACCAAAGATAGGACGTAATATGTTATTAGGATTGTTTATAGCATGTGCAGATTTAGGGATTTCACTAGGAGGTGTGCTAATGGGGCCAATATCAGATACGGTAGGATTTAAATGGATGTATATTTTATGCGCTTTATTGGTTACTATTGCAATGATACTAAGTAAAATTAGACAAGGACAAAGTGTTTCTAAAGCTTCATAGCAGAACTACATAAAAATAACGAAAAATTTTAAGGGAGCCTCCAGTTTGTCTGAGGTTACACTCCCGTACATGTAAAAATAATCGATTTATTTACTTTGTTAAAACGAAAGAAATGAAATTGTATCAAAATTTTATTGCATTAGAATATTCACGCTTTTTGATTACAATAGAAGAAATTTTTACATTCATATCTTTTTAATTCTAGTTTTATGGATTTTTAAAAAGAAAGAAGCTAAATCAATAATAATAAAGAGGTAAATTAAGAGTGTGAAAAATGAGGTAGAGTAGAATTTATTTTGAGTACAATCCCCATATAGCTTATGAGCTCTAAGTTGAACTGTCTATAAAATTTATGTGTTAGGACACTCAAACGCACATCTGTAATATCTATGATATGTTTTTCAATTTAGCCTTATTAGTAACAGAGATAAAAAGACTAAGCCAGTTTCTAATTTAATGATAGATAAACAAAACCTGAGACAACAATTGTCTCAGGTTTTGTTTTACTTTTCGTTATAAGATAGTGAATTTTTCTTGCTATGAGGTTTCATTATAGAAGGAATTTTTCAGAAAACTGTTATGTAACAGGATAATTTATTCACAAACTGTTATAACTTCTGTCACAGGTTCGTAATTTATACAAACTTTAGTAGAAAATATGCCACAAATTATGTGAAATTAATCACATGATTCATGGTATACTGCCGTTGAAAACGTTAACAATACGAAATGGAGGCGGAGAGTATGTTAGAAACAAATAATCATACTAATGCTTGGCAAGGATTTAAAACAGGTCGTTGGAATAAAAATATAGACGTGAGAGAATTCATACAATTGAACTATTCATTATATGAAGGTGACGATGAATTTTTAGAAGGTCCTACAAAAGCAACTGAAACTTTATGGGATCAAGTAATGCAATTATCAAAAGAAGAACGTGAGCGCGGTGGCATGTGGGACATGGATACTAAAGTGGCATCGACAATCACTTCTCATGACGCTGGTTACTTAGACAAAGATTTAGAAAAAGTTGTTGGTGTTCAAACTGAAAAACCATTCAAACGTTCTATGCAACCATTCGGTGGTATTCGTATGGCAAAAGCAGCATGTGAAGCGTATGGTTACGAATTAGATCCAGAAACAGAAAAAATCTTCACTGAATATCGTAAAACACACAACCAAGGTGTATTCGATGCATATTCAAGAGAAATGTTAAACTGTCGTAAAGCTGGTATTATTACTGGTTTGCCAGATGCTTACGGACGTGGACGTATTATCGGAGACTATCGTCGTGTTGCTTTATACGGTGTAGATTTCTTAATGGAACAAAAACTTAAAGACTTTAACACAATGTCTACTGAAATGTCTGAAGATGTAATTCGTTTACGTGAAGAATTATCAGAGCAATATCGTTCACTTCAAGATTTAAAAGAATTAGGTCAAAAATATGGATTTGATATTAGCCGTCCTGCTACTAACTTCAAAGAAGCTGTGCAATGGTTATACTTAGCATATTTAGCTGCTATCAAAGAACAAAATGGTGCAGCAATGAGTTTAGGACGTACTTCAACATTCTTAGATATTTATGCTGAACGTGATTTACAAAATGGTGACATCACTGAACAAGAAGTTCAAGAAATCATTGACCACTTCATTATGAAATTGCGTATCGTTAAATTCGCGCGTACGCCTGAATATAATGAATTATTCTCTGGAGATCCAACTTGGGTAACTGAATCTATCGGTGGTGTAGGTATTGACGGACGTCCAATGGTAACTAAAAACTCATTCCGTTTCTTACACTCATTAGATAATTTAGGTCCAGCACCAGAACCAAACTTAACAGTGTTATGGTCTACTCGCTTACCTGAAAACTTCAAAATCTATTGTGCTAAAATGAGTATTAAAACGAGCTCAATCCAATATGAAAATGATGACTTAATGCGTGAAAGCTATGGCGATGATTATGGTATCGCTTGCTGTGTATCTGCCATGAAGATTGGTAAACAAATGCAATTCTTCGGTGCACGTGCTAACTTAGCTAAAGCATTACTTTACGCTATCAATGGTGGTAAAGATGAAAAATCTGGTAAACAAGTTGGGCCAAGTTATGAAGGTATTAAATCAGACGTACTAGATTATGATGAAGTCTTCGAAAGATATGAAAAAATGATGGACTGGTTAGCTGGCGTATATATCAACTCATTAAATATCATTCACTATATGCATGATAAATATAGCTATGAACGTCTTGAAATGGCTTTACATGATACAGAAATTATTCGCACAATGGCAACTGGTATTGCCGGATTGTCTGTAGCAGCTGACTCTTTATCAGCGATTAAATATGCACAAGTTAAACCTATCCGTAACGAAGAAGGTCTTGTAACTGACTTTAAAATCGAAGGCGACTTTCCTAAATATGGTAATAATGACAGTCGTGTTGATGAAATTGCAGTAGATTTAGTTGAACGTTTCATGACTAAATTACGTAGCCATAAAACATACCGTAATTCTGAACACACAATGAGTGTATTAACAATTACTTCAAACGTTGTTTATGGTAAGAAAACTGGTAACACACCAGATGGACGTAAAGCTGGCGAACCATTTGCACCTGGCGCAAACCCAATGCATGGTCGTGACCAAAAAGGTGCATTATCTTCACTAAGTTCAGTAGCTAAAATACCTTACGATTGCTGTAAAGATGGTATCTCAAATACATTTAGTATCGTACCGAAATCACTAGGTAAAGAAGAAGCAGATCAAAATAAAAACTTAACTAGTATGTTAGATGGTTATGCAATGCAACATGGTCATCACCTCAACATTAACGTATTTAATAGAGAAACATTAATTGATGCAATGGAACATCCAGAAGAGTATCCACAATTAACGATTCGTGTATCTGGATACGCTGTAAACTTCATTAAATTAACACGTGAACAACAATTAGATGTTATTTCACGTACATTCCACGAATCTATGTAATAAATTTAAGGTGGGAGCAAAATGCTTAAAGGACACTTACACTCCGTTGAAAGTATGGGCACTGTCGACGGGCCAGGACTTAGATATATATTATTTACTCAAGGTTGTTTGTTAAGATGTTTATATTGTCATAATCCAGACACTTGGAAGATTAACGAACCATCAAGAGAAGTGACGGTTGATGAAATGGTAAATGAAATCTTACCGTACAAACCTTACTTTGAAGCTTCAGGTGGTGGGGTAACAGTCAGTGGTGGCGAACCATTACTACAAATGCCTTTCTTGGAGCAATTATTCAAAGAATTAAAAGCGAATGGTGTTCACACATGCATTGATACTTCTGCGGGATGTGTGAATGATACACCAGCATTTAATCGTCATTTTGATGAATTGCAAAAGCATACAGATTTAATCTTATTAGATATTAAACATATTGATAATGATAAGCACATCAAATTAACAGGCAAACCTAACACACATATTTTAAAGTTTGCACGTAAATTATCTGATATGAAACAACCTGTTTGGATTAGACATG
The DNA here is from genome assembly GCF_001815825.1 of Staphylococcus sp. HMSC068G11. Lineage (NCBI taxonomy): Bacteria > Bacillati > Bacillota > Bacilli > Caryophanales > Staphylococcaceae > Staphylococcus > Staphylococcus sp. HMSC068G11. The sequence goes on from NZ_KV822052.1 coordinate 5,008, forward strand.
TTTTAGTACCTGGTATTTCGGATGATAAAGAAGATTTGATAAAACTAGGAGAATTTATTAATTCTTTAGATAACGTTGAAAAGTTTGAAATCTTACCATATCATCAACTCGGTGTGCATAAGTGGAAAAATTTAGGCATCCCTTATCAACTCGAAAATGTTGAACCACCTGACGATGAAGCGGTTAAAGAAGCTTATCGCTATGTTAACTTTAATGGCAAAATACCCGTAACATTATAGAAAGATAAATATAGTAATAGCCTGAGACATCAATCGTTGTCACAGGCTTCTTTACGTTTAATCAGTCGATAAACTGAGTATAAAATATATCTCAATTAACTTTATTTAATAAAAATATGATTCATAAGTTTAAATAGTTTATTTTTCTAGATATGCTTTAAATACATCTTTATAAACATCGATGTAACTTAAATACATATCTTTTCTAATAAATTCATCAACTTGATGCGCCATAATAGATTCACCAGGTCCAAAGACAGCAAAATCCACGTTATTTTCATTTGTTCCTAGGAAACTAGATGCATCAGTTGTACCAATCAATGCACTCACAACAATGTCTTCATGTACATAATTCGGTGCAATACGTGTAATATTTTGAATAAGAGGATTATCACGATCACTTGCCACTGGATCGTGACTGCTAGGTATATCTACAGTTAAATAATCTTCGCCCACATGACGAATGACTTTTTCAAATAAATCCTTCACGAAAGTACTGTCATATTCTGGAACAGTTCTTACATTATATTTAGCTGTCGCTTTATGAGGAACAGAATTAACTTGTTTACCACCATTGAATACAGAGTTTAACATTACAAATCCAGAGTAGATATGTGATTCTTCTTCACCAATTTTTCTGTGGAGATGTTTCTCAATCATTGGAACAGCGTCTAACTCGTGTACTTTATCATGTTCTTTAATATTTTTATATTCTTGTTTCATTTCATTTACAAAATCAACTAAAATATCAACAGCATTTGTACCTAGGTGTGGCATGGAACTATGTGCAGCCTTACCTTTCGCTGTGACTACACAGCTCATAGAACCTTTATGAGCATAGTAAGCGATATTACTAGTTGGTTCGCCAATAATTAAACCACTCACATCATCTAAGTAACCTTCATCAGCTAGTAATTGTGCACCATATTGTTCCGTCTCTTCTCCTGTAGTAGCTAATAAACGTATCGTACCTTGCTTTAATGCGTTTGATTGTTTTAATTCAATCATCGCGATGACCATCGCCATAAGACCACCTTTCATGTCAGTGGTACCTCTGCCGAATAACTTGCCATCTTTATCTGTGAGTTCAAATGGAGGAAAAGTCCAATCATCATGGTCACCAGCATCTACAACATCCATGTGTCCACTGATTGCTAAGACTGGAGCGCCACTACCAATTTCAGCAACTAAATTAGCGCGTGAATCATTAACTTTAACAATCTTAGAATCAATATCATATTGACTTAACAGGTCTTTTAAGTACTCACATACTTTAATTTCATGATCATTCTCAGTTTGAATCTTGACGATATCAGCTAATAATCTTATTTTGTCTTGCTCACTCAATACAGTCATTTCACAGTCCTCCTCATTTTTAGTAATGATTTTCACTTTTTAATAAAAAATAAAAATCCTTGTACACTTAATATTATCAAAAACTTTTATTAATTAAAAATTATATGCTAAAATAAATGGATTTTTAATAAAAAATAAATATTAACTTAACATTTCTTATAAAAAACAACAATGTATAGAAATATTAAAAATTTTTCATTATTTATAGTTTGAATCGTGTTATAAAATGAAAAACTATGAGATTAAGATGTAATAATACACACATATATAAATATAACTTCGTGCCACGCAGACGGTTAAAATCATGTATAATAGCTAATAATACATATTAGGAGATACATAATTAATGATGAAAAATAAATTAACATTAAAAGAGAATCTATTTATCGGCTCAATGCTGTTTGGTCTTTTTTTTGGTGCTGGAAATCTCATTTTTCCAATTCACTTAGGTCAAACTGCGGGGGCAAATGTATGGACCGCCAATTTAGGATTTCTTATCACGGCTATCGGACTACCTTTTTTAGGAATTATAGCGATAGGTGTATCTAAAACAAACGGGGTCTTTGAAATTTCCTCAAGGATAAGTAAAATATATGGTTATTTGTTCACAATTGGCTTGTATCTTGTTATAGGTCCGTTTTTTGCGTTGCCAAGACTTGCGACGACGTCATTTGAAATAGCATTTTCACCATTTATTTCATCTGGTACGGCCCAAGCGTTGTTGCCTATTTTTAGTATTTTATTCTTCGGAGTAGCGTGGTTATTTTCGCGTAAACCTTCTAAAATATTAGACTATATTGGAAAATTCTTAAATCCGGTCTTTCTCATCTTGCTTGGAATTGTTGTTGTGCTTGCATTTATCCGTCCTATGGGTGGAATTAGTCATGCGCCAGTAAGTGCTGATTATAGCAATAGCGTGTTACTCAAAGGGTTTATCGATGGATATAATACATTAGACGCTTTGGCATCATTAGCATTTGGTATTATCATTGTTACTACAATTAAAAAGTTGGGGATTACTAATCCGAATACAATCGCTAAAGAAACTTTAAAATCAGGTACGATTAGTATTATAGCTATGGGCGTTATTTATACTTTATTAGCTTTAATGGGTACGATGAGTTTAGGTCGTTTTAAAGTAAGTGAAAATGGTGGTATTGCGCTTGCTCAGATTGCACAACATTATTTAGGGGATTACGGAATTATTATTTTGTCACTAATCATCATTGTGGCATGTCTGAAAACAGCAATAGGATTGATCACAGCCTTTTCGGAAACATTTACAGAGTTATTCCCTAAATCTAACTATCTTTGGTTAGCTACTGGGGTGAGTATATTAGCTTGTATATTTGCTAATGTAGGTTTAACAAAAATTATTATGTATTCAACACCAGTGTTGATGTTCATTTATCCTTTAGCGATTACTTTAATTTTATTAGCATTACTTAGTCCATTATTTAAACATTCTAAAATTGTCTATCGATTTACAACATTATTTACAATGGTGGCGGCATTTGTAGATGGTGTGAAAGCAAGTCCAGAGTTCTTTGTTAATACAAAATTTGCACAAACAATCATTGGATTTGGTGAAAATTATCTCCCATTCTTTAACATTGGTATGGGATGGATTGTTCCAGCACTTATTGGTTTCATTATTGGTATTATTGTATACTTTATGACTGCTAAAAAATCGTCCCACGTACAATAAGGCTGAGTTAATAAATGATATAACTGCGAATTTCTTAATAATTATATTTCAAGATTATTATAATTTTTAAATACATCATTTTATTAATAAGTATATTAATTGTTAGTGAGATAAAATTTAATAGTACTACTACACAAAAAAGAGAGGGCGAAATCGCTCTCTCTTTTCTTGGATTTTTATAAGTGAATAAAAAAGTATTAAGCAACGGAATGGAGCTACTTAATATTTTTTCATAATTAACCGACGTTGACAGAGGAACATATATTATATGATAAGTTTACTTTTTATATGTTTGTGACATATAGTAATAAGTAAATCGTTATTAATAAATACAATTCATGTTAATAAAGTTGAATTTAAGAAAAGTTGTTTATAAAATAAATACACTCGATAAGTATGGGTGTTGAAAAAGTGTTAAATAATTACAATTATATATTATTTAGAATTCGATAAAGAAGGTGACGAAATGCCTAGAACTTCCAAAAGACAATTAATATTAGAATCGGCCGCAGCTATTATTAATGAAAAAGGTGCTGATTATCTCACGTTGGATGCTGTAGCTCAAAGGGCTGGAATAAGTAAAGGTGGTTTATTTTATCATTTTAAAAGTAAAGATGAACTCATCAAAGAGCTGGTTAACTATGCCAATAATTTGTACAGAGATAACGTGAACCAACATATCGATAATGAAAAGAACAAAAAAGGGCAATGGCTCAACGCATTTATAGAAGCGACAAGAGCACATCGTACGGATAATGCGCCTATTACTTCTGGAATGTTAGCGGCGCAAGGGACTAATAGAAGTTTATTATCACCATTAAAGACCTCATATCAAGAATGGCAATATCAAATTACACACGACGGGTTAGATGAGGTAGATGCTACCATTATTCGTTTAGCTGTCGATGGTTTATGGTTGTCGGAAATATTCGGAATTAGTGCTATAGATGAAGAAATGAGAGAGAAAGTTATTGAACGTTTAAAGATGCAAATAGAAAAAAATTAAATAAGCTATATCCGTAGAGCAGGGTGATGTCTCGTACATCGCGCTGTTCTTTTTTGTGTTAAGTCAGTTGAAACTAAACCGACTAGTTGGTATAGTAATCAATGTCATAAAAAATAAAACTTTTAGAGGTGTTAATGATGCAAAAAGTTGTTTTAACAGCAGCTATTACTGGCGCTGGAGATACAATACAAAAAAATGAGAACGTACCAGTTACACCACAAGAACTTGCAGATTCAGCAATTAAATGTGCACGAGCAGGAGCAACTGTCGCACATATTCATGTAAGAGATCCTGAAACTGGAGGAGTAAGTCATGATCCAGAACTGTATGCTGAAACAGTTAGATTAATCAGAGAAGCTGATGAAGATATCGTCATTAATGTGACATCTGGTGGCGGTGGAGACTTCATTCCAAGTCTAGAACATCCAGAGACAGGTGGAGAAGGAACTTGGATTCAAACACCAGAAGAACGTTTTAAACCTATTGGTGACTTATTACCAGAAATGTGTACATTAGATTGTGGCAGTGTCAATATGGGAGATGCAATATACTTAAGCCCTGCATCGTGGTTACGTAAACAAGCACAAATGGTTAAAGATGCGGGAGTCAAGCCTGAGCTTGAATGTTTTGATACAGGTCATGTGAGTTTTGCCAAACAAATGATAGAAGAAGGATTAATTGATGGAGACCCTATGTTCCAATTTTGTTTAGGTATTCCTTGGGGTGCAGAAAATGATCCTGAAACAATAGAATATCTTAAATCACGTATACCAGAAAATGCACATTGGTCAGCATTTGGCATTGGTAAGATGCAACTCCCAACTGTAAGAGAAGTTGCGCAACGTGGAGGAAATGTTCGTGTTGGATTAGAAGATAATATTTATTTAAGAAAAGGTGTAAAAGCAACGAATGAAGCATTGGTAGAAGAGGCAAAAAGAATTTTAGCAGAGCTCGACATTGAGCCACTTACACCTGCTGAAGCAAGAGAAAAATTTAATCTTAGAAATCCTCATGGTAAAGGAGACAAATAATGAAATTCGCAGTTGTTGGAACAGGTGTAATTGGTAGTGGATGGATTACTAGAATGCTTGCGCATGGTCATGAAGTGATTGCTACTGATCCAAGTGAAGGTGCATATGAACGCATGTTGACACAAGTTAAACAAAATTGGCCTTACGCAGAGCAAATGGGCCTTGCTGAAAATGCATCAATTCAAAACCTAACATTTACACCACATTTAGAAGAAGCGGTCAAAGATGCGGATCATATTCAAGAAAATGTACCAGAAGTAGAAGAAATTAAAGATGCTGTATTAAAAGAGATTGATTTTTATGCGAAACCCGAAGCAACAATTGGTTCAAGTACATCAGGAATTATGCCTTCAGAATTACAAGCTAACTTATCACATCCTGAGCGATTAGTTGTTGCGCATCCATTCCACCCGGTATATATTTTGCCATTAGTCGAAATTGTACCAGGTAAGCAAACATCTGAAGAAACAACAGTTAAAGCCGAACAGATTTATGAAAGTATTGGCATGGATGTTTTACATGTGCGTCATGAAATAGAAGGACATATTGCAGATCGTCTTATGGAAGCATTATGGCGTGAATCATTGCACATAGTTAATGATGGCATTGCAACAACAGAGGAAGTTGATAAGGCGTTTACCCATGCAGCAGGTTTACGTTATGCACAATATGGTCCATTTATGACATTCCACTTGGCAGGTGGTGAAGGTGGTATGCGTCATATGTTAAAACAATTTGGTCCAGCTCTCAAAAAACCTTGGACAAAACTCATCGCGCCTGAACTGACAGATGACTTATATCATAAAGTAGTAAATGGTAGTGAAGCATCTTCTCAAGGATATACAATGTCTGAACTTGATCAAAAAAGAAACGAATTTCTAATTAAAGTGAAAGAATTAGCAGAACAATATTGGCCAAGTGATAGTAAAGCGATGAAAAAGTCTAACGGAGCGGAGTTACAATGATGAATCAACAGTATGTGTTTCACACAAAAGTGCATCGTGATTGGGTAGACCATAACGGGCACCTAAATGATGCAATGTATAACCGAATTTTCAGTGATACAACAGATGATTGGTTAGGTCATTTAGGCTTAACTATTGATGCCATTCAATCTTACCAATATACCGTATTCACCTTAGAAAATCATGTCATGTTTCTTAATGAAATGAAAGAAAATGAAGATGTCATTGTTAAAGTGCATCTTCACGATTATGATAGCAAACGATTACATGTCCTAATGGAAATGTTTAATGCAGATGATGATTTATGTGCAACATATGAAGTGATGCTGATGGGCATTGATACGACTTCAGGAAGACCTTCAGCATTTCCGAACGACATTTTGAATAACATCGAACGTTATTATAATATAGAAAATGTGGAGACGACATCTCAATATATAGGTCATCGTATCGGCATCAAGAAAAAGCCAAAAAGGAAAGAGTAATACAACTTAGAATTTAGATGAATATGATTTAAGGACTCTTTTGTGCCTTGTTCTTACTTAGTTTACTTTGTATAACATCACAATGAGTCCTTATTTTTTAACAAATTGAATTACCTATAGAAAGGAATGGACATATGTTAAGTATTAAAAACTTATCAAAGGTCTATGCAGGTGGTAAAAAAGCTGTAGATAATATGACCATAAACATTGAATCAGGAGACTTTATTGCATTTATTGGGACAAGTGGTAGCGGTAAAACAACTGCCCTTAGAATGATTAATCGTATGATTGAATCTACAGAGGGAGAAATTACCATTGACGGTAAAAATATCAAAGAGCTTAATCCGGTTGAGCTTCGTCGCAGTATCGGTTATGTCATACAACAAATCGGCTTAATGCCACATATGACAGTGAAAGAGAATATTGTTCTCGTACCAAAGTTATTAAAATGGTCACAAGAGAAAAAGGATGAGAAAGCGAAAGAACTTATACGCTTAGTAGATTTACCAGAAGAATATTTAAATCGATATCCTTCAGAATTATCAGGTGGTCAACAACAACGTATTGGTGTTGTAAGAGCACTCGCAGCTGAACAAGATATTATTTTAATGGATGAACCGTTTGGTGCACTCGATCCAATCACAAGAGATACATTACAAGACTTAGTCAAAAAATTACAACAACAATTAGGAAAGACATTCATTTTTGTTACACATGATATGGATGAAGCAATCAAACTTGCAGATAAAATATGTATTATGACAAATGGACAGGTGATTCAATATGACACGCCAGATAATATTTTACGTAGTCCAGCGAATGATTTCGTTAGAGACTTTATTGGTCAGAATCGCTTAATTCAAGATAGACCTAATATCCGTACAGTTAAAGATGCGATGATTAAACCCGTGACAGTACATGTTGACCGTTCTCTTAATGATGCGGTGAATATTATGAGAGAGAAAAGAGTCGATACGATATTTGTTGTCGGCAATGATGAGCATTTATTGGGTTATTTAGATATTGAAGATATTAACGAAGGATTAAGACATCATAAAGAACTTATAGATACGATGCAACGAGATATTTATAGAGTACGTATTGATAGTAAGTTACAAGATTCTGTTCGTACAATTCTTAAACGTAATGTACGTAATGTACCCGTTGTTGACAGTGATAATAAAACATTATTAGGCCTTGTCACCCGAGCTAACCTTGTAGACATTGTTTATGACAGTATTTGGGGAGAGTTAGAATCGGGTAACAATGATAATCATTCTGGGATTGTTGAACCCGAGTCCACAGGAGTTGAGACACCATGATAAAGTTTATTTCGGAACATAGTGGTATGTTATTTGCAAAGACATTCGAACATTTGTACATATCGATAGTGGCATTGGTTATTGCAATGATTGTAGCGGTTCCTTTAGGCATTTTATTATCTAAAAAGGAAAAGCTTTCGAAAGTGTCATTGACGATAGCTGGCGTTTTACAAACGATACCTACATTAGCGGTATTAGCTTTAATGATTCCATTATTTGGTGTAGGAAAAACACCTGCAATTATAGCGTTATTTTTATATGTATTATTACCAATTTTAAATAATACGATTATAGGCATTCAAAATATAGATTCCAACCTTAGAGAAGCAGGACGTAGTATGGGAATGACTAACTTTCAATTGATGAAAGATGTGGAGTTGCCACTCGCATTACCATTAATACTTAGTGGAATTAGGCTGTCTTCTGTCTACGTTATTAGTTGGGCAACATTGGCAAGTTATGTTGGTGCTGGTGGTTTAGGTGATTTTATCTTTAACGGATTAGCGCTATTTGAACCGAGTATGATTATTACTGCAACTATTCTTGTCACTGCTATTGCACTTATTGTAGATTATGTTTTATCACTGATTGAAAAATGGGTTGTACCTAAAGGATTAAAAGTTTCCAGATAATCATTGAAGGAGGATAATATGAAGAATTATAAAAAATATCTAATTGTTTTAGTATTATGTCTAACAGTGTTATCTGGATGTAACTTACCCGGTTTAAAAAATAGTCATTCAGATGACGATGTTAGAATCACAAGTTTAGGAACAAGTGAATCACAAATTATATCGCACATGCTGAGATTACTTATTGAACATGATACAAAAGGTGAAATTAAACCTACCTTAATTAATAATTTAGGTTCAAGTACGATTCAACATAATGCTGTCACAAGTGGCCAAGCTAATATGTCAGGTACGCGTTATACAGGCACTGACTTAACAGGGGCGTTGAAAGAAGATCCGATTAAAGATCCTAAAAAGGCCATGAAAGCGACTCAAGAAGGGTTTAAAAAGAAATACAATCAAACCTTCTTCAATTCATATGGTTTTGAAAACACATATGCATTGATAGTAACAAAAGAGACAGCTAAGAAATATCATTTAGAAACTGTTTCAGACTTAGAAAAGCATGCTAAAGATTTAAGAGTAGGTATGGATAGTTCATGGATGGACCGTAAAGGTGACGGTTATCCAGCATTTAAAAAAGAATATGGCTATAGTTTCGGTACGGTAAGACCTATGCAAATTGGTCTTGTCTATGATGCACTGAGTTCTGGCAAATTAGACGTTGCCGTAGGTTATTCTACAGATGGACGTATTTCAGCATATGATTTAAAAGTGTTGAAAGATGATCGTCGATTCTTCCCACCATACGATGCCAGTCCACTTGCATCAGATCAATTGTTAAAAGAGAAGTCAGAGCTCAAACCGATTGTTAAAAAATTAGAAGGTAAGATATCAACAGAACAAATGCAAGAATTAAATTATCAAGCTGATGGTAAAGGGAAAGAGCCTGCAACAGTTGCAGAGGACTTCTTGAAAAAACATCATTATTTTGAAGACGATGACAATAAAAAAGATAAACAGAAAGGTGGTCAATAAACATGGAAGGGAATTTAATACAACAACTCGTTCACTACTATCAAATGAACTTTGGCTACCTATGGGAATTGTTTGTTAATCATTTGTTAATGTCTGTTTACGGTGTTTTACTAGCATGTTTAGTGGGCATACCTCTTGGTATCATCATTGCACGATTTGGTAAATTATCAGGTGTTATTATCACTATTGCGAATATTATTCAAACTGTTCCGGTTATTGCTATGTTAGCGATATTAATGCTTAGTATGGGACTTGGTATGAATACAGTCATTTTTACTGTGTTCTTATATGCCTTGCTTCCTATTATTAAAAATACGTATACAGGAATTAATGAAGTTGACCCAAATATTAAAGATGCTGGAAAAGGGATGGGTATGACGCGTAACCAAGTATTAACTATGATTGAGTTACCTCTGTCACTTTCAGTTATTATAGGTGGTATTCGGATTGCCCTTGTTGTAGCTATTGGTGTCGTAGCTGTAGGTTCATTTATTGGTGCACCAACATTAGGTGATATTGTGATTAGAGGTACAAATGCAACTGATGGAACACTATTTATTCTAGCAGGTGCCATACCTATCGTTATCATTGTCATACTTATAGATGTTTTATTACGTTTATTAGAGAAAAAGCTAGATCCAGCTACGTAAGTAATTTAATTTTTTACACAGGGAGGAGTGATCCAACATTATGGCTCATATTACATTAAATTATTTATCTAAAACTTTAGGAATGCATCAAACGATTAATGTCATTCTTCCAGAAGATAAAAGTTACTTTGATACAAATGAAAATGCGAAACCATTAAAAACTATGTTATTGCTACATGGTTTATCAAGTGATACTTCCTCTTATATGAGATATACGAGTATAGAACGCTATGCGAATACCCACCAACTAGCAGTGGTGATGCCTAATGCTGATCATAGTTTCTATTCAAATATGGCTTATGGACATAGTTATTATGACTATATACTAGAAGTTTATGATTATGTTCATCAAATATTTCCATTGTCTAAAAAGAGAGAAGATAATTTTATAGCAGGTCACTCTATGGGAGGTTATGGTGCAATCAAATTTGCATTAACGCAAAGTTATCGTTTCTCAAAAGCCGCTATGCTTTCAGCGCCATATGATGTTTCTATGATTGGTCAATATCAATGGTATGATTTTACTCCAGAAGCGATTGTAGGTAATACGCAACATGTCGCGGGGACATCTTTTGATCCATACTATTTAGTTGAACAAGCAATAGACAATGGACAAACGTTACCACAACTATATATTACTTGTGGAACTGAAGATGAATTGTATCAAGGTAATATTGATTTTGTGAACTATTTAGATGAAAAAGGTATTTCATATCAATTTAAAAAAGCGCCAGGTCATCACGATTATGCATTTTGGGATAAAGCAATAGAAGATGTCATTGACCGTTTTACATCATCACATATTTAAAATGAATGTTAGAATATAGTTAAATCCATACGGCTTTTGTTAAGATTAATAAAGAAGTGGGAGAGCGTACGTATTGAATGAGTTAGATTATTTCAACAATGAAGCGTCCCATGCATGTAAAATTTGAATATAGAACTTTTTTATTTAAGCATCGACTGCTCATATGCTAAGAACGCCTAGGACGACTATTAATGTTCTAGGCGTTCTTTTTTTCGTCATTTCTAAAAGATATAACTATGAATAGGTAAATATTTTTCCACTTTTAAAAGATTATGAGTATATTAAAACTTGTGTAATAAGTAAGCCTCCACCAAATATTAAAACAAACGCGACAACAGGCCATACGAAACGTAACCAGTGTGAGTAGCGCATGTTTAACATTTGAAGTGTTGCCATTACAAGTCCAGTAGGCGCTAAGAACAACATTGCATACTGACCGAATTGATATGTTGTAACAATAACAAATCTTGGTATACCTACTGTATCAGCTAATGGCGCAAAGATAGGCATAGATAGTACTGCTAATCCTGATGAGGACGGCACGATAAATCCTAAACAGAAAAAGATAAAGAGCAGAACAATGATAAATAAAGGCCCACTCATATGTTGCACGATAGATGATGAAAAGTGCAAGATTGTGTCAGAAATCATTCCTTTATTCAATACTAAGTTGATTCCTCGAGCTAAACCAATGATTAAAGATACACCTACTAAACTTGAAGCGCCATTAACGAATGCATCTACAGTGCCTTTTTCGCCTAAACCATATTGTCCTGTTCCAGCAATAAACATGATGACAATGGTAAAGATCAAGAATGCAGATGCCATGACTGGGAACCACCATCCTTGTGTCATGACGCCCCAAACCATAATAGGGAATGGTAGGACGAAAAGCGTAAGAATAATCTTTTTACGTAATGTAAACTCAGAAGAACCGTCATCATGGAGCACAGACCACTGTTTTTCAAATGCTGCTTTGTCTTCATAAGAATAAGAGGATTTAGGATCTTTTTTAATTTTTTTACAATACCAGAATAAATAACTAATAACAAATATGGCACCGATGATACAAGCGCCTATTCTCCAATAAAGACCATCAGTAAAAGTTGTTCCTGCTGCATTAGAAGCAATGACGACTGAGAATGGGTTGATTGTTGAGAATGTACTACCCACAGAGCTTGCTAAGAAAATTGCACCGACTGAGACAATAGAATCATATCCAAGCGCAATAAATATTGGAACGAGTACAGGATAGAACGCTACAGCTTCCTCTTCAATGCCACATAGTGTTCCACCCAGAATCATTAAAATTGCTACGAACATAATCAACATAAATTCGTGGCCTTTCGTTTTTTGAGTAAGTGCTAACAATCCTGATTCAAAGGACCCACTCGCTTGAACAACGCCAATCAATCCACCTAGAACAAGTATAAAGACCATAATATCGACGGCTTCGATGGTTCCTTTAACCATGCTACTGGTAATTTGATCAAGACCAGCTGGATGTTGTTTTAAACGTTCGTAAGTATTAGGAATTGAAACGGGTTTATTAATTGCACCAGATTTAAATTGTTCTATTTTGATTTTAACTCCTAATCGATCAAGCTCTTTTTGTGTTCCAGGAACTTTTTTTACCTGATGATGAGGATTAACAATTTTTAATTCTTGGGATGAAGGTTCATATGAAAGTTTTGAGTATGCACCCGCGGGGATTATCCAAGTTGCTATAACTGCGACAACTGTTAGGATAAAGAGAATCATAAATGCACCTGGCATTCTAAAGTTAAAACGTTTTTTCTTTTTATTATCATTGATCGCTTGTTCCAACGGTTTCATCTCCTTCGACAGTTAACCTAAAATAAAAGCCTATCAATTGAATTTGGTTAGTATTTTACATGATTGATTAAGGAAGTGCACCCTGCTTGAAATGGAGAGGAGTGGAATAACAGGATGCACTGTATGAATATGTTTAAATTAATTTCTACTTATGCGTTAAAATGCTATTTTGTAATGAGTGTGCCAATTTTACCTTCTAGTGCTGCATCTAATTGGCTTAATGATGTGATGAGCACGCTACCGTTAGGATTATTTTCAATAAAGGAGATGGCAGATTCAATTTTAGGTAGCATGCTGCCTTTGGCGAATTGTTCTTCTTCAATATATGTTTTAAGCGTATCTATATTTGTTGTTTTAAGTGCTTGCTGTTTGTCAGTATGATAGTTGATATAAACATAATCAATCGCTGTTAAAATAATGAGTTGATCACAATGAATATCAGCACCTAATAATGCACTTGTTTTGTCTTTATCAATGACGGCATCTATACCTTTAAAGCTATCGTGCTGCTCACGAATGACTGGTATACCACCTCCACCTGCAGCGATGACAAGTGTGTCATTTTCTATTAGAGTTTTAATACTTTTCAGTTCGATAATAGATATTGGTTGTGGTGATGGTACGACGCGACGGTAACCTCGACCAGCATCTTCTACAAATTGATAACCTTTTTCCTGTTGAATACGATGTGCTTCTTCTTTAGTGTAGAACAGACCGATGGGTTTACTAGGACTATTAAAAGCTGGGTCGCCTTCATCAACTTCTACTTGAGTAACTAGTGTGACAACTTGCTTATCTATGCCCATTGAATGAAGTTCATTTTGTAAACTTTCTTGAAGTTGATAGCCGATGTAGGCTTGACTCATAGCGCCACATTCAGCAAATGGAAAAGCAGGACCTTGATCGTGTTCAGCTGCATAATTCAGACCAAGGTTAATACTTCCTACTTGTGGTCCATTACCGTGACTGATCACAATTTCGTGACCTTTAGTAATTAATCCTACTAGGGATTTAGCTGTATTTTTTACTAATTCAAGTTGTTCTCGTGGTGATTTTCCTAAAGCGTTTCCACCTAAAGCTACTACAATTTTAGCCATTTCACTCACTTCCTTCTATAATTTAGAATTCTCCTAAAGTTGCTACCATGACTGCTTTAATTGTATGCATTCTATTCTCAGCTTCTTGGAATACTACAGAAGCTTTGCTTTCGAAGACATCATCAGTGACTTCCATTTCACTAATGCCATATTTTTCATAAATTTGTTGACCAATTTTAGTTTCAGCATTGTGGAAAGAAGGTAAACAATGTTCAAAAATAACATTTGGATTGCCTGTTTTTTCTAATAGTGCTTGGTTAACTTGATATGGTTTTAAAAGTTTAAGGCGTTCTTGCCATACTTCATCAGGTTCGCCCATTGATACCCAAACATCTGTATAAATAACATCAGAATCTTTCACGCCTTTATCAATATCATCTGTTATTAAAATGTTACCGCCATTTTCCGCCGCAATACGTTCGCAACGATTTAATAATTCCTCTGTCGGATTGAGTTCTTTAGGACAAACAAGATGGAAATTCATACCCATAATGGCAGCACCTTGCATTAATGCGTTAGCAACATTGTTACGTCCATCGCCAACATAAGTGAAGTTGATATCAGCATACTCTTTTTTCAATACCTCTTTAGCAGTTAAAAAATCAGCAAGTACTTGTGTAGGGTGATCTTCATCGGTTAATCCATTCCATACTGGAACACCTGAATATTGTGCTAATGTTTCTACAGTACGTTGAGAGAAACCTCGGTATTCAATACCATCATACATACCACCAAGCACACGTGCTGTATCTTTAGCAGTCTCTTTTTTACCCATTTGAGAACCTGTTGGTCCAAGATAAGTGACGTGTGCACCTTGATCATGTGCGGCAACTTCGAATGCGCAACGTGTTCTAGTAGAATCTTTTTCAAAAAGAAGTGCGATATTTTTATTTTTTAGCATAGGCTTTTCAGTGCCGATATATTTGGCACGCTTCAAATCTTCGGAAAGTGTTAATAAAAATTCTACCTCTTGTCGTGAAAAGTCTAATAAAGTTAAAAAGCTTCTGTTACGTAAATTTTTCATCAATAACAACTCCTTGTGAATGAATTACAATTTTATTGTAAGCGTTTCCTTGAAGTTTTCAACTCACCTCAAAAATTGTAATTTTTTATTAATAAATCAATGAACTTTTTATTAACATTGGATTTGAATAGTGTAAAATTGGTCAAAAAGGTTTATGTTTAAGATAAAACCAACTTTAAAGAATTTAGAAAATTCAATTAAAGTGAATTTAACACATTTTAAATAATGAAGTTAGGTTAGCATCGAAATGTAAGTGGTATGTTAATTGAATAAACTGTAGTAATTTCTTTATATTATTAGTGAATTCTCAAAATAGTTGTAAAATTATATTGATTAATCACCTATTCTTTATTATATTTAGAAACATCTCTTACAATAAACCACAACTTACATGAAATATAAGCTATCAGTGGATTATTCTAGTTAAATTGAAGGTTATTCAAAGTAAAAAGGGCATATTAGTATAATAGGAGGAATAGTAAGATGAAAGTGTATAAGTTGAATTATCAACACCATAAAGATATTGTTGATAATAATGTATTAACGATGTTTGTAACAGCTGACAATCAAGATGAAGTTGAAGCGTTTGCGAAAAAACTACATTACAAGATTGAACATTTATCTCCATTAACTAAAAAGGAATTTGAAGAAGAGAAAGCGAAAGATTCACACTATAGACTTGAACACGTGGATCACTATTTAAATTAATTATTTAATCATATATCAACACATCCTGTAATCATTCGTTTGGTTACAGTTTTTTTACGCATGATATTAAATTTTAACTTCACTATTACAAGGAGTGTATAAATGGAAATAACAAGTGTTAATCATATTTGTTTTTCAGTAAGTGATTTAAATACCTCTATACAATTTTATAAAGATATTTTACAAGGTGACTTATTAGTATCAGGTAGAACGACAGCATATTTAACTATTGGTCATACTTGGATTGCACTGAATCAAGAAAAAATATACCAAGGAATGAAATAAACCATTCCTATACGCACGTTGCTTTCTCCATAGATGAAGAAGATTTTCAAAAGTGGATTCAATGGCTTAAAGAGAATCAAGTAAATATTTTAAAAGGGCGACCAAGAGACATTAAAGACAAAAAGTCGATATATTTTACAGATCCGGATGGGCATAAAATTGAATTACATACTGGGACACTAAAAGATAGAATGGAATATTATAAAAGTGAGAAGGCGCATATGCAATTTTACGATGAGTTTTGATATTTTAATTGATATGTAATTTTTTGTAAAAAATTTTATGATTCATTTTGTAATAAAATTACTATATACTAAAATTTGTAATTTTCAATTATTTTAATGAGGTGAATCAATGAATAAATTATCAAAGTACATTGCAATAGCTACACTAGCATCGACAGTTACAATTTCAGCACCAATTCATACATATGCATGTGAATCTCATACTAAAGATAACCATAATCATACGACACAACATCAAAATGACCCCAACCTTGGTGAACAAAATGTAATGGCTGTCTCATGGTATCAAAATTCTGCCGAAGCGAAGGCACTTTATCTACAGGGATACAATACTGCGAAATATCAGTTAGATGAACATATTAAAAAGCATAAAGGTAAGAAAAAACTTGCTATAGCTTTAGACTTAGATGAAACAGTGCTTGATAATTCACCATATCAAGGATATGCTTCTATGCACGATACATCTTTTCCAGAAGGATGGCATGAATGGGTTGCAGCAGCGAAGGCAAAACCTGTGTATGGTGCCAAATCATTCTTAAAATATGCTGACAAAAAAGGTATCGATATTTACTATATTTCTGACCGTGATAAAGAAAAAGATTTTAAAGCTACAAAGGAAAATTTAAAAAATATTGGACTACCGCAAGCGAAAGATAATCATATTTTACTAAAAGGGAAAAACGATAAAAGTAAAGCATCACGACGTCAACAAGTCGAAAAAAATCATAAGTTAGTGATGTTATTTGGTGACAATTTGTTAGATTTTACAGATCCTAAAAAGTCTACTGCTAAAGAACGTGAGAAACTCGTGCAGAAACATGAAAAAGATTTTGGCACAAAGTATATTATTTTCCCTAATCCAATGTATGGAAGTTGGGAATCTACACTTTATCATAACAATTACCAAATAAGTAAGAATGAAAAGGATGAACTACGAAAGACATCAATTAAACAATTTAATCCTAAAACGGGTGAAGTAAAATAATTCCTGACATTAAATACTAAACTTCTATTAGTAAAAGAAAGTTTTGCACATAATGATTGTATTGTGTGCAGACATTTTAATAATTAATAAAGTTATATTTACATGGAGTACTTTAATTCCGTGTTATACCATTGCGAGGATGAAACAATGTACGCGTTGTTTCATCCTTATTTTATAAATATTTTCAATCGTATCTAGATTAATGTAAACTTATAATAGGTAAAAGTTTACAATTTGCAATCGGATGATTTGAAAATGATAATTTTTAAGAAAAAGGAGTTAAAGATTATGACATTAAACCTAGCCCAACGTGTGTTAAATCAAGAGTCATTAACAAAAGATGAAGCAATATCTATTTTCGAAAATGCTGAAATTGATACATTCGATTTATTAAATGAAGCCTATACAGTGAGAAAACATTACTACGGTAAAAAAGTTAAGCTTAATATGATATTAAATGCTAAAAGTGGTATCTGTGCAGAAGATTGTGGGTACTGTGGGCAATCTGTAAAAATGAAAGAAAAGCAACGTTATGCACTTGTTGAACAGGACCAAATTAAAGAAGGTGCTCAAGTGGCAACTGAAAATCAAATCGGTACATATTGTATCGTTATGAGTGGTAGAGGACCTAGTAACAGAGAAGTCGATCATATTTGTGAAACAGTAGAAGATATTAAAAAGGTACACCCACAACTAAAGATTTGTGCATGCTTAGGATTAACGAAAGAAGAACAAGCTAAAAAATTAAAGACTGCTGGTGTCGATCGTTATAATCATAATTTAAATACGAGTGAGCGTTATCACGATGAAGTAGTAACTACACATACATATGAGGATAGAGTGAATACGGTTGAAATGATGAAAGATAATAATATTTCTCCTTGTTCAGGCGTGATATGTGGTATGGGAGAGTCAAATGAGGACATTATTGATATGGCATTTGCTTTAAGCGCCATCGATGCTGATAGCATTCCTATTAATTTTTTACATCCTATTAAAGGAACTAAATTCGGTGGATTAGATTTATTGTCACCAATGAAATGTTTAAGAATTATAGCGATGTTTAGGTTAATCAATCCAACAAAAGAAATTAGAATTGCAGGTGGACGGGAGGTAAATCTACGTTCATTACAACCACTCGCATTGAAAGCGGCTAATTCAATTTTTGTAGGAGATTACTTAATTACAGGTGGTCAACCGAATGAGGAAGATTATCGCATGATTGAAGATTTAGGGTTTGAAATCGACAGTTAAATTATGATTGAAAATATTTTTAATCAATGTAAATGTAATTTTAAATAAATTGTCATAATGCACTAACCATGCGCTGTTTTAATGAAATTTCAAAAGAATTAACAACAATTTAATCAAATTCTATTAAATTTTCGGTGGATAATCCTTTAAAAAATTTTTTGAAAGCGTATACTAGTAATTGAGAGATGAGAGACAGTATGATCCATGCTTATTAAAAATTAAGATTAGGGGAATGAGATTACATTATTTCATTTTAAATCTTATTTTTTAATATAAATATAAAAGATGTTTTGGAGGAATACTTATGTCTAAATTTATTTATCAATCACCAGGAAGATATGTACAAGGGAAAGGTATTGTTAGCTCTATCGCTGAAGAAACAGAACGTCTTGGTAGTCATGCGTTGATTATTGCAGACGAAGTAGTTTGGAATATTACTGAAGAAAAAATAAAAGAAAGTTTCTCAGCAAATAACAACGTTGATTTTGAATATGAAGTATTTAAAGGAGAATCTTCTGAAGAAGAAATTCAACGTATAGCCAAACAATATAAAGAAAAAAATATTGACGTTGTTATTGGTTTAGGTGGAGGTAAAGCGTTAGATACAGGTAAAGCTGTAGCATTTGAACTTAAAGCAAGCGTCATCGATTTTGCGTCTACAGCATCAATGGATGCACCAACAGCAGCAGTATCTGTTATTTATAACGAAGATGGATCATTTAGTGGTTATGAATTCTACCCTAAAAACCCTGATACAGTTATCGTAGATTCTGAAATTGTTGCACAAGCACCTGTACGTTTATTTGCATCAGGTATGAGTGATGGTTTAGCAACATTAATCGAAGTTGAATCTACACTTCGTAGACAAGGGCAAAACATGTTCCATGGCAAACCGACATTAGCAAGTTTAGCAATCGCTCAAAAATGTGAAGAAGTTATTTTTGAATATGGTTATAGTGCTTATACTTCTGTAGAAAATCATATCGTGACACCACAAGTAGATGCTGTGATTGAAGCCAATACATTACTTTCAGGTTTAGGATTTGAAAACGGTGGACTAGCAGGTGCACACGCAATTCATAATGGATTCACAGCTTTAGAAGGAGACATCCACCACTTAACTCATGGTGAAAAAGTGGCATACGGTATTTTAGTACAATTAGTACTTGAAAATGCCCCAACTGAAAAATTCATGAAATACAAAACATTCTTCGATAATATCAATATGCCAACAACATTAGAAGGTCTTCACATTGAAAACACAAGTTATGAAGAATTAGTTCAAGTAGGTGAACGTGCATTAACACCAAACGATACGTTTGCTAACTTAAGTGATAAAATCACTGCTGATGAAATCGCAGACGCAATTTTAACTGTTAATGATTTATCTAAAAGTCAGTTCAACTAAAAGGAGTCGCTTTGAATGAAAAAGTTAATTCAAGATAAAAACACAATTTTAAAAGATATGCTTGATGGAATTACAGTTTCAAACAACGATGTTGAAGTTGTATCTGACACTATTGTTGTTAGAAAGCATAAAAAGCAATCAGGTGTTGCACTCGTTTCTGGAGGCGGTAGTGGACATGAACCTGCACACGCTGGATTTGTAGCAGAAGGCATGCTCGATGCAGCTGTATGTGGAGAAATATTCACTTCACCTACACCTGATAAAATATTAGATGCCATTAAAGCTGTGGACAATGGTGATGGCGTTCTACTTGTCATTAAAAACTATGCAGGAGACGTTATGAACTTTGAAATGGCTCAAGAAATGGCTCAAATGGAAGATATTAAAGTTGAAAGTGTTATCGTCAGAGATGATATTGCTATTTCTGACCCAGAAAAACGCCGTGGTGTAGCGGGTACAGTGTTTGTGCATAAATATGCTGGATACCTAGCTGAAAAAGGTGTTGCACTTGATGAAATCAAATCTAAAGTTGATGCGCTTTTACCAGATATTAAAAGTATTGGTATGGCATTAACGCCTCCAATGGTGCCCACAACTGGTAAAAATGGTTTCGATATTGAAGACAATCAAATGGAAATTGGTATCGGTATTCACGGTGAAAAAGGTTTACATCGTGAAGACGTACAACCCATCAACGTGATTGTTGAACGTTTACTCGATCAGTTGTACAAAGAAATTGAGAAAAAACCTTTAATCGTAATGGTTAATGGTATGGGTGGTACGCCGCTATCAGAATTAAATATAGTTACTAAATATCTAGATGAACAATTCAATCAGAATGATATTGATGTTAAACAATGGTTCGTAGGTGACTATATGACAGCGTTAGACATGCAAGGCTTCTCTATTACTGTACTCCCCTTCAGTGAAGAAGTGAGTGAAGCTTTAGCTGCACCTACAGCAAGTAAATATTTTTAATTTTAAAATTCAATAAGTAATAAATATATATTAAATTTTGAGGTGACTTAGAGGATGAATGTAGCAGATATCAAAGCACGCTTATTAGATTTAGAAAATACTTTTAAAGAAAAAGAAAGTGAACTGACTGATTTAGACAGAGCTATTGGTGATGGAGATCATGGCGTAAATATGGTCAGAGGTTTCGAACACTTAAAAGAAAAAATAGATGATCAAAGTATGCAAGCGCTATTCAAATCAACAGGTATGACGTTAATGTCTAACGTAGGTGGTGCTTCTGGACCATTATACGGGTTTGGTTTTATCAAAATGGCGAGTGCGGTGAATGATGAAATTGATCATGATAATCTTAAAGACGTACTTAAAGCGTTTGCTGATGGCATTCAACAACGTGGTAAAGTCGAATTAAATGAAAAAACGATGTATGATGTTATCGAACGTGCGAGAGAAGCTGTTGAAAATAATGAAACAGTAGATCTTGATAAACTACAATCATTTGCTAATGAAACCAAAGATATGGTAGCTACTAAAGGCCGTGCATCATATTTTAACGAAGCTTCAAAAGGTTATATTGATCCTGGTGCACAAAGTAGTGTTTATATTCTTAATGCAATTATAGGAGGAGAGTAAGTCATGACATCTATAGTAGTAGTAAGTCATAGTCATAAAATCGCAGAAGGTGTTAAACAATTAATCAATCAAATGACTGACGGTGGTGTTGACCTTATTGCCGTTGGTGGCTTAAGTGACGATGAAATCGGTACATCATTTGATCAAATCGTCTCTGTAATTAATGGACTTGAAAATGATGCGCTTTGTTTCTATGACATCGGTTCAGCAGGCATGAATTTAGACACAGCTTTAGAAATGTACGAAGGTGACCACAAAATTGTTAAAATGGAAGCGCCAATCGTTGAAGGAAGCTTTATTGCCAGTGTAGGAATTAAATCAAATATGAGTATGGATAGTGTTATCTCTGAAGTAAGAGCTAAATATCCTGAAGAATAACATGTAAAGATAGAGCGTAAATATTGAAATTGTCGCTAGGAGTACCATAGCTAGTTATAGTTATGGTACTCCTAGTTTTTAGTGTTAGTATACATACTAAAAGCAAAATGTAGTGGTAACTAAGATATTGTAAACATGTTTCTGGTTAAATAGCTGAAAGATTTGTAAAAATTATAAAATCGAAAAAGATAAATAAGCTCAAAACATAAAGGAAAATTTGTTTGTATAAGCATTATTAATGAATATTGCTTTCTGTCTTATAATGTTTCATGTGTTGGTCACATATGACAAAGTTTGATGAAGTTAATATTTTTTATTTTTATAAATTGCGTCGGATTTATCTACAGTAGGATTTAGTGTTGGTTTATATAGTTGGTGATTAGCATATTCGGTTTTAGCAAATGCTTCTAATTTATCTATAAATTGATCTATTTCGATGTCTAGCTTTCTTTTAGAGAAAGTGATGCCATTTTTATCAAAATCCGGTGTATTATATTGATGATGATAAATCTTATAAGCTACTTTAAGTTTGTTATATTGATTTTCGACTGGTTCATAGCTACCTAATAATTTTTGTATTATTGTATTCGATTGATCGCTATGATGACTCATTAGAGAAATTAGGTTTTGAACATGGGTATCAAGAGATTTAAAATCTGTTTCAATATCTTGATAAATTTCCATTGTATTTTCTTTACTAAAGTTAGAAGTCTCGAAATTTAAGTAGTTATTTCTTACTTTTGCAGCTTTATAAGCTGTAACATCTAAAGAACTAACTTGATCGTTATGATAATCTTTACTTTTATCTTTATCCTCTTTTCTAAATTGGAACCAAAGTGCTATAAATGTACCTGCTAAAGTAAAAATGCCTCCGACTATTGCAGCTAAAAATTCACTCAACAATATCACCTCTATTAAATATTTTATAATCATATGATAATACTATATATTGTGTATTGCAAAAAATGCTGTGCTTATATTTAAGTATTAGCATATATTCTTTTGTTTATTTTACAAACTTGATATTAATATAATTTGAATGAAAAAATGAAGTTATCATACTTTAATAGTATAACCACTTAGAGATTTTAACTTTCAACCCTAAGTGGCTATTTAATAAATTTATACGGTGTTTTAATTATAAATTGTTTGGAATAATTTCAATATTCTCATTAGTTGAGTGGATTTTTGTGCATTCTACCGTGAACGTAGTAATACAGAATAAGTGCTATGATAACAAGCATCCCCATTGCCATATATAAATGACGATAACCAATAAATGGTATGATGATACCTAAAATAAATGGCCCCATACCTGCACCGAAATCTGCAAAGATATAGAATGTCGACGTTGCTAAGCCCATTTTATTTGCAGGTGATTGTTGAATTGCAATTGCTTGAGCAGTAGGTACGATAGTGCCATAACCAAAGCCGATGAATGCAGCTGCAATAAGTAAAATGATGCTTGTATGAGTAAAACCGAGAATAATAAGACCAAATGTAAAGCTCAGTAAAACTGGATACATTACTTTGTTCTCACCATAATTGTCATAAATTTTACCTGTAAATGGGCGTGTGATAAACGTAACAATCGCAAAGACAATGAAGAAGAAACTTGATGTAGTAACGAGATTGATTTTTTCAGAGTAAATAGATAAAAATGATAAGACACTAGAATAAGCGACACCAATTAAAATGACCACCAAAGAAATAGGTAGTGCTTCTTTTTGTAGGTAAGCGTGTATACCACTTGGTTGATCTTTAGCTTCGATATTAAGATTAAGTACGGGTAGTTTTTTAATAAAAATACTTAATACAAATGCTATAAGAATACTTAATAGACTGACAACAAAGATAGATTTAAACCCTAAATGGTTATTAAAAACTAATCCAATAAAAGGGCCAATAGCAGAAGCAAGTGTTACACTTAATCCATAATAACCAATACCTTCACCTTTTCGATTCTCTGGGATGATTCGAGATGAAATGGTTCCTGTTGCCGTTGATGAGAATCCAAAGGCTATACCATGAATAAATCGAATCAACATAAGAATCCATAAGCTTGTGATAGTGAAGTATAATGCTATCGCAATAATTGAAAAGATGACGCCGTAAAGTAAGACCTTTTTAGGTTGTAAGTGATCTATAATTCTACCAGAACCTAAACGTCCAGCTAGCATACCAATAATAAATATACCTGCTGCTAATCCACCTATACTTTCAGAGGCATGATATCTATCAATAGTATATTCAGTGATCGTTACGACCAACATGTAATGAATTAAATACATGAATAAGTTAACGAAAGTAATAGATATAAAGTCTTTCGTCCACAAACGGTTATTCGTTGATTGATTCGACATGCTATCCCTCCTCAATATAATGAAATTCTACGTTCTTAATGTTGTCATAACATCTATTATATATATCGGATATACTAATGTATAATTAGAATTAATTAATATAATATAAGTAAAGCTTATATAAGAAGGAGAGAATTATGAACTTTGAACAGTTAGCATACGTAAAAAAGCTATATGAATTGGAATCAATGATTCAAGCGAGTGAAAGCATACATATTAGCCAATCTGCAATGAGTCAATCTCTCACTAATTTAGAAAAAGAATTAGGATATAAATTATTTTCACGTTCTAGAAAAGGAACTACTTTAACAGAAGCAGGAAACCGTTTAATACCGTTTATATTAGAAATACTGGAGTCTAAAGATGCACTATTATCAGAAATAGCTATGATGAGGACAAATATTAAAGGAACACTTAGAGTTGGTACGATTCCAACTCTCTTTCATAAAATACTACCCAAAGCTTTATCACAATTTAAAGATAACCACCCTAATGTTGATGTTGAAGTCATTGAAGCTGATAAAGATAGAATAAAAATGTTAGTTAAACATGGTGACATTGATATTGGTCTGATAGGTGTTACAGGACGAGAGGATGAAGATAGTCAAGTATCACAACACTCACTTAATTTAAGCTCTCATTTTAGATTGATTGTTCCTAAAAAGTCTAAATTAACTTTCAAAGAATATGTTAATTTGGAAGAAATTCAACAATATCCTTTTGTACTATATGATCGTGAGTTTTACCAACATCACTTGAAGAAATTTGAAGAAACGCACCATCCACTGAAGATTATTTTTAAAACCACTAATCCAATTGTTCTTATGCGAACAGTTGCTGAAGGTTTAGGTGTAGGTATCGTTTCAGCGTTAATGCTTGAAAATGAACCGTTTTTAGATAATGAACTCATAGAGTCAGTAACCCTAGGAAAACCATTTGATTATGTAGTAAATTTTATAGCAATTGTAAATAAAGAAAAGTCAAAACAACAAATAGTATTAGAATTCATTCACTATTTAAAGAAAAATGAAGAACCATTTTAAATACGTTAAGATAGACAATAGATGCGCAAGACAATTCAATGAATGTTTATGGAGGGATATAATTTTATGATTCATCTACAGAACATATTACCAGTCATTATATACGCTGTTTTGCTTGCTATTCATTACTTTTTATCGCGTACGGGAAATAAAATATTAGGCCTTATTGTGCCTGTTGGTGTGATTGCAAGTCTTGTATATATGTATCAAGCCGATATTATACATATGAAACTGATTGGCGTTATTATTATAGGTATTGTGGCTCTATTATTCTTGGCAGAGGAGTGGGTGAGAGCACAAAAGGATAAATAAAGGAAGTTAGTAATCCCTCAAGATGATTGTGACATAGCAGTCGTTGAGAAAATTTCAGGTTTTATATCATATAAATAAAGTTGAACATCATGAATAGCAACGAGAGGATAAAGTTTAACGAAAAGCGTTTTGTTATTAAGTGTTGTTGTGTAAATGATGACGCTAGTAAGTTGGGACTTGAAAAGGAATGTAGATAAATCAAATAGTGATATATGATTAATATCCGAGACATCATCAAATGTCTCGGGTATTTTTATGTATTCACATATGAGGATAGGGTTAAAATGTGATTATAACAAGGTTTAACTTATTCTATTGAAAAGCGTAGTTTATCGTATTTGATACGAAATTTATTTTACTTCTGTTAATTTTTAATCATTTTATACAGTTAAGTACTTATATAAGACTTCTAGGATATATTTCACAATGTAGTAATAATTCTTGTTAATGTGCAAGTAAGACTACCATTCATGTTATACCTACCAATTGTTTCTGTAATAGTCTTCCACACAATCTTAAGTTTGGTGTCTGCAACTTCATTTTGAAAGGAGTACCATTCTATGTCTAACATTTCGATGACGACTTCTAAACGTAATGCTATCGTTACGGTAATGCTCATTAGTGCTTTTGTGTCTATGCTCAATCAAACTATTTTAAACACCGCACTTCCAGCAATCATCAAAGGACTGAACATCACAGAAACAACAGCACAATGGTTAATTACCGGATTTATGCTTGTTAACGGTATTATGATTCCTCTTACTGCCTTTTTAATGGATAAATATTCGACACGTCATTTATATATTTTCTCAATGGCTATTTTTCTCATAGGATCTATTATAGCGGCATTTTCACCTACGTTTACAATTTTAATGATATCTCGTATTATCCAAGCGATTGGTGCCGGCATTCTTTTGCCTTTGATGCAGTTTACAGTATTTACACTGTTCCCTGCTGAACAACGTGGGTTTGCGATGGGATTGGCAGGTGTGGTTGTACAAAGTGCGCCTGCAATTGGTCCAACGTTAACTGGATTATTCGTAGATTTATTTAGTTGGAGAATGCCATTTTATCTTGTTTCAGCAATTGCTGTGGTGGCTTTTATTTTAGGATTTTTCTTTGTTGAAAATAATACAAAAACAAAAGACATTGTTCTTGATAAAATTTCAGTAGTTTATTCTACTTTCGGCTTTGGTTTAATATTATTCGCATTTAGTAGCGTGAGTACGTTTGGTATCACCTCTCTACCTGTCATTGTGACATTTGTACTCGGTATAGCCATTATCATAATTTTTACAACGCGTCAGCTTAAATTAAAACATCCATTGTTAAATATGCGTGTGTTTAAAAATAAAGTGTTCACACTTTCAGCTGTTTCTTCGATGCTAGTATATATTACAATGGTAAGTCCTGCGTTACTCATACCTATTTATATTCAAACAGGTTTAGGTCAATCCGCATTATTATCGGGGGTTGTCGTACTTCCAGGTGCGGTCATTAATGGATTAACGATGGTTTATACAGGAAAAATTTTTGATAAACATGGTATTAAAGTGCTTGTGATACCTGGTTTTATCTTACTCATTAGTATGACATTCTTATATTCGTTCCTTACTACAGGAACGCCGTATTGGTTTGTTATTCTTGTTTACACTATACGGATGATCGCATTAGGATTATTAGTGATGCCTCTTAATACAGTTGGACTGAATGCACTTGAGTCAGATGATGTCTCACATGGTACAGCAATTATGAATTCCTTACGCATCATTGCAGGTGCTATGGGTACAGCGATTAGTGTGACAATTTTATCAATAGTGGCAAAACAGTATACAGCTTCACACTCAACAATGTCAAAAATGAAACTAACACAAGAAGCAACAGTACATGGTATAGATGTTGCATTTATTTTTACTACAGTATTAATTATTATTGGATTTATCTTAGCGTTATTCATAAAAGAAGAAAAAAATCATTAATTATTCAAAAAACTGTATAAGAGAGACTGAATTATGGGATGAACCTGGGACACAAATTGATGTTCTAGGTTTTTTATAATGTAAAGACAGCGATGAACTTCTGGGCATTAACAGAGTGTATTTCAATAGACAAAGCAATTTGGGTATCGACTCTTAGAGAGTGAGACAATGAAGACATTATGAATATATGTCTTATTATTCAGCTTTTTAGTGGAAATTCAAATGGACTAACGGTTGTTAAATAAAAAATGAATTCCATCATAATTTCTAAATTCAAGCCCCATCCACCACTTAAATATACTGATGAAATTTTTTTATTTAAAATAAAATCGATCAATGAGAAATTGAAAGAACTTTTTAATCAATTTGTTTAATATGAAACTTGCATTTAAATATAAAAAAGACTATATATATTATGTGTGATGTAAAATTGAATTGCATTTAATTTATATGAGGTTAATCACTTTCTTTAAAGGTTTAAAAAGTATTATATGTTTTAACAGAGAAAGAAGGATGAATGTGAAGCAATTAAGTACAACTTTAAAAGTCCGATTAATATGCGATTTTTTTCAAAATATTATAGTCACGGCATTTTTACCATTTATTGCGTTGTATTTAACAGATATGGTCAATCAACATTTTGCAGGGCTTTTTTTATTTGCGCTAGTCATGATAAATTTTCCAATATCTTTAATTTCAGGTCATTTTATTGAACGTTTACCTAAAAAAACGTTAACACTAAGTTATCAATTGATATTAAGTTTAATGCTCGTAGTTATGGCGATTACAATCTCTGAACAAGCATATATGATCATTTTATTTTGCATCGCTTACGCAATATTTAGTATCACAATAGGCATGCAGCAACCTATAATGGACACGATTATTATGGATGCGATTACGCCTGAAGTTGAACAATATATTTATAAGATAAGTTATTGGCTGACGAATATTGCTGTTGCTCTTGGTGCGCTCATAGGTGGATTGATGTATGGAGCACATAAATCTATGTTGTTTTTCATCGCTTTTGTCATTTACATTATGGTTTTTATAGCACTTATCGTATGGTTGCCTAAAGATTTAAATATTGTCACTCAGTCGCAAACACATCACACTAATGAGAAACAATTCTCCATGGGTCAAATATTAAAAAGTTATAAACCAGTATTTAAAGATACAACATATCTACTTCTAATTATAGGATTTAGTATTTTAACGATGGGTGAGTTATCTGTATCATCATACATTTCAGTGCGTTTAAAACAAGAGTTTGATCCGATGATATTGTTTTCGTTACATATCGATGGCGTTAAAATGTATTCACTTCTATTAATGACGAATACAATCATTGTTATCATTTTTACCTATTTTATTTCAAAAATTGTTATGAAAATGGATGTTAAAACAGCATTATTGATTGGAATTATTTTTTATGTCATTGGATATTCGAACCTCACTTATCTTAATGATTTTACGTTACTTATCATATTTATGATTATAGCGACGATAGGTGAAATGGTATATTCTCCAATTCTTGAAGAAAATCGTTTTAAAATGGTTCCTTCTCATAAGAGAGGGACATATTCAGCAGTGCATGCTTTAGGATTTAACTTAGCTGAATTGCTTGCAAGATTTGGAATTATATTAGGTGTGTTTTTAACTTCAATGGAGATGGGGATTTATATGTTTGTTTTATTACTGCTAGGTGGCATGTCACTTTACATTTCAGTGAGTCGTTTTAATAATGCAAATTCATAATAATTTTTTTAATTAGAAATGTATAATTCGTACCAAATTGCTCGTAATTTTAAAAAAACTATATTTATTAAGATTTTGTTAATTTTCATATTCCTAATTGTTTTCTATAGTGAGAGTATACTAATATAAATCATGGCTAGAAAATATGATGTATGTTGTTTATGAGTTATTTTGGGAATGAATATGAAAGAAGGACTCTAATGAATATTGAAGCACTATATTTTCAAAAGTATTTTTATTTTAAACATTTAAATCAATCAAGTTCAGAACACAGGGTGACATATTGGGTAAAGTTAAGTCGCGACATTGAGTTACATAGATTAATGTATGCATTATTAGATGTCGTTCAAAATCAACCTGTGTTGCGCACACAGTTTGTGACAGATGATTTTAATCAACTCAAGATAAATTTAAGAGATTTTTTTCCATTTATTGAAATTCAAGAAGTTAATGAAATGTCGCAAAGTATAGATTTAGAAGCATTCTTTACACGTAATTTAAATTCCTACCATTTCAATCAATTACCTCTGTTTAATTTTAAGATTTATCAATTTCTTGATGAAGCCTATCTACTTTTAGATTTCCACGCTACTATTTTTAATGAAAGTCAATTAACTCCATTTTTGCAACAATTAAATATCGCTTATACCCACTCTTTAAAAAGTGAATATAGTATCTCGGATTTTTATAATTGGATCAAAGAAATGAACCAAAAGATGGATCAAAATCAAGCTGAGTGTCCATCAAAGCACTTCAACGTATTGAATGCAGACGGTGATAATTACGCTTACATACCTGTTAAGAATACATGTGAAAAGAAAAAAATGTGTTCTTTGCATACAGAACTACCATCTTTAGACATTGATGTGTGGATTGTAAGTATTTACTTAGCGCATCATTTTATAAGTCAGTCTTCTGATGTGACGTTAGGCATCCATTTTTCGATAGATAATAAAAATACTGAGAATATGATGGTTTTAAACACAGACATTGCCCCACTTAATTTAAGTGTTAGTCAAAGTGACGCCGTAAAAGATATGGTGGATGAGTGTTCCGCACTACTTGAAGAGCTTCAAATGTGTGGCGCGTCTTTTGTTGTTCAACCTAAAGCAGTACAAACAGATGTAGAAACGATGATTCATATTGAAAAAGTACAAGAACAATTTGAGCTTAATCATATATGTCATTATATACATCGTCTATACAATGAAGCATCATCATTAGCGGATTTAGAGTTTTATCCTCATGTACAGGGTGGTTTTGATATAGTTTATAATGACAACGTTTATGATGATTTAACTGTACATACGTTAGTCAAATTAATTAATGGAATTTATATGCAAATTACACAAAATCCATCATTATTAATTAAAGATATAAAACTCAGTGATCGATCAGATTTAGCTAAATATAACGACATCAATTTTCAAAACAATGACATCAATTATAGTGAGGTCACTTATAAAAGCGTGGTTGAAAGATTCGAACGTCAAGTGCACCAACATCCAGATAGTATTGCGTTGCAATATGAACAACAATCGATGACATATCATCAATTAAATCAATGTGCGAATCTTTTAGCATATAAATTGCGTTTAAATAATCAGATTGAACCTAATGATATGGTGGCGTTAATAGCAGAACGCAGCTTAGAGATGATTATTGGAATGTTAGGCATCTTGAAAGCTGGTGCAGGTTATATACCAATTGATCCAGATTATCCTGAAGAAAGAATAAATTATATTATTGAGGACGCAAAACCTAAAGCGGTTTTAACATATCGTACATCATTTCAATCAGATTTACCTCAAATGGATATAGAATTTATAGTTGGTTCAAGAGAACAAGAGATTGATAACCCGAGAGGCATTAATTGTTCAGAAGATATCGCTTATGTCATCTATACATCAGGAACGACTGGTAAACCTAAAGGGACACTGGTGCCACATAGAGGTATTGATCGCTTAGTACACAATCCAAATTATGTCGAATTAAACGAAAATACAGCCGTCTTATTATCAGGAACAGTAGCTTTTGATGCAGCAACCTTTGAAATATATGGTCCATTATTGAATGGTGGACGGTTAGTCATTACACCTAAAGATACATTGTTAAATCCTCAATTGTTAGATCAAGCTATTACTGAAAATAAAGTCAACACGATGTGGTTAACGTCATCTTTATTTAATCAAATTGCCAGCGAACGTATCGAAGCATTAGAATCTTTAACTTATTTGCTTATCGGTGGGGAAGTGTTAAATGCTAAGTGGGTTCACTTATTAAATTCACGTGAGTGTCATCCTCAAATAATCAATGGTTATGGACCGACAGAGAATACAACATTTACTACAACTTTTGCGATTCCACAAGAGATGCCTTCACGTATACCTATTGGTTTACCTATTAGTGGAACGACAGTTTATGTCATGCAAGGTGAACGTATTTGTGGTGTAGGTGTTCCAGGTGAATTGTGCATTGGTGGTGCAGGTTTAGCAAAAGGTTATTTAAATCAACCTAAACTTACTGCTGAACGTTTTATTCAGTCACCTTTTAATAATGAAATGCTTTATCGTAGCGGTGATTTAGTTCGTCTTCAAGAAGATGGCAATATTGATTATATTAGTCGTATCGATAAGCAAGTTAAAATACGTGGATTTAGAATAGAATTATCAGAAATTGAAAAAGCATTAGAAGCTATACGTGATATTAATAAAGCTGTAGTCATCGTTCGGGAACAAGACCAAGATAAACAAATAGTGGCATATTATGAAGCATCGCAATTAAAATCAACAGGTCAATTAAAAGATATTTTAAGTGGAACATTACCTGAATATATGATACCTGTGCATTTTATGAAGGTGGATCGTATACCCATCACGATGAATGGGAAATTAGATGTGCGTGCATTACCTGAAATTAATCTAAAGAATAATAGAAATTATGTAGAACCTCGTAACGATATTGAACGCACTGTTTGCCGTATTTTCGAAGAGATTTTACATATTGATCAGGTAGGTATTAAAGATAATTTCTTTGAACTAGGTGGACACTCTCTTAGAGCAACATTAGTTGTAAACCGTATTGAAGAAAGGTTGAAAAAACGTCTTAAAGTAGGTGATTTAATGAAATCTCCTACTGTAGAGCAACTAGGACAACAAATTGAAGAACTGCAAAATGATGTCTATGATGTAATTCCCAAAGCAAATGAATCGTATCAATATGATTTAAGTGCGTCTCAAAAAAGTATGTATCTATTATGGAAGGTCAATCCTAAAGACACAGTGTATAACATTCCATTCTTATGGAGATTATCTTCTGAACTCAATGTTATGCAATTGCAACGTGCATTATCTAAGTTGATTGAACGTCATGAAATATTACGAACACAATATGTAATTGATGACAATGAAGTTAAACAACGTATTGCAACACATGTTTTACCTGATTTTGAAGAGGTAACGACATCTCTAACGAACGAGCAAGATATTATTCAATCATTTATGGAACCGTTTGATTTAGAACAACCAAGTCAGATGCGAGTTAAATATATACATGGACCACAACAAGATTATTTATTTATGGATACTCATCATAGTATTAATGATGGTATGAGTAACACGATTTTACTATCTGATTTGAACGCTTTATATCAAGATAAATCATTACCTGAACTTAAGCTTCAGTATAAAGATTATAGTGAGTGGATGGTGCATAGAGATTTATCTAAACAACGTCGCTTTTGGTTACAACAATTTGAAAATCAGGTTCCAATATTAAACATGCCTACGGATTATCCTAGACCAAGTATTAAAACAACCAACGGTAATATGTTGTCGTTTCATTACAATCATCAAATCAAACAGCAATTGAAATCTTATGTAGAACAACATCAAGTGACAGACTTTATGTTCTTTGCTAGTGCAATCATGGTATTATTGCACAAATATACACGTCAGGACGATATCGCTATTGGTAGTGTAATCAGTGCGCGTACGCATCGCGATACTGAAAATATGTTAGGTATGTTTGCTAATACACTTGTATATCGTGGTCGACCACATGATCAAAAGACATGGGATCAATTGATGGCTGAGATGAAAGAGATGTGTCTAGGGGCATATGAACATCAAGAATATCCTTTTGAAAGCTTAGTCAATGATCTTGCTGATGAAAGAGATGCTTCACATAATCCGTTATTTGATGTGATGCTCGTACTTCAAAATAATGAAACAAATCATGCGAATTTTGGACATAGTCAACTGACACATATCCCACCTCAGTCAACAACAGCTAAATTTGATATGTCATTTATTATTGAAGAAGATCAAGATGGCTATGTCGTTAATATTGAATATAATACAGATTTATATAAACAAGAAACCATTCATCATATTGCTGAACAACTTCAAATGATTATTAAACATGTAATATCTACCGAAAACCTAAAAATTCAAGATATTGATGAAAATGATGACTTATTAATTTGGTTGGACAAGTATGTGAATGATTGTTCTTTAGACTTGCCAAAAAATAAGTCAATACAGCAACTTTTACATGATGTCATGAAAGCGAAAGCAGATGATGTAGCACTTAAAATGAATGGACAATCGATGACGTATCAAGAACTTGATGATTATTCTAATAGTATAGCTCAAACATTGATACATAATGGCATTCAAAAAGGGGAACGTGTAGCCCTTTTAACTGAACGAAGTTTTGAAATGGTTGCTAGTATGATTGCTGTATTAAAAGTTGGAGGTTCTTATGTACCTATTGACGTCACTTATCCCGATAAACGCATTGAATTTATTATTAAAGACGCTGAAGTCGCAGCAGTTCTCACATATGGAAAAACAATATCCTCACATATACCAGTAATTAAAATCGAAGATATTGATAACACTGAAAATAATAAAAGTTTAAATATAGAATATGCAGGGAATTTGGAAGATGATTTGTATCATATTTATACATCTGGAACAACAGGAAAGCCTAAAGCAGTATCAGTGAAACAACGTAATATATTAAATTTAGTGTGTGCTTGGACAAAAAGACTCAATTTATCCGATGATGAAGTCTATCTGCAGTACGCTAATTATGTGTTCGATGCTTCGGCAACTGATTTCTACTGTAGTTTATTAAATGGATATCCACTTGTCATTGCAACATCAGTTGAGCGGACCAATACAGATTTATTAGAAAAGTTAATTTCACAAGAAAATATCACCATCGCATCTATTCCACTACAGGTATATAATGTGATGCATCATTTTTACATTCCTAAAGTGGTTACAGGAGGTGCGACAAGTACGCCAGCATTTGTGCAGCATATCTCTAAGCATTGTGATATGTATGTTAATGCCTATGGTCCTTCTGAAAATACGGTTATCGCATCTTGTTGGATATACAAAAAAGGTGACGCCATACCATCGACTATTCCGATTGGGAAACCGTTAGCTAATGTTGATATTTTTATTATGTCAGGCGGTAAACTATGTGGCGTTGGTATTCCAGGTGAATTATGTATTGCAGGAGAAAGTTTAACTTCAGGATATTTAAACAGACCCGAACTATCGACGGAAAAATTTATTGAAAACCCGTTTGGTCCAGGACAACTTTATCGAAGTGGTGATTTAGCACGATTGATGCCAGATGGGCAAATTGAATTTCTTGGTAGAATAGACAAGCAAGTTAAAGTACATGGCTATCGCATTGAACTAGGTGAAATTGAAAATATCATTAATTCAGTAGATATTGTAACAGATAGCGTTGTTATTTTAGCTAAACAGGGTGAGCGTGAAGTGTTGCATGCTTATTATGTTGGAAGTCAAGAAGACGAAAATCATATTTCACAGCATTTAAATCAATATTTGCCTAAATACATGATTCCTAAGACATTAACAGCTATTAACGAAATTCCATTAACAGGAAATGATAAGGTGGATGAGTCAAAATTACCTGTACCTAATGTACACAAAAATAAATTTGTTGCACCACGTAATAATATCGAACGAGAAATAGCACAAATCGTTAGCGAAGTGTTGGACGTATCATCTATGAGTATAGATGATGACTTCTTTGAAATGGGTGGTACATCACTAGATGCAATGGTGGTAGTATCAAAACTAAAATCAAATGGCATACACATTACAATGCAAGATGTATATCAATTTAAAACTGTTCGTTATATAGCTAATCACACAGAAACACGCCAAGCACTACCAGAAGTAGTATTACCAGATCATCTACCACAATTACAATCATTAGTTGA
The DNA here is from genome assembly GCF_001815825.1 of Staphylococcus sp. HMSC068G11. Lineage (NCBI taxonomy): Bacteria > Bacillati > Bacillota > Bacilli > Caryophanales > Staphylococcaceae > Staphylococcus > Staphylococcus sp. HMSC068G11. Next base: position 40,742 of record NZ_KV822052.1, read on the forward strand.
ACGACGATATCAACTAAAACCACAACACCTAGCGCAATCATCTTTAGGTCATGTATTGCTAACTGGTGCAACGGGGTTCCTAGGCGCATATTTAATTGATGAAATGCAAGATAATGCTGATCAAATTACATGTATTGTCAGAGGTCATGATATCAATCAAGCTAAGACTAACTTGGAAAATAATTTAAATTGTTATTTTGATATGGCTCATGTGGATAAATTAATGAAGCATATTGATATTGTTTTAGCTGATTTATCAGAACTTGATCACCTCATTATCGATTCAGCCATTGATACAATTATTCATGCCGGAGCACGTACAGATCACTTTGGTGATGATGAAACATTTTTTGATGTCAATGTAAGAAGTACACAAGCATTAATTGATTTAGCTAAGGATAAAAAAGCGAAATTAATCTATATATCAACGATAAGTGTAGGTACGGTGTTTGAAGCACATCAAGACGATATTTCATTTTCTGAAAAAGATTTATATAAAGGCCAGTTATTTACATCACCATACACTAAAAGTAAGTTTTATAGCGAGATTAAAGTGTTAGAAGCGGTTAATGAAGGTCTAGCAGCTCAGATTATAAGATTAGGAAATCTGACAAGTGCTTCTACCGGACCATTAAATATGAAAAATTTAACAACTAATCGTTTTAGTATTGTCATGCATGATTTATTAAAAATGCCGTTTATAGGAGAAAGTATATCGAAAGCTAAAGTTGAATTTTCATTTATCGATGTCACAGCACGCCATATTATTAAATTGGCAAGATCCAATGCAATACCTATTATTTATCATGTATACGCACCACGTTCAATAACTATGAAACAAGTAATTGACAATGCCAAAGGGTCAGAAATGACTGTAGTAAGTGATAGTGAGTTTGAACAGAAATTACATGAATTAGGTATGCATGAATTGATTGGTCTTAATAGTAATGGAGATAATCAAATTTCAGGTGTGACAGATTCAAATATGACTCAAACAGTAATGAAAGAATTACAAGGTGAATGGCCACATCTTTCTTACCAATGGTTGCAACAATGGTACCACTTATTATTTGAAAAATTTGATGCCAACTAGAGGTGAATCATGTATTTGTATGTGACTAAGGTGACAGAAACTTTAGAGGAAGTAGAATTGCTTTTGAATAGAAGTTCTCGTCAGTTGAAAAAACCAGAACGAATACACTATACATTTTTAAAGGATCGACTTATGCACCAATTAGGTGATGTATTGATTCAGTATGCTATTGAACAATGTGCTGGATTAACTCCTAAAGAATGGGGGTATCACATCACAACTATGGGTAAAGTTGAGATACGAAGTTCTTGTCATATATACGTGAGTCTTTCGTATAGTTATCCTTATATCGTTTGTATAATAGATAATCAGCCTATTGGTATTGATATCGAAGAAATGAAAGACTTAGATTATAAATATTTGGCAAAGAATTTTACAACAAATGAATTTAACCAAGTGACTACACTTAAAGATTTTTATGAAATTTGGACTAAGAAAGAAAGTTATACCAAACTCATTGGTGAGGGATTAGTGAATGGTTTAGACCGCTATGATGTGACACAAAATTTAAGATTTTTAAAAAAACAGGTCCAATTTACCTCAGTGGATTATTTTAAAAGACTCATTCAAATATCTCATATGAGTAAACATAGTTTGAACTTTGAAGTGGTGCCACTCACACAATTATTATAATGGTGTAAATTTACAAAAGACGCTTAAGCGATATGAAAATCGTTTGAGTGTCTTTTTAAGCTTTAAAGGTTGTACGATTGACTAATTGCTATCGAGATAGTGCATATGTGTGTATTTAAAGTTTAAATTTAAGTACATATTTTATTGTTGTTTATATAGTTGTAAAAAGAAATTAATAATAGATTAATATTCATTGTGTAAAATTGGTGTTGTTCTCATAATTTGTTAAATCATTCAGCTAAGAGAGAGGAGTTTATTGATGAAAGCCTGGATTCAAAGAATTTTAGAAATTATCCCGCGCGAAATTATTAATCTTTTCATTTAAGTCACGGTTATAAATGATATAAAAAAGATAGAGGTGCTTTAAACATGAAAAATAAAAAGAATTCATATAGCATTCGAAAATTAAGTGTTGGTGCGTCTTCAATCATTGTTGCATCGATGTTATTTATTGGCGGAGGCTCAGTACATGCTGCTGAATCCAATCATCTTGAAAATCAAGAACAATCAGAAGTAAGTGCATCACATTCTATTGAGCTGCAACACAAAGATCAAGAAATTCAACAACCTGAGAATAAAGATAATAAAAATTACCATTCAGAAACAATTGATAAAAATGCAACAATACATAACAATGACTACTCATATCATGAGACACCTAGTACTGACGTTAAATCTAATGAAGGCAAACAAATTGATAGTCAATCCAATCAACCTCAGACATCCATGACAAAGAATGATCAACAAAATCCTAAAAAAGTTGCGGAACATACAACGAAAGGTATAAATGCAAAAAAAGAAGAAACTAGAAAAAATGAAAATGCAAAAAGCCTAGTACAACCCCAACAAGATGATAAAACAACATCTGAACAAACAAAAATGAAAGAATCACGTGAACAGGAGATTACAAACGAGCAAAAGCAGTTACAAAGTAAAGATGTAAAAAATGCTCAACAAGAAAATCAAAATATAGACCAAGAAAAATCTCAAGAAAAAATTAACCTCCAACAATCGAGCATCGATAAGGCTCAAAAATCTTCAAGAATAGATGGAAAATTAGATCATCAATACAATAAAGATGCAACGCAATCGAATGAGGGTATTGCATCTGAGAATGTTTCAGAGCAGCATATAACAGCAAAAGATGCAGGTGTTACTCGAAATAATCGTGGAGATGAACATTTAAATCAAGAAAAGTCAACAACATCATCAGATAAAGAACTTAAAGTGGATGACATAGACAAAGATCTTTCAACAAAAGAATCTCCTGAAAATGAAAAAGATGATTCTAGAAAAGGGATTAAAGCACTCACTAAAAATTCTCAGGCAACAACAAGAAATACTGCGACAACAGAGGCATCCAAAGAATTGAAGGATCAAACAAATAAAGTAGCATCACAAAAAGAATATAAAAATCATGATCCTATTATTCTTGTACATGGATTTAATGGTTATGCATCAGGAACTGGTCCCATTACAGGAAAAGGTAACTATTGGGGTGGTGACCGTCTCAAAATTATTCAAGATTATAGAGCTAAAGGTTATAACGTGATGGAAGCAAGTGTAAGTGCATTTGGCAGTAATTATGATAGAGCTGTAGAATTGTACTATTACATTAAAGGTGGACGTGTAGACTATGGTGCGGCACATGCTGCAAAATATGGACACGAGCGTTACGGAAAAACATACGCCGGTGCTTATAAGGATTGGAAGCCTGGTCAAAAAATTCATCTCATTGGCCATAGTATGGGTGGTCAAACAATTCGTTATCTTGAAGAGTTATTACGTCATGGTAGTCCAGAAGAGGTAGAATACCAAAAACAACATGGTGGTGACATTTCTCCGTTATATAAAGGTGGGCAAGATAATATGATATCGTCTATTACTACTATTGCCACACCACATAATGGCACCCATGCTGCAGATTTATTAGGTAATGAAGAAATTATTAGACAAGTAGCATATGACTATGCAAGGTCAAAAGGTAATAAATTATCTCATGTTGATGTTGGTTTAAGTCAATGGGGACTTAAACAAAGAGAAGACGAAACATTAGTTCAATATATTCAACGTGTGAAACAAAGTAAATTATGGACAACAAAAGATAATGGATTCTATGATTTAACTACTGAGGGTACAGATATCTTAAATCAAAAAACATCCTTAAACCCCAATATTGTTTACAAAACATATCAGGGTGAATCTACAAGACCAGGTCCAAATGGTACTCAAAAAGCAGATGTCAATATGAACATAGGCTATACATTAACTGCAAATACGATTGGTAAAGTAAAAGACAAAGCGTGGAGAGAAAACGATGGACTTGTGTCTGTCATCTCTGGGCAATATCCATTGAACCAAGCGCATACGTCTGCGACAGATCAAGTTCAAAAAGGAGTATGGCAAGTGACACCAGTTAAACATAATTGGGACCATGGTGACTTCGTTGGTACAGATACATCAGAAGTTCGTATCTCTAAAGAAGAATTAGAAGATTTCTGGGACAACATGTTTGAAGATATGGTACGTAATGAAAAAGTGACAGATAAACAATAATTAAATAAAGAAAAATCAAAGGCACCTTATCCGGTCGATAGAAATTGTGAGCGGATAGGGTGTTTTATTTATATATGTATTTCTAGAATCAATGATTATATTTAAATTGCTATGATTAGTGAAGTTATTGATATAGATAATTTAAGCAATATGATGATATTTATTTATACTTGACTTGAATATCAAATCATAACCATTCATAAGTAAATGTTAATAAAATTATGTTGAAACGCTTTCATATAGGCATTATAATTAGTCTAGCTATAGAAAAAGGAATGATACGAATGAAAGCAAATAAGTATTTAATCTTTATTTTGGGAGCACTTGGTGGCTTATTATATGGTTATGATAATGGTGTGATTTCCGGTGCTTTATTATTTATACATAAAGACATACCTCTCAATAGTACAACTGAGGGTATCGTTGTGTCTTCAATGTTAATTGGCGCAATAGTCGGTGCAGGAAGCAGTGGCCCACTTGCCGATAAATTAGGTCGTCGACGTCTAGTAATGCTCATCGCTATTGTATTTATTATTGGGGCACTGATTCTTGCTGCATCAACCAATTTAGCATTATTAATTATTGGACGTTTAATTATTGGTTTAGCAGTGGGTGGTTCGATGTCTACAGTACCTGTTTATTTAAGTGAAATGGCGCCGACAGAATATCGTGGTTCACTAGGTTCACTTAATCAACTAATGATTACAATTGGTATTTTAGCAGCATATTTAGTCAACTATGCATTTGCGGATATTGAGGGTTGGCGTTGGATGCTTGGATTAGCAGTTGTTCCATCGGTTATTTTACTCGTGGGTATTTATTTTATGCCTGAGAGTCCAAGATGGTTACTTGAAAATAGAAACGAAGAAGCCGCTCGTCAAGTGATGAAGATTACCTATGACGATAGCGAAATTGATAAAGAACTTAAAGAAATGAAAGAAATTAACGCTATCTCTGAATCAACATGGACAGTCATTAAATCACCATGGTTAGGTAGAATATTAATTGTAGGTTGTATATTTGCTATTTTCCAACAATTTATTGGTATCAATGCGGTCATTTTCTATTCATCTTCAATCTTTGCTAAGGCTGGACTAGGTGAAGCGGCGTCTATATTAGGTTCAGTTGGTATAGGAACTATTAATGTTCTTGTAACAATAGTTGCCATTTTTGTAGTAGATAAGATTGATCGTAAAAAATTACTTGTTGGTGGTAATATTGGTATGATTGCCTCATTATTAATTATGGCAATCTTAATTTGGACAATTGGAATCGCTTCATCAGCGTGGATTATTATTGTTTGTTTATCATTATTTATCGTATTCTTCGGGATTTCTTGGGGACCTGTTCTATGGGTTATGCTACCTGAATTATTCCCGATGCGCGCACGTGGCGCTGCTACTGGTATTTCAGCGCTTGTGCTAAATATTGGAACGCTTATCGTGTCATTATTCTTCCCAATATTAAGTGATGCATTAAGTACAGAATGGGTATTCTTAATTTTTGCGTTCATAGGTGTTTTAGCGATGATTTTCGTAATTAAATTCTTACCAGAAACACGCGGACGTAGTTTAGAAGAAATAGAATATGAATTACGTGAACGTACAGGCGCAAGAACTGAATAATTACAATGTGAAGTACTTCAAATTTTCAATGTATAGTTGAAAATTTGGAGTATTTTTTAGTTCAAATATTTTTGTAGGAATGTCAACGTTTAGTACACTTGATAATAAGCACAAGAATAAAAGTAATGATATATGAACGTTGGAGGTTGAAAATATGAAAAGTGCCCAAGCACTTGAACAGACTTTAACATCGTTAGACGGTCAAAAGTACGGTGCGTATAAGCAAATAAAAGACATATACGAATTTAATTTATTTAAACTACGTGTTGATCATATTCAAGCTGATCCATTTGCGCCACCATCTAAGATGAGTGTCGTTATAGATCGCCAACAAGCAAAATTTCCTGATTCTTTATTAAATTCTGAACTGAAACAACGGGCTGTGAGTGATTACTTAGCACGCGTGTTTCATAAGCAGATTCAATCAATAGTAGCCCAAGATAAAAAAGTAAGTAAAATTCAAATTGATAGTTGTGGCCAAGAAATCTTAGAGCGTACCGCAGTAGTAATTAAGAACTATCAAATTGAGGCACGTATTGAAGTTGGATTACCAGCACGAGGACGTACCATATTAGGTAGAATAGCAAGACATACACTTATTAATGTATTGCCTCAAATAGTAGAAAATGCCTTATGTTATCGCAACATTAATGGTTCACAATTGCAACAACAAGTTGAATTAATGATGGATCAAGAGGAGATTAGACAACAGTTAGTAAAACGTGACCTTGTTGCATTTGTAGCAAATGGTGCTATTTTACCAAGAAAAAGTGGTGTTTCAGATCTACCTATGAATAACGCTATTGAATTTAAAAGTCCTAAACAATATGAGATTGTAATGAAACTATCGAGTGGCAAAGTTATTAAGGGTATGGGTATTCCCAAAGGCATTACATTAATAGTTGGAGGCGGTTATCATGGTAAATCAACATTACTTGAAGCGTTAGAACGAGGTATATATAATCATATTGCTGGTGATGGTAGAGAATATGTGATTACAAATCAAGATGCAATGAAAATTCGTGCTGAAGACGGAAGAAGTATTCAAAATGTTAATATCCAGCCATTTATTGATCATTTACCAGGTGAAAAAGATACTACACATTTTTCAACTGAAAATGCGAGTGGTAGTACGTCTCAAGCTGCAAATGTCATGGAAGCTTTAGAATCACAAGCGTCATTGTTACTCATTGATGAAGATACATCTGCAACGAATTTCATGATTCGTGATGGTCGTATGCAACGTTTAATTGCTCCCGAAAAAGAGCCGATTACACCCTTTTCTAATAAGGTAAAAGCATTATATGACGACCATAACGTGTCGACTATTCTAATCGTTGGAGGTTCGGGAGATTATTTTGACGTGGCAGATCAAGTATTGATGATGGATGAATATGTGTTGAAAGATGTTACGCAACATGCTAAAGACATTGCGCAGTCAGACGGTTATCAAAGAAAGGTTTCTTCTCACAATCAGTTCGGTCACATTCCATCAAGAATTCCGTTGAGAGCGAGTTTTAATCAAAAAGGGAAACGTGATCGCTTTAAAGCTAAAGGATTGAATGTAGTAACGTATGGTAAGGAAACTATTCATATTTCTGGCTTAGAACAACTTGTCGATGACAGTCAAACACAAGGTTTAGCGATGATGTTAAGTTATGTAAAAAATGAATTGCTAGATGACAAAAGTACGATTGTAGAATTGACCAATTGTTTGTATCAACGGATTGAGAAGCACGGATTAGATGTTATATCAAATCATCATGGGCATCCTGGTCATTTAGCGCTACCTAGAAAGCAGGAGTTTATTGCGACACTTAATCGATATCGTAGATTAAAAATAAAGCAAAGGGAATAAATATATGCCCATTTTAAATATTTATTATAAAAGTATCTCAGAGTTTGCGTCGATGTGTTGAACTTTGAGACTGAAAATAAAGGGGAGTATGAAGATGAAGTCTTCAGTTCGATTGTTGAATCACATCATAAAGATAATGAATTTACAACAATCATTAATTATAAGAGATGAACAATGGAATCAGTTTTATGAGGCATACAATTTTAATATTAATGGCTACGTATTTAAAAGTAGGTTAGCTAAAAAAACAACAAAGAAAAAAGGATATTTTTTATCGCTTTGGGAAAAAGATAAAACAAAGAAAAATCGTGCATTTGACTACGAATCATTTCCTGGGAAATTAATTGTACACGTGATAGATGATTCTCAAGTAGGTCAGTTTATTTTTCCAAAACATGTACTTTTTCATAAAGGTATTTTAAGACATCATGAATCTAAAGGGAAAATGGCTTTTCGAGTGTATCCTACTTGGGAGAAAGATTTAAATCGTGTCGCTCAAAAGACACAAGCGTGGCAAAAACAATACTTTATAGATATGTCTCAAACAATTGATGTACCAAGTATTAAACGTGCTTATTTTAATGAAGATTGATTATAAAATCAAAAGCTGTGCGCAAACAGATATGTGTAAATATTACTGTTTTATTAGTAGACTTGATTACATAACTGTCAATGAGTTGGAATGAGTCTCATTTTCTAATCACTTATATTGAGGGAGGGTTAATGGTGTCTTCGGAGTATAAAAAAGGAATATTTTTAGCTTTAGGTGCTTATATTTTATGGGGGATTTTACCCATTTATTGGCGTTTAATTGATGAAATAGGCGCTTTTGAAATTTTGGCATTCCGCATTATTTTTTCAGTGATATTTATGATTTTTGTGCTCATTATAGGAAAAAATCAACGGAACGCTTTTTTTAGAGATGTTAATCAGTTGGTATCGCATCCCGTACAACTTATTGCCATCATAGTTGCAGGGTATGTTATTACAGTGAATTGGGGGACATTTATTTGGGCAGTATCTAATGGTCACGTGCTACAATCTAGCCTAGGTTACTACATTAACCCACTAGTGAGTATCGTCTTGGCGCTTATATTTTTAAAAGAGAGATTTAATAAATTCGAATGGTTAGCCATCATCTTTGCATTAGTAGGCGTACTTTATATGACAATAAAAATCGGTGAATTTCCATTTATTTCACTTCTGTTAGCATTTTCTTTTGGTATTTATGGTTTACTAAAAAAGATTGTGCATATCGATGCGATAAGTAGCATCACTATTGAATGTATTGTTACTGCACCAGCAGGTTTAATCTATGTTATTTACCTATGGCAGCAACAACACATAACATTTGGATTAAATATATCATCATTTTGGCTACTATTTTCAGGTGCAATTACAGCAATACCATTGATCCTGTTTTCAGCAGGTGCTAAGCGAATTCCATTATCGTTAACTGGCTTCATTCAATATGTAGGGCCGACAATCATGTTTATCTTAGGTATCTTTGTCTTTAAAGAGCCATTTAACACTGATCAATTGATTACCTTTATTTTTATATGGATAGGTATTGTGTTATATAGTATTTCTCAATATGTTCAAATTAAGAAAAACCCAGTTGTAAAATAAATATACCTTCACTTTATTTGATGTGCATTCTCTAAATTAGATATTGATTCTAACTATTGATGTGTACATCAACGTTTAAATAGAGTGAAGGTGTATTTTTTATTTTGTATATCGACTGAATAGTAGTTGATTTGTAAAATATAAAGTTGGGTTAATCGTGTCTTTAATATCATTGACTTCTTTAAGCCACAACTGTAAATCATTGTAGTAGTCGGAACTCATAGACAAATCATTTGTAAAACATTTAGTTGTTGCTTCAATTGTATCTTTGTTTAATTGGTTAGAGATATCAGTTCGAGTATACATTGAGTAAATTTCAATTGCACTTGCTAAATGATGATTGATGTAATGAATGGCCTTTTGAATGACTTTAAGAAACTTTTTAAGTTTGATCTCACTCGTATTTAATACTTCAGGTGTAGTAATGAAAATGAGTTGACAAAAATCGGGTACATTATAATTTTTTAGTGGAAAATAATCTACATTTAGTCCTTGATTTTTAGCTTCAAGAATTTCAAAATTTTCGAAAATAAGTGTAGCAGCATCAGCTTTATCAGTTAAAAGTGCATCAGTATGATAAAAGCTATGATTAACTGGTGTGATGTCACCCTCTTTATATGTGCCGCCATCTGCTTCAATCATCGTTTTAGCCATGGCAATACCACCTGGACCGGGAGCGCCAGGATATTGAAGTCGCTTACCGATTAAATCTTTGGGGCGAGCGATATTTTTATCTTTGTTATACATAATACCGCCGTTAGTGTGAAGATATCTCGCAAACCCGATGACGTTTTGTTCTTTAGCTCTATCTTGAACCAGATGAATAGGTTCAGTAATCGCGATATCCATTGAACCATTTTCAATCTCGTCTAATGCATCAAAGTGCTCTTTTGGTTCAATCATCTCAATTTCTAATGATTCTTCTTTAAACCATCCTTTTTCAATACCTATGATTAACGGCATATGATCAGGATTTAAAAACCATTCTAAACCTACTGTTAATTTGTCCATAAAAAATTCCTCCATCCATTTAATTATTGCGTAAAAAAGTGAATGAAGAAACAGTTGTCAATATTGCTCACTTTCCTACGCTGGTGCTAACCAACAGGTTCAAGGGTTGAAAGTAGACTTTCTCTCAGCAAATTGAATTGCACCCCTAGTGATACTGGTTAATCTATGTACAGAATAACATAGATGAATTGAGTAAAAAGTAAAATGAATATAGCAAATATTAATCATGGGAGTATGATGCAAAAAAATAAGCTAACGTTTCAAACGTTAGCTTACAATATATTTGATGAACGGAAGTTTAATTAAAATTCTAACTTTACATCATACCAATGAGTTTCATCCATAGTGAACCTAATCCGATCCAAATAATAAAATAGACTATACCAAGTACAATATTCATAGTCCACCAGCGCTTTTGTGTAACATAGCCAGCTGCGTATAATATAGGCGCTGGTCCACTACTATAGTGTGTTGTTGATGCCAGTAAGTTACCAAAGAACCCTAACATTAATGCACTGAATAATGGCGGTGCACCCGAAGCGACTGCAACACCGAGTAACGCGGCGTACATGGCGCTGACATGTGCTGTTGCACTTGCGAATAAATAATGTGAGTAGAAATAAAACAAGATGAGTAAAACTAAAACGATAGGCCAACTAAAGCCATTCAAACCTTGAGCAATGAGTTTGCTTAACCAAGGGATAAAGCCTAACTTGTTTAATTGTTCTGCCATTAATACAAGAACTGAGAACCAAACGAGTGTATTCCATGCGCCTGTTTCATTTAAAATATCTGACCATGCTAATACACCTGTTAATAATAACAATGCTAAAGCAATAAATGCGGTGAGCGTAGCATCCACATTAATGAAGCTTCCTAATACCCACAAAGCCAATGCAATGATAAAGATACCAACCATCACTTTTTCGGCTATAGACATATGTCCCATTTCTTCTAGTTGTTCAGTAGCCCATTTTTTAGCGTTAGGCGTTTCTTTAACAGTTGGTGGGTATAATTTATAAATAATGAAAGGGACAACGATGAGAGAAATTAATCCGGGTATAATAGCAGCAACAAACCAATTCATCCATGTAATTTGAACGTGTGCCGTTTTTTCAGCCAAACTTTGCGCTATAGGGTTACCGGCCATAGCTGTTAAAAACATAGCTGAAGTAATTAAATTACCTTGGAACTCAGTAAAGATTAAAAACGCACCCATTTTTCTCTCAGAGCCATCTTTCGGCGATGAACCAAATGACTCTGACAAAGACTTAATGATTGGAAACATAATACCACCAGCACGTGCTGTATTACTTGGAGTAGCAGGAGCTAAGATAAGATCAACACCAACAAGTGAATAAGCCAAACCAAGCGTTTTCTTTCCAAATAATTTAACGAATTGTAGAGCAATACGTCGACCTAGCCCTGTTTTTACAAATCCTCTTGAAATGAAAAAGGCCATTGCAATAAGCCAAATACTACTATTACCGAAGCCTTGAACGGCAGTTTTTGTATCAACAATTCCAACCAAAATCATGATTGTAAACCCAATGATTGATACGGCACCTATAGTCATAGGTTGAGTAATACAAGCAATGATGGTTGACACAAAAATAGCAAACATATACCAGGCTTGATCATTTAAGGCATCTGGTTTAATAGGTGTCAATGCCCAGATAATTAAACCAACGACAATAGGTAGAATAAACTTACGATATTTAACAGTACTTCCCACGACACCATCTTCCTTTATCTAAAATCTTTTTTACATTTTAATCATAGTCTTATCACACGCTGATGTACAGGTCTTTTTATAATTATACAATCTTTAAACATCATTACTTTTTTAAATCAGTTTAAGAGTTAGATAAACAGTAATTTATAAAGTATTAATAATAAATAACATACAATTGTTTGAAAACTCAAAATACTTGAAGTAGAATGGAATTGAAGGAATAAGAAAGCGCTTACAAATGTAAAATTTCTTATTCCTCATGCAAATGAAATTGGGATGGCACAACGTACTATTGGTGAAAGGAGGCATTTATTATATGAGTAAATCATATGACTTAATCGTAATAGGAGCTGGACCTGGTGGCTATGTAGCTGCAATACGTGGTGCGCAACTTGGTAAAAATGTTGCAGTCATTGAAAAAAATAATGCTGGAGGCACGTGCTTAAATGTAGGTTGCATCCCCTCTAAAACGTTGTTAGAACACGGCGAGAAAGCACACAACATACGAGTTGCAAATGATTGGGGTATCACAACGAAAGACTTAAAAATTGATTTTACTCAATTTGTCCAACGTAAAAAGAAAGTTGTACAAACACTTACGGGTGGCGTGAAGCAGTTGTTAAAGAAAAATAAAGTTGCTTATATTGAAGGGGAAGCACGAATTTCTAAAAACTTAAAAGTGGACGTTAACAATGAAACGTATCAAGCGAAAGATATAATTTTAGCAACTGGCAGTCAGCCGTTCATTCCACCAATTGATGGGTTAGATCAAGTCAATTATGAAACAACCGATACATTTTTCGATTTAGAGAAACTACCAAAACAGTTAGCGGTTATCGGTGGGGGTGTGATTGCAACTGAACTCGCATCCTCAATGGCTGATCTTGGAGTTAGAGTTACGATAATAGAAGTTGCAGATGACATTTTATTAACTGAAATCAACGAAACTAGAGAAATGTTAAAAGCACATTTAGATAATCAAGGTATTAAGATACTGACGAAAGCAAAGATAAAACAAGTTAAGGAATCGAAAATAATATTAGATGGGCAAGATGATGTTAGCTTTGATACCCTTCTTGTTGCAACAGGTAGACAACCAAATACGCAAGTTGCAAAGGATTTAAATTTGGAAATGGATGGTAAATTCTTTAAAATCAATGAACATTATGAAACGAGTCAAAAACATGTCTATGCTATAGGAGATTTAATTAAAGGATATCAACTTGCACATGCAGCAAGTGCGCATGGCATTCATGTTGTCGAAACAATAATGAACAAACAGCCGTCACTTGTGCGTCAAGAAGATATTACGCGTTGTATATACACAAGACTTGAAGCAGCATCAGTTGGGTTATCAGAAGCGCAAGCTAAAGAGGCTGGTTATGATGTGAAAGTGACTCAATCAGCATTTCAAGGGAATGCAAAGGCGTTAATCAAAGGAGAAAATGAAGGATTTATTAAACTTGTCGTTGATAAAAAGTATGGAGAGGTTCTTGGTGCTTTTATTGTAGGACCACATGCTACCGATATAATTGGAGAACTTTTAAGTGTCAAAGCATCAGAGGGTACGATTCATGAACTTTCTCAAATTATTCAACCACACCCGGCTTTATTAGAAGCAATAGGTGAGAGTGCAGATGCATTTTTTGATTCTGCAATTCATATGTAGTTTTAAACTTTATGACCTATGAAAGATAGGAGGAATTGACAATGAAAATGGAAAAAGAACAAGCACGTTGGATTTATAAAACGATGAACGAAATTCGATTTTTTGAAGAAAAGGTACACAAAATTTTTAGTGATGGTAGAATCCCAGGATTCGTACACTTATATGTAGGTGAAGAAGCCGTTGCAACAGGTGTTATGTCTCAATTAAGTGATGATGACTATATTACAAGTACACACCGTGGTCATGGTCATGCGATTGCAAAAGGATGCGATTTAAATGGTATGATGGCAGAAATTATGGGCAAACGTGACGGATTAGGTCACGGTAAAGGTGGCTCAATGCATGTTGCAGAAATTGACAAAGGAATGCTCGGTGCGAATGGTATTGTCAGTGGTGGTTTTGGGTTAGCAATTGGCGCAAGTATTTCTATCATCAATCAAGGTAAAGATAATGTTGCGGTATGTTTCTTTGGTGATGGTGCTGCAAATGAAGGTAATTTCCATGAAGGTCTTAATTTTGCTTCAATTTTAGATTTACCTGTTCTTTTTATATGTGAAAATAACCAATTTGCTGAAGGAACAACACATGACTACGCAAGTGCTTCTGAAACAATTGCAGAGCGTGCTGCGGCTTATAATATGCCGGGTGTACGTGTTGATGGCATGGATGTTGTGGAAGTATATAAAGCAACACAAGAGGCTGTAGAACGCGCTAAAAAAGGTGAAGGACCAACGTTAATTGAATGTGATACGTATCGTAAATATGGACATTTTGAAGGTGATGAGCAAAAAGTAAAATCACCAGATGATCGTAATGCAGATAAAAATGCGACAGTTGAATTTAGAAAAAGAGCAATTGAAGAAAATTGGCTCACTGAAAAAGAAGCAGATGAAATAGAAAAAGTAGCTGAGCAAGCGGTAGAAGATGCTGTGAAATTTGCTGAAGAAAGCGAATTACCAGATGAGGATTCATTATACAAAGATGTTTTTGCTTAAAGCAAAAGGTTGGAATATTTATTAAAAGATATAAGAACAAATGACCTAACCACATAAGGAGGTTTTTACGATGAGTGAAGAACGCAAGTTAACATTTATGGGTGCTATTAATGAAGCCATTGACCAATCTATGGAAAAAGATGAGGATGTCATTTTAATTGGTACTGATGTCTCAGGTGGTGCAAAGGTAGACCACATCAAAGATGACGATACATTCGGTGGTGTATTTGGTGTAACAAAAGGACTCGCAAAAAAATATAGTCGTAAACGTGTAATCGATACACCGATTGCTGAGCACATTACATTGAGCACGGCAGTAGGAGCTGCTGCGACGGGGCTACGTCCAATTGCTGAACTCATGTTCAACGACTTTATCGGATTTGGTTTAGATCCCATTTTAAATCAAGGTGCAAAAATGAGATATATGTTTGGTGGAAAAGCCAAAATCCCACTAGTTGTACGTACTGTTCATGGAGCAGGGGCAAGCGCTGCTGCACAGCACTCTCAGTCTTTATATAATATGTTTGCAGCAATTCCAGGAGTTAAAGTTGTTGTTCCATCTAATCCATATGATGCGAAAGGTCTATTGATGTCAGCTATTCAAGAGGACAATCTTGTTGTCTTTTCAGAAGATAAAACATTATTAGGACAAAAAGGTAATGTTCCTGAAGAACCTTATACTATAGAAATTGGTAAAGCCAATGTGACGCGTGAAGGTGACGATTTAACAATTGTGGCTATTGGCAAAATGGTAGCTGTAGCAGAAGAAACTGCTGAAAAACTTGCAGAAGATCAAGTATCAGTTGAGGTCATCGATTTACGCTCAGTGTCACCGTGGGATCAAGAGACAGTTTTAGATTCTGTGAAGAAAACGGGCCGCCTAATTGTTATTGACGAATCTAATCCACAGTGTAACATTGCTGGAGACGTTGCTTCAGTGATTGGAGATGTAGGATTTGATTACTTAGATGGTCCAATTAAGAAAGTGACTGCCCCAGACACTCCTGTACCATTTGCAGCGAACTTAGAGGCGGCATATATGCCGAATGCTGATAAGGTATTAAATATTGCATCTGAATTAATTGATGATTTAAAAAAGGCTAACGCATAGGAGGTGTATCACAATGAGTGAAAATATTATTATGCCAAAGCTTGGAATGACAATGAAAGAGGGAACTGTTGAAGAGTGGTTTAAATCAGAGGGTGACACCGTAAAACAAGGAGAGAGTATTGTTACAATAAGCTCTGAAAAATTAACCAACGACGTTGAAGCGCCGGCGAGTGGGACATTGTTAAAAATTAAAGTGCACGCCGGAGAAGATGCAGCAGTTAAAGCTGTATTAGGTGTAATTGGAGAAGAAGGGGAAGCTATTGATAAAGATGAAGATGATTTAGCATCAGAAAAAGTAAAAGAAGACAACGAGCATGAAAAAGAAACGCAAGAAGTTAAAGATACATCACAACAATCTTCCGATAATAAAGATAATTCGCCTAAAAGCGCATCACGAGAAAGAATCTTTATCTCACCGCTTGCACGTAATATGGCTGAGGATAAAGGATTAGACATTAACAAGATAAAAGGCACGGGCGGTAATCATCGTATTACAAAACTAGATATTCAACGTGTTGAAGCAAATGGATACGACTATGCTAGTGATACGACATCTAATGAAGATACAAGTCATGTTCCAACACATACTGTGGATACAAGTGCGATTGGTGAAGGATTGAATCCTATGCGTCAACGTATTGCTCAAAATATGAGACAAAGTCTTAATAATACTGCTCAATTAACATTACATCGTAAGGTTGATGCGGATCGCTTGCTAGATTTCAAAGACAGATTAGCTACGGAACTTAAACAAGCAGATCAAGATGTTAAATTAACTGTTACTGCATTATTAGCTAAAGCAGTAGTGCTTGCACTTAAAGAATATGGAGCAATGAATGCACGTTATGAACAAGGCGAATTAACTGAGTATGAAGATGTCCATTTAGGAATCGCAACGTCTTTAGACGAAGGCCTTATGGTGCCAGTGATTAATCATGCAGATACAAAAAGTATCGGTACTTTAGCCCATGAAATTAAATCATCGGCTGAAGCTATTCGTGAAGGAAACACAGGAGCAGTGAAATTAGAGGGAGCAACATTTACAATCACTAATATGGGTGCTAGTGGTATAGAATACTTTACACCAATTTTAAATTTAGGTGAAACAGGTATTCTAGGCGTTGGTGCTTTAACTAAAGAAGTCGTGCTAGAAGCGGATAACATTAAACAAGTTTCAAAAATTCCTTTAAGTCTGACATTTGATCATCAAATTTTAGATGGTGCAGGTGCGGCCGATTTTCTTAAAGTACTAGCTAAATATATCGAAAACCCTTATTTATTGATGTTATAGGTAGTGACAATGAATGGGCTAACAACATTGAACAATTTTGTTAGCCCGCTTTCATTTAATTTCAAAATAAAGATTGATAGAGCACTGATAAAAATCAGTAAGAGATTTTTTACCTATTAATAGATAGTTGTAATATTTAATGAAATATTATATGTTGAATGTAGCAACACATTATTATTTTATAATAGGAGTGTGATACATTATGAAAGGGTTTGCAAAAGCATTTGTCGTAAGTGGTATTACTTTAGGTGCAATTTTAGGTTTAAATGTAACAGAGCATAATGGTGTATCTAATGAAGCAAAGGCACAAACAGCACACAGTTACTGGTATAAATATAATGGTTATACTGCATCGGGTGGCGACTTTGTACTTAGCAATTCATTTTATCGAGGTTTAAAAGCTGGAAACGTTACATTTAATGGTATTAAGGTAAATCAAAAATATGAATCTAAGACTGCTACTAAAAAAATATACGATCAGACATTTCAACAAATTAACGGAAATAAAGCAAACAACGTACAATTTAAAATTGCTTCCAGAACTGTTACTTTAGATCAAATTAAACAAAAGTATGGAAAAAATTATAATTATCAGCCGCCATTATCTAAAAACAAAACAAGTAAGACAGATGGCTTGTACGGTTATCAAGTCGGAAAAGGAAACATCGTTGTTCACGTTAAAGATGGGTATATTACAAGTGCTACATTGTCATAAATGATTATATATAGCAAATTAAAAAAGAGAATATTATTTTAAAACATAGATAAACGGGAGTGGGACAACGAATTCAATATGAATTCTGTCCCGCTCCCGTTGTGTCATAGTTCAAAAGAATAATAAAGAAAGTGAATAATAGCGCTACTCAATTAAAGCTGCTTTACTGATTTTCTTGTTCATCCTGTTTTTCACGCTCTTCTAATGAAATAGAGTAATCTTTTTCATCATCAATTGATGTCATTTTAAAATGATGGATGGGTTCTCTTTTTAAAGCCCTCATGAGTGAGAATATCATTAGTAATAAAATGATAGAGAATGGTAGACCTGTAATGACTGATGCAGTTTGTAAACTTTTAAGACCACCTGCAATTGTCATAGCAACTGAAATCGCCCCAATAAGCAGACCCCATAAGACTTTATGTTTTAAAGATGGATTGATAGCACCACCTGTAGCCATCCCTGCAACAATATGCGTAGTTGAATCAGCACTTGTTACAATAAAGATGAAAATAAGTACAATGGCTAAGGAACTAGTGACTTCCGACAATGGAAAATGTGATAATAATTCAAACAAGGCAACAGTATAATCTTTATCGACAATATGAACAAGCTTGTCGTTATGATTTAAAGCAAGCTTAATAGCTGTACCGCCAAAACCTGCAATCCATGTAAACGAAATTAGAGGAGGGATAATGAGTACACCTACGACAAATTCTCTAATTGTACGTCCTCGAGATACTCTTGCTACAAAGCCACCAATAAAAGGTGACCACGAAATTACCCAAGCCCAATAGAAAACAGTCCATTGTTGAATCCAACTATCATCTCCTGAATATGGATTTACGCGTAAACTATATTCTATAAAATGCTGCAAATAATCAGAAATTGCTAGTGTGTATGATTCAAGAATAAACTTCAAATCACCGAAAAACAAAATAAATATGAGTAAAACCGCGCCTAATATGATATTAAAATTGCTTAACCATTTTACACCGTGATTTAAGCCAGTTAATGAAGAGCCTAAAAATATGGCTACCATTAAAATAGTAATTAAGATTTTAGTGAAATTATTATTAGGAACATCAAAGAGATGGTTTAATCCACCACCAATTTGCATAATTCCCAAACCAATCGACGTAGCAATTCCCATGACGGTTGCAATAATTGCTAATATATCAATAATATTCCTGAACGGACGCTTATAAGCTTCACCAAAAACGGGTTCCATAGCTGTTGAAATAAGTCCGTTACGTTGTTTTCTAAATTGAAAGTATGCAACGATTAATCCTGAAATAGCAAAAATTGACCATTGTGAAATACCCCAATGGAAGAATGTATATCCCATCGCGACACGTGCTGATTCTTCAGAGTGATCTGCAATTTTTCCTGGGAAGGGTGAATGGAGATAATGCGTTAAAGGTTCGGCAACACCCCAAAAGACTATACCAACGCCAAGGCCTGCTGAAAATAACATGCCAATCCAAGATAGCATGGAAAATTCTGGTTCTTCTTCATCCGAACCAAGTTTAAAGCGCCCATATCTAGAAAAAGCTAAGAATATTAAAAATACATCCAAAACAAAGACAATGATAAGGAATAGCCAACCAAACCAATTTGTAATCCAATCGTAAATGCTTTGCGCATACATCCCAAATGCTTTAGGAAAGATACCCGCAATAAGTGTAATAACAACAATAATTAAAACAGAGATAGTATAAACAAGCGTATTGTTTATTTTTCGTTTGTTTTTCATTTTAATATTTTTCTTCATCCCTTTTTAACTTACAAAGTATTTGTTTAAAGTATACAGATAATTGGAAATATTTTCAAAAATACTTTTTGTATTTAAAATGATTTGATAAAAAAGAGATTTTGATTTAGAGAAGTCTGTTGTATATGATAAAAGTATGATATTAGAGAGATGGGTGACAAAATGTATAAATATTTAAAAAGAAATCGATTCTCAACGCAGACTTCAATTATAAAAAATGATGCTCAGCAACCTGTTGGTATGATATCGAAAGTGTATAAAAATTTTATTCAAAAATGTATTGGTTATTTGACCTTAGGTTTAAAATTAAATCAATATGAGATATGTGATGTGAATAATAATAGTGTAGCTTATATTAAGGTATCGCGATATATGGAGAAAAAACATTTTAAAGTAGAATATCGTGATTCAAAAGGTAGGCAGTGTGAAGCGTTATTTGATAAGCAAAGTAATGGTTATGAGGAGACGTATGGAATATTAAAAATTGACGGTATAATATTAAATATTCATGCTAATGAGAAACATCATACTACTATCAAAGATATAAAGCGAGATACACAAATTGCGAGTTGGAAACAAATTGGTGATTATGCTTATGCAGAAGGGAATGATAGGCTATTTAAAGAACATCAATTACTCTATATTCTTATCATGCACGCTTTTGCTAATACATATGTGAGCAAACGTCAAACGAGCTTGATGTTCCCAGGGCCACCTGTTTAAAGTACATACAGAATGATTAGTGAACTAAGAGACTATTGGATTTCTCCTAATGCAATCTTGTTATCTTCAACGAAGTCGATAGCTTTGATTGCTTCAGTTAATCCTTTTACGATATCTTCAACGGACAATGAAGGTTGTTGAGAATAATTAATTGTTTGCTCAGGAATCAAAGGCACGTGTATAAATCCAAATAATAAGTCAGGGTAAAAATGGTCTGCCATATATCCAAGTTGATATAAGATATGATTACATACAAATGTTCCAGCGGAATTAGATAGTCTGCTAGGGAGACCAGCCTTTTGAATTGCCATTGTCATTCTTTTGATAGGTAAATTAGAAAAATAAGCGGGTGCGCCATCGTGACGTATAACTTGATCAATAGGTTGGTGTCCTTGATTATCTTTAATACGTGCGTCATCTATATTTATACCTACACGCTCAGGAGTGATTTCACTACGACCACCTGCTTGTCCGATAGCTAGAGCAACATCATAATTTTTAGATTTTAACACTTTAGCAATCACATTCGCAGAGTCATGAAATACTGTAGGAAGTATCAATCGATCAATTTTATGACAACCAATTTTAGTTTCCAGATGGCTAACAGCCTCAAGTGCAGAATTAACTTTTTCATCTCCAAATGGTTCAAATGATGTGACTAATATTTCCATGCAGACACTCCTTAAGTAGGCTTATTATATTATTTATTTTAAAACTATCAGTGACATAAATGATATCAATATTTACCATTTTACGTATTCTTTATGTCAAAAAACAGGGTTAAAAGTTATTATAGATATTTAAATCATATAAAATACGCCTTTATATGTGAAATGTTAAACTCACAATAAAGGCGTGTTTGAATTATGCATGTGTGTGTTCAGGCACATCTTTGAAATTGTTTAAACGACGTTGCCATTCTTCATTGCTAATATGATGACGGGCAACGTAGCGATTGCGCTCATGTTTTGCGCAATCATACGAACATGCACCTAAATATTTTTCTTCATTTTCTTCAGAAACAAGAATTTGTTTATTACATTCAGGGTTTGCACAATTAATATAACGTTCACAAGGTGTACCATCAAAATGCTCTTTGCCGATGACTGTTTTATCAATTTGATTCACATCGACACTTATACGTTCATCAAATACATACATCTTACCATCCCAATATTGCCCTTTAGTTTCAGGGTCTTTACCGTATGTAGCAATACCACCATGCAACTGACCTACGTTTTCAAATCCTTCTTTTACTAACCAACCAGAAAATTTTTCACAACGAATGCCACCTGTACAATATGTGACAATATTTTTTCCGTCGAGTTGTTCTTTATTATTATGCACCCATTCAGGTAAGTCACGGAATCGTGTTATATCAGGACGAATAGCTCCGCGGAAATGTCCTAAATCGTATTCATAATCATTTCGAGCATCTAATATAACAGTATTTTCATCTTCTAGTGCGGCTTTAAATTCTTTAGGAGAATAGTATTTACCGGTAATTTCACGTGGATTAATATCTTCTTCTAAGTCGAGTGCAACAATTTCACGTCTTGGACGCACGTGCATCTTTTTAAACGCATGACTTTCAGCTTCATCAATTTTAAAAGTTAAATTAGCAAAACGACTATCTGCATGCATATGGTCTATATATTTATCAGTATCTTCTTTAGTTCCAGATAATGTTCCATTAATGCCTTCCGTTGAAACTAGTATTCTTCCTTTTAAATGATGTTCCTTACAAAATTTCAAATGTTCGGCTGCAAAAGTTTCAGGGTCATCTATAGTTACATATTTATAATAAAGTAGTACTCTATAATCCATAAATCTGTGCTCCTCTTTAGTCAATTTTAGTTAATTTAAAAGTATTTGAAGTTATATAAAAAAATTGATAGTGATTGAAGTTTAAAAATTAGACATTTTAATATTGTATCAAAATGAGAATTACTTTCAATAAGGTA
The DNA here is from genome assembly GCF_001815825.1 of Staphylococcus sp. HMSC068G11. Taxonomy (NCBI): domain Bacteria; kingdom Bacillati; phylum Bacillota; class Bacilli; order Caryophanales; family Staphylococcaceae; genus Staphylococcus; species Staphylococcus sp. HMSC068G11. The sequence continues at coordinate 63,124 of NZ_KV822052.1, forward strand.
GCCTATAAATCCGTCATTTGACCGATATAAGATGTGATTGTTTTCATATATGAATAAAAGTGTAGTTGTGTAGTTATAATGACATTTAATATAAATTTTTTGTAAAATGAGAATAAAGTCACTGAATAAAGAGAGGGATCCAATTGATGGCAAATCAAAAATTACCAACATTAAAATATACTGGTAAATCAGAAAGTGCAGTGCCAATTGTGTCAGAAAGTGAATTGCAAACCGTAACAGCAGAGCCGTGGGCGAAAATTTCAGATAAAGGGTTACAACTAGAAGGACTTAATTTTAATCGCGAAGGTCAGTTATTCTTATTAGACGTGTTTGAAGGAAATATTTTTAAAGTTAATCCTGCGACCAAAGAGGTTACAACAAAATTTCAGTCTGTTAAAGATAATCCAGCAGCGATTAAAGTACATAAAGATGGTCGTTTATTTATCTGTTATCTAGGTGATTTTAAGACAACTGGAGGCATATTTGCGACAACAGAAAAAGGTGAACAAATAGAAGAAATTATTTCTGATTTAAATACAGAATATTGTATTGATGACATGGTTTTTGACAGTAAAGGCGGATTTTATTTCACTGATTTTAGAGGGTATTCTACACAACCTTTGGGCGGTGTTTACTATGTAGATCCAGACTTTAAGAAGGTTACGCCAATTATTCAAAATATTTCTGTGGCGAATGGTATTGCTTTAAGTACGGATGAAAAAGTACTATGGGTAACTGAAACTACAACTAATCGACTTCACCGAATCACATTAGAGGATGATGGTGTGACTATTGCACCATTTGGAGCAACAGTACCATATTATTTTACAGGTCATGAAGGACCGGATTCTTGTTGTATTGATAGTGATGATAATTTATATGTGGCTATGTATGGACAAGGACGTGTATTAGTTTTCAATAAGAGAGGTTATCCTATAGGTCAAATTTTAATGCCAGGACGTGATGATGGGAAGATGTTACGTACAACACATCCACAATTCATACCTGGTACAAATCAACTTATAATTTGTACTAATGATATTGAAAACCATTCTGAAGGTGGATCTATGCTTTATACAGTTAATGGTTTTGCTAAAGGATATGAGGGTTATCAATTTCAATAAATTTTTGAAAAAGCGTATGGAATAAGTTGTTTTGTATAAATAAAAGAAGTAGAACAAAGGTCGAATAAAACTTTATGTTCTTCACTCGCATAGCTCAATTTGAAAATTTGATACAACTCATTGTATTTTCTATTAATAAAACGATTGTCCATAAATAAATATGCCTGAGACATTGAATGTGTCCCAGGCATTTATTATATGTGTTGTTGTAATTTACTGTTAAAGATAAAAAGTTTAAGAAATTTTTCTATAACAAATCGTTTAATTCTCGATACTAAATTCTGCTGATGCTTCAAATTTCACGTTTTTACCTAACATCACGCCACCAGTTTCTAAAGCTTGGTTGAAATTAATACCATATTTTTCGCGGTTAATTGTTCCACTAACGATAAAACCAGTGACTTGTTGTCCATTCATTGGATTCTTACTTACACCATTAAATTCAACATCAAATGTCTCTTCATGAGTTTCACCTTTAATTGTCAAATCTCCAACTACTTGATCTTCGTTGATTTCTTTAGTTACAAATGTCATTTTATCGTTGTCTTCTGTACCGAAGAAATCGTTTGATCTTAAATGATTGTCTCTGTCCTCATTTTGAGTGTCAATTGAACTTGGAATAATAGTAGCTGTTGCTTTTAGTGAAGTTAAATCATTAATATCTCCATCTAATTGAACATCAAATTGTTTAAATGTTCCTTTTACTTGAGACACCATAAGATGTTTAATTTTAAACTGAATATCACTGTGAACTTGATCAAAGTTAAATTTTGTCATTATTATAACCCCTTCTCTCTTTATTACAATAGTTATGTTTCTTGTATTTATATTCTAGATACAGTAAGATGACTTATCAATTTTTTTGCTCTCATTAAATTTACGGATTTTTACCCCCTTTTTTAGTGTGTTTATAATACTAGATTTGTTAAAAAGAAATGAAGTATACATAAAAGAATGATGATATTTTGCAATCAACAGTAAATTTATCCTCCAGAAAAAATGTTGTAAAATTTTATTTTAAAATAAAAAAGAACATGTGATTGTTAATTTGAGGTTGCTCATAGAGAGAATTATTGAAGTATAAACTAAGAATATTTCATTTAATACTGAAGTAAGACAACGTATATGTCAAAAAATAATTAAGCACATATACTTTCATTTGACATTGCTATTAGAAGAAAGTAACATGACATTAAATCGTAATTTTTACGATTTAAGAATGATATAGAGATGATGGTTGGATGAATATAAGATGGACACATCCGTCCCTGTCTATTTTATTTGAAGTGCAAACAAAGTGAAAATTCTTCAATACCTCATATAACACATCAATTGACCATCATCTATTATATTGTTCTTTTTATGTTTAGTTTCCTTTTATTTCTAACTCTTTTTATTTTCACTCGTCTTAGGACGAGTGTTTTTTTATAGTAGAGTGATGAAATTGTTGAAGATTCTGTTCAATTATATTCTGAAATAAAATCAACTCATAGGCTTTCTCGTATCTATGATGATTTGCAACATGGAATTTTAAATAACCTTTAGTACAATGGATATATTTATAAAAAGAGTGCATGGGTTAAACGACGTCTTTAAAAATGTATAATGAGATGATATTTGAGTTTATTTTTATAAAAAGAGAGACAAGCTTATTTTTTATATAGAAACAGTGTTTATAAAAAGTGAATTGAGAAGGAATCGTGTGAATAGTTATTTTAACTCATTGAGTTTTAAAACATGGACAATTCATAAATTTTGTTGTATCGCTGATTTGTTAGATATCTACTGTGATAGATACTTAAGTCGCTAAGAAAAAAATAAAAAATCCTCCAACGAAGTTGGCTCGACTTCGTTGGAGGTATCAGGGGTAGGGGTTAATTTTGTTTCTAAATTTATTTACTCTAATTTAATATTAATTAAGGTTTTGAGGATAGGGGAGAAATATTTTATATTTATTTATTTTCTCTTCATCATTTTTATATTTTACAGGGAAAGTATTTTATTTAGATTCGTAATAATTTAATTCTAAATCTTTAGATGTTTGTTTACGAGTTGCTCTCATTAACTTAACATCATCGATAAGAGATTTACCATATGATGGGATCATTTTTTGTAATTTTGGAGTCCAATCTTTTTCATACTCAGCAAAGTTTTTCTCTAAAACTTCTAGGGCTACTGATACTGAAGTTGATGCTCCAGGTGATTCACCTAATAATGCGATAACAGAGTGGTCTTTAGAGTTAACAACTTCTGTACCAAATTGAATGAATCCTTTACCGTGTTCTTTAGTATCTTTGATAACTTGAACACGTTTGCCTGCAGTGTATAATTGCCAATCTTCGTCACGAGCTTCAGGGTAGAACGTGCGTAGATGGTTCATACAACCTTCTTTAGTCATTAATACTTGGTCGATAGAGTATTTGATTAAAGGTAAGTTTTTAACTGCAGATGCAAGTAATGTTGTGATGTTATAAGGTTTAACTGATTTGAATAAGTCTAAGTTAGAACCGTTTCTTAAGAATTTAGGGCCAATATTTGCAAATGGTCCAAATAATAATGTTCTTTCACCATCGATATAACGTGTATCTAAGTGTGGTACAGTCATTGGAGGTGTGCCTGGTGGTTCTTTACCATATACTTTGACGTCATGTTCATTAATGACATCAGGGTTTGTACAAATTAAGAATTGACCACTGATAGGGAATCCACCAAGATGTTTACTTTCTGGGATACCAGTTTTTTGTAATAGTGGAATAGCGCCACCGCCTGCACCGATAAATACATAATCAGCTAGAACAGTTTCAACGTCTCCAGAATTACGGTTTTTAACTTTAACTTCCCAAATACCGTCTTTACGACGATTGAAATTAATTACTTCGTGGTTGTATTGAACATCAGCATTTGGATGTTTTTCAATACTTTTTGCCATTTTACGAGTCAATTCACCGTAGTTAACATCTGTACCTTCGTCGATTTTACTAGCCGCCATGATTTCGTTACCAGTACGACCTGTCATCATTAATGGCATCCATTTTCTCATTTCTTCGATATCTTCTGTATATTCGATGTTATCGAACATAGGGAAGTTACGCATTGCTTCGTAACGGTTTTTTAAGAATTTAACGTTATTTTTACCTCTTACGAAACTAATGTGAGGAAGTGGATTAATGAAATCTCTAGGGTTACTGATGTTACCACTTTTTACCAAGTGACCCCAGAATTGTTTTGAAATCTCGAATTGTTCGTTGATTTCTTTGGCTTTTTCTATATCAATTGAACCATCAGGTTGTTGTACTGTATAGTTCAATTCACATAACGCCGCATGTCCTGTACCGGCATTGTTTCTTTCGTTAGAACTTTCAATACCTGGACGATCTAAGCGTTCATAGAGTTTGATGTTCCAATTAGGTTCTAATTCTTTAATCATAGAACCAAATGTCGTACTTAAGACACCAGCGCCAATAATAACAACATTTTTTGACTCTTTATTAGCCATTTTTTGCTCACCTTTCTTTGGTTTAAGAATTCGTGCAAAAATAATTAAATTATTGCGCTGATTCCTATTATAAGACGATAGGCCATATAACAAAAATACATATTTATAATACTACCTATTCCATTTTGTAATATTTTGGACACAATATGATCATTGATTAGACACATTTACTAGTGAACAAGTATAAATATAAGGTGAACTATATTGTCAAAATTGGATGTTATGTGAAATTTTTAGGTGAGACTGACGTAAGTCTAAATATAATATATACTCTTCTCAATAGTGAAAAGAGTGCGTAAACAATATTAAGTTATCTACAATTGAATAATTTATTGGAAAGAGGGATGTAGATGTTAGAAACACATAGATTAAATCTAGTGAAGCTTAATTTGAGTTATACAGATGAACTTTATCAATTGCATACAAATAAAGTAGCTATAAAGTATACACCTAAAGGTATTCATCAGAATAAAGTAGCAACCTGAGATTTTATTAAAGGATGGATGAGGCATTGGGATGAATATCAATTTGGTTACTTCATTTTAATGATGAGAGATAATCAAAAAGTAGTGGGAATAGCAGGGTTTGAGTATCGTACAATTCATCAACAACAGTTTCTTAATGCGTATTATAGAATCTTTCCATCGTATACTGGTGTAGGTTTAGCTTTTGAGTCGATGGAGGAGATTGCTCGTCATTTAGAAAAGCATGATACTATAACACCAAAAATAATTCGAACAAATCAATATAATACAAATTCTATTAAATTAGCACAAAGACTCGGATATAATTATGATGCTAACTGGGACGATGTAATTAATAAAGGAGATCGTTGTTTTTTTAACGTACAAGCGTTGGATAATAACTAAAACTATAAGCATGATGAATTTACAACCTAGCAATAATTAAAAATTTAATACTGATCAATAATATATGCCTCTTGTAAAGTATTATTTACTTCACAAGAGGTTTTTATTTTAATTAAAAATTGATAATTAAAGACTTAGATATATTTCATTAGAAAAGAAAGAATTTTCAGAAAAATACTTGTCAGATAACTTGTAACATGTTAGTGTATTACTACATTTTTACTTTAGTGTATTATCGAACTAAAGTATGCAGCGTGAGGGAGGGGTGGCGTAAGTATGAACAATACCATTATTTCAATGAAAGAAAAGGAATTACGTTTTTTAAAGTTTTTTCATCAACAAAAGTATAATGTTGTAGATTTTAACTTAATTGAAGAATTGGATTGGCGACGATTGACTCACGAGGATTTGCAACAAATGGATGAAAGAAGCTTTTGGCAACAAAATAAATCTATCTATGCATTAAGAAATGATTTTACTGATCAATTATTCAGATATTATTCGAACTATCCAACACATTTTAAAAAAGTAGCTTATGCAGGGGATATTATCAGAGATAACAGAGTTATAAAGCAAGTCGGCATCGAGAACTACGAGCCACAATTTGATAAAATCACTCAAAATTTCTTAGATTTCCAATATTTTATTCAAAACGTACTTCATGATGATATTCAATTTGTCATTTTAGGTCACTATCAATTGATTGATGCACTTTTAGAGAAAAATCATCAAACTAGAGAAGTTATGGAGATGATAGAAGAACGCAATTTATCAGGGCTTATTCAAACACTAACTTTCAATCATCCCATCATTCAAATTCTTAAAGAGAACACATTAAACCAACTTAAAATATTATCTCATTATTTACCTGAGCAACATCCTGCAATGGGGGCAATTCAATCTTGGGCACAATGGTTTACTGATCATGGGATTACTGAAATCCACCTTGACGTAACTGCACAAGCGCCTAGATCTTATTACAAAGGTATTTTTATAAAATGTCATCTTAAAAATACTACTCATAGCGTTTTGACAGGTGGTTATTATCACGGTTCACTAGAAGGTTTTGGTTTAGGATTAACACTTTAATTATAAAAGGTGAGGTGGAACGCCATGTTACGAGTTGCATTAGCAAAGGGTCGTTTGTTAGAGAATTTTATCGAATATTTACAACAAGTTAATCAGATAGATATTGCAACTGTACTTTTAAATAGACAACGACAGTTATTGCTTACAGTCGACAACATTGAAATGATTTTAGTTAAAGGAAGCGATGTTCCCACTTATGTAGAACAAGGTATTGCTGATGTAGGAATTGTGGGAAGTGATATTCTGAATGGTCAAAAATATAATATTAATAAATTACTCGATTTGCCATTTGGTAAATGTCATTTTGCGTTGGCGGCAAAGCCAGAAACATCTTGCTATAAAAAAGTAGCAACGAGCTATGTACATACAGCTACTCAATTCTTCAATAAAGAAGGTATGGATGTAGAAGTGATTCACCTTAACGGTTCAGTTGAATTGTCATGTGTAGTGGATATGGTTGATGCTATTGTAGATATTGTACAAACTGGTTCTACGCTTACAGCTAACGGGCTCGTTGAGAAAAAGTATATCAGTGAAATTAACGCTAAGTTAATTACAAATAAAGAATCATATTTTAAGCAATCATCTGAAATAGAGAGACTAATCAAGCAGTTGGGAGTGTCTATTAGCTATGCTTAGCGCACAACAATTTTTAAAAGAATTTAATAATGTTGAATCTCTAGATGAATCTTTGTACGAGATAGTGAGTCAGATTTGTGAAGAAGTTAAATTACAGGGAGATAAAGCTTTAAAAAATTATAATTTACAATTTGATCAAGTGGAAACTGAGAATCTTGAATTAGAGCAAAGCCAACTAAAAAATGCATATGACATGCTAGATAATAAAACACGAGATGCATTAGAGCAAAGCTATCAGAGAATTAAAGTGTATCAAGAAAATATTAAGGTGAAACAGGAACCATCTCAACAAACTGAATGTTATGAACGATACCATCCTATCGAACGAGTAGGTATTTACGTGCCGGGAGGTAAGGCTAGCTATCCGTCTACGGTATTAATGACTGCAACACTTGCTCAAGTAGCAGGTGTTAATGAGATTACTGTTGTTACCCCACCTCAAAATAACGGTATATGTCAAGAGGTGTTAGCCGCTTGTTACATTACAGGCGTTCATCATGTTTATCAAGTCGGTGGAGCACAAAGTATTGCAGCACTAACTTATGGCACGGAAACTATAAAAAAAGTCGACAAAATTGTAGGTCCAGGAAATCAATATGTTGCTTATGCCAAAAAGTTTGTATTCGGTCAAGTAGGCATAGACCAAATCGCAGGACCGACAGAAATAGCCTTGATTATAGACGAAAGTGCTGACTTAGACGCAATCGCTTATGACGTATTTGCACAAGCAGAGCATGATGAAATGGCTTGTACTTATGTGATTAGTGAAAATGAAAAGGTACTTAATCAATTGAACACTATAATACAAGAGAAGCTTCAATATGTTGAACGGCAAGATATCATATCACAAAGTATTACTAATCATCATTATCTAATATTAGCTCAAGATACTGAAGAAGCATGTTTAATTATGAACACGATTGCACCTGAACATGCATCTATTCAAACTCGAGCACCTGAAAGGTATATAGATAAAGTTAAATATGTTGGCGCACTTTTTTTAGGACACTTTTCTCCTGAAGTTATTGGGGACTATGTGGCAGGTCCTAGTCATGTACTCCCTACTAATCAAACAGCTAGATTTACAAATGGACTTTCTGTGAATGACTTTATGACACGACATTCAGTCATTCATTTGTCACAAAAAACATTTAACGAAGTAGCAGAATCAGCTGAGCACATTGCACATATAGAATCTTTATTTAATCATGAAAAATCGATTCACGTACGCCGAAAAGGATAGCTTATTATGATATCTGTTAATAAAAATGAATGCGTATGTTCGTTACTCTATTGCTACAGAAGAACAACTTCTTCTACTGGAAAAAAATAGTGAAGAAATGGAGCGTATGTTATGAACTATCAAATCAAAAGAGACACTGAAGAAACTCAGCTTAATATTTCGCTGGCTAATAACGGAACACAATCTCATATTAATACTGGTGTAGGATTTTTGGATCATATGTTAACGCTATTTACTTTTCATAGTGGATTAACTTTATCTATTGAGGCCACTGGTGATACGTATGTTGATGATCATCATATAACTGAAGATATAGGTATAGTTATTGGACAATTACTTCTTGAATTAGTTAAGACTCAACAAAGTTTTACAAGATATGGTTGCTCATATGTACCCATGGATGAAGCGCTTGCTCGAACAGTAGTGGACATTAGTGGTCGTCCATATTTCTCATTTAATAGCAAGTTGAGCGCTCAAAAGGTAGGAACTTTTGACACTGAACTAGTTGAAGAATTTTTTAGAGCATTAGTAATTAATGCGCGATTAACCGTTCACATTGACTTATTAAGAGGTGGAAATACACATCATGAGATTGAGGCAATATTTAAATCTTTTGCAAGAGCATTAAAGATTTCTCTTGCACAAAATGAAGATGGACGTATTCCATCGTCTAAAGGAGTAATTGAATGATTGCGATTATTGATTATGGATTGGGAAACATAAGTAACATCACTCGAGCGATTCAACATTTAGGATATGATGTGATTTTGACATGTGATGATAAAGATGTACAAAAAGCTGAAGCTATCGTACTTCCAGGTGTTGGACATTTTCGGGATGCGATGCATTCTATAGAAGAAAAAGACATCAAAGATATGCTTAAAAATATACATGATAAACCGATAATTGGAATATGTTTAGGTATGCAATTACTCTTTCAACATAGCGCAGAAGGTGACATTAGTGGATTGGAACTTGTCCCAGGAAATATAGTGCCAATCCAATCATCTCATCCTATTCCTCATTTGGGATGGAATGAATTAAAGAGTACACATCCTTTACTGCAAAGTGATGTGTATTTTGTTCATTCATATCAAGCAGAAATGTCAGAATATGTAGTGGCTTATGCTGACTATGGTACGAAGATTCCGGGAGTCATTCAATACCGAAATTATATCGGTATCCAGTTTCATCCAGAAAAAAGTGGAACGTATGGATTAGAGATTCTAAATCAAGCGCTTAAAGGAGGGTTTATTAATGATTGATTTATGGCCAGCTATTGATTTGATTAATTCAACAAGTGTTCGATTAACAGAAGGCAAATATGATTCAAAAGAAAAAATGGAAAAATCTGTAGAAGACAGTATCCGATTTTATAGTCAATTTAAATGTGTGAAACGTATACATATTGTAGATTTAATTGGGGCTAAAGCAAAAGAAGTAAAAGAATTCGACTACATTCGTTCCTTACGAAAGTTGACCACTAAGCCTATAGAAGTGGGTGGCGGCATTCGTTCAAAACAAACAATTGAAAATTATATTCATTCAGGAATAGACTATTGTATCGTAGGTACAAAAGGTATCCAAGACATAGAGTGGTTAACACATATGACACATCAATTTCCAAATAAACTCTACTTATCCGTAGATGCTTTTGGAGAGAAAATAAAGATTAATGGATGGGAAGAGGATGCCAAACTCAATTCCTACGATTAGTCAAGTACTTATAATTAAAA
>NZ_KV822053.1:0-2557 GCF_001815825.1 Staphylococcus sp. HMSC068G11
ATTAGCATACATATGTATGTTATATTAATATAAATATAAGCACACACATGTATGCTTATTATATATTAATTATGAGGTGATTTAATGCCGAAAAAACAAAACTCGAAAGAAAAAATCTTAACCGTTCGTGTCAGTCAAGCGCAATACAAAAAGATACAAGATTTAGCCTACATACGTAGTATGAATATCACAGAATATATACGCCAAACAGCTGTGGGGAATCGTATTAAACCGACGGTGATTGAATATCCAAAAGAACAAATAATGATGGATGATTCTAATTCTAAGAATGATACGAATAATTTGTATAAAGTCATTGAACAGCTGAAAGAAGACAATGAGGCACTCAAATCAGACAGAAACGCACTTCGACAACGTCATGACCAACTTGAATATGATATAGAGCAATACCAAAGGGAGAATGAGATATTTCATCACTTATTACAACATTTTGATAGTACTGCATTTATGAACTTTAATACATATCGTGATGATCGCCCATTAAAAAATGCGATTAAACGATTAAAAGAACAATAAAAAAGCAAGCGACTATCAATTATCGTAGTCGCTTGCTTTTTTATTTTAGATTACATGATTGCTTAATTTTAGATTACATGATTGCTTAATTTTAGAAAAATGTTTTAACTTTTTTAGCTCCTTTAATATTTTTAGGAAGATTATATGGGTTAAAGTAGTGATAAACACCTGTTGAATTTACAGACTTTTTACCTGCACCAAAATAATACGATTGCCAAACAAGTTTTGAACAATATGTGTGATATGTATCATTTATATTGGAATTTAAAGAATATGTAATACTTTTTCTTTTTTGAAAATGTTTGATATTGTTCTTCCTTCATTTCTTGTTGAGCTTCTTACTCCATTTGATATTTAGCACGATAGTTTTCTTCTTGGAACTTTTTCCACTGTTTATAAGTGGTAGATTTATCAATTAAATTATTCTTTCTTAAATTATCATATTGTTGTCGAAAATCATGTGGTTGATTTTTATACTCTTGTGCATGAGATTGCATGGGTAACATAATAATTATTACTGATGTAATTAAACAAATTTTAAAAAGAAATTTTTGGTAAGTCTTCAATATTATTTAACTCCTTTATGATAAAATATTTTATATATAGACATTATCATAAAAAATTATTAAAAATAGGAATTATATAAAAATGAAGAAAATCTTAAAAATATTAATAACTTCTATTATTGTTATCATTATTACCTTAACAGTTTGGACTTTTAGTGTGATTACTTATCAGAAACACAAGAGTGAGAAAATCATCAATCACGTTATAGAACGTAAGGGTTGGGATAAAAAAATAAAAAATGAAAAAATGAGTTTTAATATTATGATGGGATATGCTGAAAAAGATATTGTTTTTAAAGATCAACCATATAGTGAGTATGAGTATAACGTGACACCAGCACCAGCACCATGGACAGATGATAAAGAATATAAGATGTGGGGGGAAACAGATTTACAAAAGAAAGACGCCTATTATAAATATCTTTTAGAATCAGAACCTTACAGAAAATAATATAAATGTATAACATAATAAAAGATAGAGATCATTCATCTACCACTTAGAGACAGCGTAGACTTCTACCTAATTATATTAATAAAATGATATTGAAGGAAAAATAATATTTAAAAGAGAAATTTTAAAATGAAATGGTTAAAAATCATTATATTAATTTTATCTTTAGTTCCAATAGAATTTATCGGATTATTTACTGATTATCAAACAGGTTTATTAATAGGTTACATCCCATTTATAATAGTTGCTATATTAATAAGTATATCTATTTTTAAATTCGGCTTAAAAAATAATATAAGTATTATAATAAGTAGATGTATTGGAACATTTCTTTCTTGGGAATGTGTTCATTGGTTTATGAATCATTATGAACCGGAATTTTACTTTGAACCTTTTATGGCTGACGATTTTGCATTATTTTTAGGAGCTATTCATTTCATAGTTATTATGCTTATATATTTAGTTATCTATGGTTTTTCTCATCGCAATAATTAACTATTATGTTACTTATATTAAAGAATACAAAGATTAATTTAACAATGTTTGTGTTTTGAGTATTTATACAAAGGCATTACCCATAATACATAATTATGTTAATTGAGGTTCTGTTTTAAAATCAGAAAAAGATATTTCTATCTCTTTACAAAAAATAGGGATATTTTACATTTTTTTGCACAAATTCTCTAAAAACTGTTTGATATACTTGAAAAACGGTAATATTATTTTATGTAATAGAAACACTATTTTAGAAAAGGGGAATTTATTTATGAAAAAAATTCAAAATAACACTATACAAAAGAAAGGTTTAAGAAAATATAACAACAAGTTAATAGCAGTTACTATTTCTTCACTAGCTCTAGCTGCTCCTTTAGCTTTCGGTAATGCATCAGCTCACGCAGCACAAACAAATGATAATTCAGGACAACAAAAGACTGTTCAAAGTAACGAGAATCAAGGTAATGGTTTACTTAACGGTGGCTTACAAGGTAACAAAAATGAAGGC
>NZ_KV822054.1:0-82415 GCF_001815825.1 Staphylococcus sp. HMSC068G11
TGGGCTATAGCCAAGCGGTAAGGCAACGGACTTTGACTCCGTCACGCGCTGGTTCGAATCCAGCTAGCCCAGCCATTAGAGCCATTAGCTCAGTTGGTAGAGCATCTGACTTTTAATCAGAGGGTCAGAGGTTCGAATCCTCTATGGCTCACTTTCTAGACATCTTCAATTGAAGGTGTCTTTTTTTATTTGTTAGAATTTTTTACTTTTATTTCTTATTTAAGAATTTTTATAAAATGTTATTTTGTCGTATGACAGTGTTAATAATGATTGGTATAATAATCAATATGGAAAAGTATTACCCGGAGGAGATGTCATGGATTTTTCCAATTTTTTTCAAAATCTAAGTACTATAAAAATTATTACTAGTCTACTGGATTTACTGATTGTTTGGTATGTGTTGTATCTTCTCATTACAGTTTTTAAAGGTACTAAAGCAATTCAATTATTAAAAGGGATAGTTGTCATTGTTATCGGCCAGCAAATCAGTAAAATTCTTAACTTAACAGCAACATCTAAATTGTTTGATATTGTAATTCAATGGGGTGTTTTAGCTCTCATTGTGATATTTCAACCTGAAATAAGAAGAGCCTTGGAACAATTAGGTAGAGGAAATTTTTTAAAACGGTATACGAATACTTATAGTCGCGATGAAGAAAAGTTGATTCAATCTGTATCTAAAGCTGTTCAATATATGGCTAAGCGTCGCATTGGTGCGCTTATTGTTTTTGAAAAAGAGACAGGTTTGCAGGACTATATAGAAACTGGAATACCGATGAATTCTGATATATCTCAAGAGTTACTAACTAATGTATTTATCCCTAATACACCATTACACGATGGTGCAATGATAATTCAAGGAAGTAAGATTGCCGTTGCTGCAAGTTATTTACCATTATCAGATAGTGTTAAAATATCAAAAAGTTTAGGAACTAGACATAGAGCGGCAGTTGGAATTTCAGAAGTTTCTGATGCTTTTACTGTTGTTGTATCTGAAGAAACTGGTGATATATCAGTCACTTTTGATGGAAAATTAAGAAGAGATATTTCAAAAGATGTTTTTGAAGAATTGCTTGCTGAACATTGGTTTGGTGCACACTTTCAAAAGAAAGGTGTGAATTCATAAATGCTTGAAAGTAAATGGGGATTAAGATTTGTCGCTCTCATATTAGCAGTATTTTTCTTTTTATCAGTAAATAATGTATTCGGAAATATATTTAATACAGATGATTTATCACAAAAATCATCCAAAACCATTCAAGATGTGCCCGTTGATGTTATTTATAATAATAAAGACCTACATGTAACTAAAATTCCTGAAAACGTCGATGTTAATTTAACAGGACCACAATCAAAATTAATCAAAATTGAAAACCCTGAAGATTTGAAAGTAGTCGTTGATCTTTCTGGAAAAAAAGCAGGGAAATATCAAAAAAAATATCAAGTTAAAGGCATAGATAGTGGTATCAACTATCAAATTAAACCTGAAGTAGCACACATTAACCTTGAAAATAAAATAACACGAGTTATGCATGTACAACCAGACATTAGTAGTAATAGTTTAGACCCAAAATATAAAATAAGTAAACAAAGTATTTCACCAGAAACTGTAAAAGTGACTGGTGGAGAGCAACAGTTAAAAAATATAGCTTATTTAAAAGCAACCTTTAAAAATTCTAGTAAAGTGAACAAAGATACCAATGATGTTGCAGATGTTAGTGCATTTGATAAACAATTAAATAAATTAAATGTATCAATTAATCCAAATGAGGTTAATTTAAAAGTAACAGTTGAACCATTCAGTAAAATGGTTAAGGTACGTACAAAAACAACGGGTAAGCTTAATGAAAATAAAGAATTAGATAGTGTTAAACTAGAAGATAAAGAAGTAGAAATCTTTGGTAATAGAGATGAATTACAAAATATTAATGAAATTACTGCTGAAGTAGATATTGATGGCATTTCAGAATCTACAGAAAAAACAGTATCATTTAACTTACCTAAAGATGTGACTAAAGTGAATCCAAAGGAAACAAAAGCGTATATAAATGTTAAAAATTGATAGATACAAAAGGAGCGTTTAAAAATGGGAAAATATTTTGGTACTGATGGTGTTCGTGGTGTCGCTAACCAAGAACTCACACCTGAATTGGCTTTTAAACTAGGTAGATACGGAGGATATGTACTCGCACATAACAAAGGTGAAAAGCATCCTCGAGTTTTAGTAGGAAGAGATACAAGAGTATCAGGAGAAATGCTAGAATCTGCATTAATCGCTGGTTTAATTTCAATTGGCGCAGAAGTGATGCGTTTAGGTGTTATCTCAACACCAGGTGTGGCTTATTTGACTAAAGAAATGGAAGCAGCATTAGGTGTTATGATTTCTGCGTCACATAATCCGGTTGCTGATAATGGAATTAAATTTTTTGGTTCAGATGGCTTTAAATTGTCAGATGATCAAGAAAATGAAATTGAGCAATTATTAGATCAAACCAATCCTGATTTACCACGTCCTGTAGGAGAGGATATTGTACATTATTCAGATTATTTTGAAGGTGCACAAAAGTATCTAAGTTATCTTAAATCCACAGTCGATGTAAATTTTGAGGGTCTTAAAATAGTATTAGATGGTGCAAACGGGTCAACTTCTTCTTTAGCCCCATTCTTGTTTGGCGATTTAGAAGCGGATACTGAGACAATAGGATGTAATCCAGATGGTTATAATATTAATGAACAATGTGGCTCTACTCATCCAGAAAAATTAGCTGAAACGGTGTTAGAAACTGGAAGTGACTTTGGTTTAGCTTTTGATGGAGATGGAGATCGCATTATTGCGGTAGATGAAAATGGACAAATTGTAGATGGAGATCAAATTATGTTCATTATTGGTCAAGAAATGTATAAAAACCAAGAACTCAATGGAAATATGATAGTTTCGACAGTTATGAGTAACCTTGGTTTCTACAAAGCTCTAGAAAAAGAAGGTATTCAGTCAAACAAAACTAAAGTGGGAGATCGCTATGTTGTCGAGGAAATGAGAAGAGGAAATTATAATCTTGGTGGTGAACAATCGGGTCATATCGTATTAATGGATTACAATACTACTGGTGATGGATTATTAACGGGTGTTCAATTGGCCTCTGTTATTAAAATGAGTGGTAAAACTCTAAGTGAGTTAGCTTCTCAAATGAAAAAGTATCCACAATCTCTAATTAATGTGAGAGTGACTGACAAATATCGTGTTGAAGAGAATATTCATGTTCAAGAGATAATGACTAAAGTTGAAACCGAGATGAACGGTGAAGGAAGAATTCTTGTTCGACCTTCTGGAACTGAACCTTTAGTACGTGTAATGGTTGAGGCTGCAACTGACGCGGATGCTGAAAGATATGCTCAAAGTATCGCTGACGTTGTTGAAGAAAAAATGGGTTTAGATAAATAATATTTTCATGTTTAAATTCATATATAACAGATTTATGATGTTACTATCATAAATCTGTTTTTTTAAAACAGAATTTTATCTTTTAAAAAGATTTGAAAAATATATTTTTTTATTTTGAGAATAATTCGCTGATGTATCTATTCAGAACTATTACTATTTATAAAAAATACTGTTAAATCGTTTGCAAATTAATTCGTTATCAGTGTACAATAAATATTAATGGGAAGGAGGAAAGTCTAGGTTATTAATAATTAAAGCGCCTGTGCAAAATGCTTAAATAGTTGTCAAGTATTAAAAGTTAAAATAGTAGAGCTTTTATAGATAATTATTTGGCTTTTGTAGACGAGGAGGATAGTGATCGAATCAGATCGGCGGATGCTATCCCGGATGTGGCACATTCGTTAGCTTATTAAGTAAATCATTAAGGTGACTTAGTGGACAAAGTTAATAAGATCGCCAAACTAAATAAATTATTTTGGGAAACTACGGATAGCGTGTATAAAATTCATATAATATCACGCTTATTTCATGATGTAATCGTTAATAATAATTATGATAGGGGATTATCAAATTTAACCAGTGATAATTAATCATAATAGCCGTGTTATCCCATTTGTTGGAGGATATTATATGTGTGGAATTGTAGGTTATATTGGCTACGATAATGCCAAAGAATTACTATTAAAAGGGTTAGAAAAATTAGAATATCGTGGTTATGACTCAGCAGGTATTGCTGTAGTTAATGATGATGGTACAAAACTTTTTAAAGAAAAGGGAAGAATTGCTGAATTACGTAAAGTTGCAGATAATAGTGATGAGGATGGTACGTTAGGAATTGGTCATACACGTTGGGCGACACATGGTGTTCCAAATTATGAAAATTCACACCCACATCAGTCAACATCTGGACGTTTTACATTAGTTCATAATGGTGTAATTGAAAATTACGAAGAATTAAAAGCTGAATATTTATCTGATGTCACTTTTTCATCAGAAACTGATACGGAAGTTATCGTACAATTAGTAGATTATTTTTCTAAGCAAGGATTAGCTACAGAAGATGCATTTACAAAAGTAGTTAAATTATTAAATGGGTCATATGCTTTAGCACTATTAGATGATAATGATAAAGATACTATTTATGTGGCTAAAAACAAGTCTCCGCTTTTAGTAGGTGTAGGTGAAGGTTTCAATGTTATTGCTTCTGATGCTCTAGCAATGTTACAAACTACAAATCAATACAAAGAGATACATGACCATGAAATAGTTATCGTTAAGCGAGACACAGTAGAAATTAAAGATCTTGAGGGGCATATTCAACAACGTGATACGTATACGGCAGAAATAGATGCTGCTGATGCAGAAAAAGGCGTATATGATCATTACATGTTAAAAGAAATTCATGAACAGCCTGCAGTGATGCGTCGTATAATTCAAGAATATCAAGATGAAAAAGGTAATTTAAAAATCGATGCAGAGATTATTAATGATGTAGCAGATGCTGATCGTATTTACATCGTTGCAGCTGGTACTAGTTATCATGCTGGATTGGTTGGTAAAGAATTTATTGAAAAATGGGTAGGTGTACCTACTGAGGTTCATGTAGCTTCTGAATTTGTATATAATATGCCACTTCTTTCTGAAAAACCACTATTTATTTATATTTCACAATCTGGTGAAACAGCTGATAGTCGTGCTGTTTTAGTTGAAACAAATAAATTAGGTCACAAATCATTAACAATTACTAATGTTGCTGGCTCAACATTATCACGTGAAGCGGATCATACATTACTTTTACATGCTGGACCTGAGATTGCAGTCGCATCTACAAAAGCATATACAGCGCAAATTGCTGTTTTATCTATCTTATCTCAAATTGTTGCTAAATATCATGGTCGTGAAACCGATGTTGATTTATTAAGAGAACTTGCTAAGGTTACTACTGCTATAGAAACAATTGTTGACGATGCACCTAAGATGGAGCAAATTGCAACGGATTTCTTAAAAACTACTCGTAATGCATTCTTCATTGGAAGAACAATTGATTATAATGTTAGTTTAGAAGGTGCATTAAAATTAAAAGAAATTTCTTATATTCAAGCTGAAGGATTTGCAGGTGGGGAATTAAAGCACGGAACAATCGCTTTGATTGAAGATGGCACACCTGTCATAGGTTTAGCTACCCAAGAAAACGTTAATCTATCAATTCGTGGAAATATGAAAGAAGTAGTAGCACGTGGTGCATATCCTTGTATGATTTCAATGGAAGGTTTGAATAAAGAAGGAGACACATACGTGATTCCACAAGTACATGAATTATTAACTCCATTAGTATCTGTAGTGACAATGCAATTAATCTCATATTATGCTGCATTACAACGAGATTTGGATGTGGATAAACCTCGTAACCTAGCCAAATCGGTTACAGTAGAGTAAAATGTTTATAATTTAGAGTAGCCTAAGTGGCTACTCTTTATTTTTTGAATTAATTTTAGAATTATGCTTCAATTAATTTTAACTAAGCGTCTAATGCCGTTGGTTAAGGACTTTAATGAGGTACCCTAAATTATTAATATTGGATGAACCTACAACTGGATTGGATTTTATATAAAGAGGCAACTATTTAAAACATTAGGTAAGCATATTTTAAATGATTCACAACTTTCTGTCATACATGTAACGCATATACATATAATAGAAGAAATGCCGTTATTTGTGAAAAAGTTTTACTTAAAGACATTTACATATTTAACAAGGGTAATATTAAAGATATTATGAGATCCTTATCGGATAACAAATTTTTTGGGAGAGATGTCATTGTAAATAAAAGAAGACGACAATATAGTATGTTCAAAGTGTAATCAAAGCCGTTGCACTTTAGTATGATAAGTGACACAATTTAAGTGTATAAGTTAGAGTCTTGAATGGAGGATAATATGAAAAATATAAAAGCAATTTTTTTAGATATGGATGGAACGATATTACATGAAAATAATAAAGCCTCGGAATATACTAAACAAGTGATTAATCAATTGAGAGAACAAAATTATAAAGTTTTCCTTGCTACTGGGAGATCTTATTCTGAAATCAGTCAACTTGTTCCAAATGGATTCACTGTAGATGGTATTATCAGTTCGAATGGAACTTCAGGTGAAATTCATGGAGATAATTTGTTTAGACATAGTTTAACTTTAAAACAAGTACAGAAAATTGTGGAATTGGCTAAAAAACAACATATATATTATGAAGTTTTTCCTTTTGAAAGTGATCGCATATCTCTTAAAGAAGATGAAGATTGGATGAAAGAAATGATTTCCACTATAGAGCCACCTGACGCTGTAAGTCAAAGTGAGTGGTCATCGAGAAGAGAAGCAATTAAAGGAAAAATAGATTGGCAAGATACCTTACCTGATGCACACTTTTCTAAAATATATTTATTCAGTCCCAAATTAGATAAAATAACTGATTTTCGCAATCATCTTGTTGAAAATCAAACAAATTTAGGTATTACCGTATCTAATTCTTCGCGTTATAATGCTGAAACGATGCCATATCATACTGATAAAGGTACAGGTATCAAGGAAATGATTGATTACTATGGTATTCAGCAAGAAGAAACTTTAGTTATTGGTGATAGTGATAATGATAGAGCTATGTTTAATTTTGGCCACCACACTGTTGCAATGAAAAATGCAAGACAAGAAATTAAAAATCTTACAGATGATATTACCGAATACACGAACGAAGAAGATGGTGCAGCACATTACTTAAAAACTCATTTATTAGATAACTAGTCTTCAAGTCAGTATCTTGTTATTAAGTGGTCGATCACGATAGTTTATATCAGTAAAAATTTTGAATTTATAAAGTAGGCAAATGGACACTTTCATATTTAATCATGAAAGTGTCCATTTTTTATTTAAATTATATGCCTATCAACTGGTTCATTATGATTATTTAAATTATATGCTTGAGCATTAATAAAATATTAAAGAGGATTTTCACAAAAATATATTTACAATATAAAAAGCCCAACATGAAAGATTATTAAAATTTCATGTTGGGCAAAATACTTTAAATTTAAATTAATAAAGTAGTCTAACGACAATCAACTATTTCTTATCAAATAGATTTTTAGATTGTTCTGTAACATTTTCTTTATTTTCATCTACTTTTTCTTTGATGGAATCATCTATGTTATTTTTTTGGCTATCAGTTTTTTCTTGTTGTACATGTGTTTGTTGATCTTTCATTTTATCTACTTCTGTATCTTTTGAATCGGAAGCATTCAATGTAGTATCTACTTTGTCGTTTACAGTATCTTTGTTATTATTTTTATTTTTATGACGTCTTTTGCTTTTGACTGGTTGGTCACCACGTTTAACGAAATAATTAATAATTCCAAAAATCAAAATGTAATAAAGACATAAACGTAATACTATAGATACGATTCTAGCTATAATAATAATAGTTTGAGCCACCATTTGAGACATACTGCTTGTTAAGTATTGTACACCGAATAATAGTGGTTTGTTTATAATACTTGCAAGTAAACCGATAAGTAATACGCCAATGAAAAATTTAAACCAAGTTTTCTTACCGTTTTTAATACCTTTAAATCCTTCTTTTAAATTACTCATTACTTTACGAGATGAATCTTCTGTATAAGCGGTAGTATAATTAATAATGAATATAATTACAAACCAATAGAAAATTGATGAAATGAAACCTGTTATGAGTAACAACACAATTTGTATTGAGATTAAAATTCCCATTGGATTGTCGTAGCCGCTTAATGATTGTTGTAAACCGATTAATAATGGACTAAGAGCTAAAGTATATAATTTATTTAATAGCACTAGAATAAGTACAATCACAATAAATAAAACTAATGTTATTAAAGCCAAGATTACTGATTTAGCATATTTACCTTTTTTAAAAGCAAAAAATAAATCACTAAAGAGAACTTTCTCTTTATTAATAGCTTTTTGAATTGCATATACTGTACCAATTATCAATGGGTAACCTACAAAAATAAATAATAAAGCTAAAATGAGTAAAATAAAAATAATAGATACAATAGGTTTTGTAGTAGGTTCACCGAGTTGAGCTAACATGGGTAACCTTTGGGCTCTTAATATAACTAATGAGAATGCAATATTAGAAGTAATATAGCAAATGACAAAAGTTAGTAATGAGATTAGTATTAACTTTAGATTATGTGGTTTTGCTTTTTGAAATCCGGATTTATAATAATTAAACAAATTTTAAGCACTCCTTTTTTTTCATATAAATACAATATCAAAATTCTAATAAATTTTAAATTAATATCTAACATAATAGAGCACAAAATGTTAGAATATGCTAATAAGATAACATTGAAGGGAGATAATATCATGAAATTTGCTGTTATCACTGATATTCATGGAAACTTTGATGCGCTTCAAACTGTTTTAGATGATATTGATAGTAGAGATGATATTGAAAAAATTTATAACCTAGGTGATAACATAGGGATTGGACATGAGACAAATAAAGTACTGGATACTATATTTGACCGAGATGATATGGAAATGATCGCAGGTAATCATGATGAAGCTATTATGTCACTCGTCAATGGAACACCTTATCCTGAAGATTTAAAAGGGAAGTTTTATGAGCATCATCAATGGATTGAAGGACATTTAGATGAGTCCTATTACGATGAAATTAATCAATTGCCAAGATATATTGAAATGACCGTAAAAGGGAAAAAGATTTTATTTATTCATTATGAAATTGAAAATGATAAAATGTCAGCTCCCATTGATGAACAACCTTTTGCGCCTATTACAAAAGATGACGAACAAGCTATTTCTAAATTATTTAAAGATAAAGAAGCCGATTTAATTTTATTTGGACATAACCATAGATTGCATATGTTTGATGATAAATCTACAGTATATTTTAATCCTGGATCAGTAGGTTTGAACAACGGTTCTAACACCGTATATGGTATTATTACCGTTAATGAAAAAGGAATTTCAGTAGAAAGAGTGAAATTAGCGTACAATAATGAAGAATTTTTAGCAGGTTTTGAAGAAAAGCAAGTACCAGCTAGAGAATTTATATTTAAGAATTTCATTTAAAGTAAGATGTTTATATGTGAAAAAGTAAATATTGAGATAGATTTATCTGAAATTTATAACACCTATTGAAAATTTTTAGAGCGTGGGAACATAAACTGATGTCCCACGCTCTAAATATATATAGGATGATTGAAATGGAGTTCTACTCACATCAACTCTCTTTTAAATTAAGATATGATTTTTAGGTTGAGTCTTTGAATGCAATAGAACCTTCAATCTACATCTTTATTTATAATCAAAAAGGATCGTTAGAAATAAACGCTCTAATGAGAGTGCTCATGTATACCTGAGCATAATGTTGATTCGTCGTGTTTGTGTTCTGGTGTTTCAAGTTGTATTGTCATATGCTGAATATTTAATTGCAATAGGTCACTTTCGATTGACTTTAGCATTGTTTCACACGTTTGAACTGATAAATATTCTGGTACAACTGCATGACAACTTAATGCATTCATATCATTTGAAATGGTCCATACATGACAATCATGTACATTTTGAATTCTTTCATCTTTACTTATTGCTTTAATTACAGCATTTAAATCTATATTGTTAGGCGTTCCTTCCATCAATATGTTAAGGGATGATTTAGAAATGCCGTAAGCATTTTTTAAAATAATTAACGAAACTAAAATACTGGCTAAAGGATCCGCTAATGTAAAATTAAAACCCCAAATTAAGAGAGAAGCAACGATTGCACCAACAGAGCCGAACAAGTCTCCAAGTACATGTAAAAATGCGCCTCGCATATTAAGGTTGTGAGAGGTATCTCCTCCTTTAAACATGAGTATCGCTACAATGATATTTACCATAAGACCAATCACACTAATGATGAACATTTCCTTCGATTGAACCTCAGGAGGTTCTAAAAATCTTCGTATCGCTTCGATTATTATAATAATACTAATGATAAATAGGGTAACTCCGTTGAAAAGTGCTGCTAGAATCTCAAAACGTTTGTAACCATATGTTTTACTTTTGGTAGCATGCTTTTCAGCATATATAAAAGCTATAAGAGCTACTCCTAAGGATATGGCATCACTTAGCATGTGAAAACCATCAGACAATAATGCTAGACTATTTGCCAAGAACCCACCTATAATTTCTACAAGCATGAAGAGACTAATAATAATAAAAGAAAACATGAGTACTTTCTTATTATCTGTATGAACGTGTCCGTGTGCATGAGAATGATGATGTTGATGATTATGATTTGTCATTAGAAATTCCACCTTCACTAGGATGTTTGGCGTGGTGAATAGCTTGTTTAAGTAAAGTTGAAACGTGTCTATCATCTATAGAATAAATCATTGATTGCCCTTGTCTTTTAGATTTAACAAGATGAGTGCTTTTAAGTAGTTTCAATTGATGTGATACATTTGACTGAGTCATATTTAAAGAATGTGAAATATGTCCAACACTTGCTTCACCGTTTTCAAGAAACTCCATAATTCTGACACGATTAAAATCACTTAAAGCTTTGAAAATATGAGTGACTTTAATCAATATATCCTGATTGCTTTCATCGTTAATATGATATCCACTCATTGTAAATTCACACTCCAACATATGAATATTTGTTCATATATTAATATAATGAGAATATTGAAGTATGTCAATGATACACTAACGTTTAGTATTCTCTTGAAGTGGTAAATACAAAATACAATTTTTTGAAGGAGGACGTTTGAAATGAGTATTTTAGTTATTGGAGCAAATGGTGGCGTAGGTTCTAAACTAGTAAGTCAATTAAAGGAAGAACACGTTGATTTTACAGCTGGTGTGCGTAAGGAAGATCAAGTTAAAGAATTAGAAAATAAAGGAATTAAAGCTACTTTAATAGATGTAGAAAAAAATAGTATTGATGATTTAAAAAATATCTTTACAGATTATGATAAAGTCATTTTTTCGGTTGGATCTGGAGGAAGTACTGGAGCGGATAAAACAATCATTGTTGATTTAGATGGTGCTGTAAAAACAATTAAAGCTAGTAAAGAAGCGGGTATCAAACATTACGTTATGGTATCAACGTACGATTCTAGACGTGAAGCATTTGATGCGAGTGGAGATTTAAAACCGTATACAATTGCAAAGCATTATGCTGATGATTACTTAAGAACATCAAATCTTAATTATACAATTGTACATCCAGGTTCACTTACAGATGATGCTGGAACTGGAAAAATAGAAGCTGATTTATATTTCGACAAACCAGGATCAATTCCACGTGAAGATGTTGCTACAGTTTTAAAAGAAGTAGTAACTTCTGATGGTTTTAATAATCAAGAATTCCAAATTTTAAGTGGCAATCATGATGTTAAAGATGCATTGAAAAACTATGAATCTTAACATTTAAAATTAAGTACGTATTAAAAATTATTTGTCATTTTTAAAACAATTTGATGCAAAATTCATTCTCTATTATCGATAGAATTGTTGTAGTTTGCTTTTAAATACTTCAATTTCTAATCAGTATTTGAGGGGGGCAAGATAAGAAAATCAAAAAGTCTTATCTTGTTCCCTTTTTATATTAAACGTTAAATATTTCAATGAGTATAATTACACTCATTGTTCTGCTTTTAAATGAACTTGAAAAAAGAGAAATGCTGGATTCTATTGAAGCCAATTTAACGCTTTGTTATTTTAAGGCGTCATTTACAGAAAATAATGGTATAGTAATGAATAAAGCGCTTTATTAGAATAGTAAAAATGATGCTATTCAATTTATTATGCAGTTGATATAATATGTAAGAATCCTACGTCAAATGGACACAGGATACAAAGTGTATAAAATGATAGTATATTCATATAGTAGTTTGTGAAATAATCATATATGCTACACTCAAAACGAGTGAGAAAGAGAGCTAGCTTCAAATACATATCTTAAAAGAAGAGCTATGTTGTATCAAAAGTATTTTTATTATTTAACATTGTGTGATATTCAAGCATAGATAATGATTAAAGTTTAGGCTTTTAATAATGGAGGTGTGAACATGCCGTTATTTTTAAAACCCATTTTTCTCGATAAAGTATGGGGCAGTGATAATCTTCGCCAATTTGGGTATCAACTACCTAATAATCATATAGGTGAATGTTGGGGAATTTCAGCACATCCACATGGCAAAAGTGTGATTGAAAATGGTATATTTGCTGGTCAAACATTGGATCAAGTATGGAACAATCATAGAGAAATGTTTGGAGATTTTCCAAGTAAAGATTTTCCGTTAATGGCTAAAATTGTAGATGCTGCTGCGCCATTGTCTATTCATGTACATCCAGACGATTCTTATGCATATGAACACGAAGAAGGTCAATATGGAAAATCTGAATGTTGGTACATCATTGAAGCTGATGAAGGTGCAAAGATTACTATAGGTACGTATGCGAAATCTCGTGATGAATTTGAAGAGCAATTGAAGCAAGGTACATTTGAAAAACATTTGAGAACAATACAAGTGCAACCAGGAGATTTTTACTTTATACCAGCTGGAACGATACATTCCATAGGTGCAGGCATTATGGCGTATGAAGTCATGCAATCATCAGATATTTCATATAGAATTTATGATTATCATAGAAAAACAGACAATAGTGAGGAACGTGAATTAAATATAGATAAGGCATTAGATGTTATTAATTATTCAAATGAACTACCTAATATCACTCCTCAAAATGAAGTGATAGAAAATCACAATTGTACACATATTGTATCGAGTGATTTTTTTACTATGGTTAAGTGGGATATTTCTGGTACTCTAAATTATATGAAGCCTAGAGAATTTTGTCTTGTTTCTGTTTTAGATGGACAAGGTAAACTTATTGTAGATGGTGATATATATGAAATATCTACAGGTTCAAACTTTGTGTTAACTTCTGAAGATTTAGATAGTGTTTTCGAAGGAGATTTCAAACTAATCATTAGTTACATTTAATAAGTATTAAAAAATATACCAATTTAAGTATAGGTGATATAAGGAGAGAGGCTTTGTGAAGCAATTTTTATATATTTCTCTAGTTTGTGGCATTATTTCAGGAGCAGGTATATTTTTACAATTACCGCATTATCCATCTATGATGATTCCAAGATTTGTGGCGATTCTTGGAATAATTAGCGCTGCAATCACAATAAGAGATAAGGAAATAAGTGGTATGCTTAAACTTGGTGGAATAATGATTAATATAATGCCGTTACTTGGGAGTGTTATTGCTAAATGAAAGATGACGATATGCAAGTGTCTAACGATGATACTTGCATTTTTAATTTTTAAAAGCAACTTTTAATGATAAGTGTTGTTTAGAATAGTGAATGATATTATGATAAAATAAATAAAAATATTTAATAATAATGATGATCACATTAAAGTGATTACTGATGAGACCCATGGTTGTTTAGAGTGAATGATATGAAAATAGAACATAAATTAATTTTAGGATAAGGAGCATTATAATGACTGAGGAAATTAACTATTTTTGGCTTAATTGTGGTTACAATAGATGGAATCATAATGAACCATTAGTGGGACAGACAGCGTTATTTGAATCTGGCGCACATTTTAATCCTACACAAGGATATAGAGCATTTAAAAAAGCTAAAGCTGGAGATCAAGTGATTTTTTATCAAGTACAAACAGATTCTGGTCTTTTAGGTATAGGTGAAATTATAAGTGTGCAATCCGGTGCTCAAAATAAAATAAGAGTAGAATTTAAATTTAAAGAAACGCTAAAACCACTTACAACTGATTATCTTAAAAGAAGTGAAGTACTCGATTTTCGTATGAGTAACATGAGAGAAACACTTTTCAACCAAATCAGAGAGTCAGAATTTGAGTTAATAGTTAGTTTAGGTAAAGGAAAATCAAAAATTCCTCGATATTTTTTATTAGCAGAAACAGAAGCGTTTGAACCTGGTAAAAACTATACTATATTTACTCATACATTTAATGGAATCAAAAGGAATGGTTATCATTTTTACACTCAACTAGAGGTAGGTGATAACATTATTATATATAATAAATATCAAAATCAATCGGTTATCGGTATTGGCGAAGTATCAAAGCATTTACATGAGAAACCACCTATACCAGGTCGAACGAATAGTACAGCTATTGAAATTTTTTATGAGAAAGATATTAAGCCCATTTCATTAGGTCATTTGAATAAACATCCTAAATTGAAGAATTTGTATTTCTTACAAGAAAATGCGAAACAGTCAATAGCAAGTATGTCACAAGCTCAATACGATGCCATTTTGGACATGAGTATGAATAATGGTATTAAACATCCTTTTGAAACAGTAAAAAAAGCAGAACTATCAACTCAAAATGCTGAAGATGATAGTTTAAAACCTTTTGTATTATTAGTTGTTGAGCAAAAAGGAGAAGGCTTAAAGGCTGCTGAAGAATTACTCCAAAAAACTAATGCAAACCCTGTGATTACAAGTGGACATCCAGATTTTACTGAAGATATGCTTTATGGTAAATATTTACCAAATGAGTCAGGAGCGCTATATTATCGTGAAGGATTCATTACACACCTAATGCCTAAGAAAGATAAAAGTTATTTAGTCATTGATAACTTCAATCGCATCGATGTGGATATTTTCCAAACATATATTAATGTACTTGAAGGCTATGAAGTGACATTACCAAGATATAATAAAGATGGAAGCATGATTAAGTGGTCAAAAAATAAGGATTCTTTTTATCATTTTAATCCTAATTGGCATATTATTGGTATTACATATGACTCTATAGAAAAAATTAAGCAAAAATATTCGTCACAGTTTTTAAAATATACGCGTATCGTCAAAGTGAATCATGACTAATCGTGTAATCAGTCGTATGAAGAACACATAACTGATTCATTTTATAAAGTAGATTATAACTATACATTTCCTAGTGATTTAAACCTTATTAAGTTAGAATGATGTTAACTTAATAAGGTTTATTTATTATACCTAAATGGGAATATAAATAATTAAGCAATGAAAAAGGAGTGTATACACATGCCAATAATTTATTATGATGGAAATTGTGTTTATTGTTATAACTATGCAATTTGGTTAATTCAAAATGGACTTTCACATAAATATGAGTTTGCAACAATTAAAGGTCAAATAGGTAAACAATTTTTTGAAAATTATCCTGATGCTCAAAATAAGAATAGTGTTATTCTTCAAAAAGGGAATCATTTAGAATTTGAATCACAGGCTGTTGCAACATTGATATCGTCACTACCTAATCACTCTAAATTTCTTGGAATAGGATTAAGATTAATTCCCAAACCATTAAGAGATTTAGGATATCGATTATTTGCAAATAATCGAGATAAAATGTGGAAAACACATTGGCACAAGCCAACTGATTATGAAAAATCATTTTTTCTTGATGATAATGAAAAAATCAAACTAACCTAATTGATAAAATATGATTTAATTGATAATAAAAGAAGATGAACAAGCTCAAAATTGAAATCATTTAGACAGATTTTTTGAGAAATTAAAGTAATATTTATTTTGTCTCTTAGTGTTATTTTACTTTACAAATTAGAATTATTATAATATAATAACTATTGTAAAAATGAGGTCCGAAGGAGTGTTTGATATGAGTCAACAACAAGATGTAGTCAAAGAATTAAATCAACAAGTCGCAAACTGGACGGTAGCTTATACAAAGTTGCATAATTTCCATTGGTACGTTAAAGGCCCTAATTTCTTTTCTTTACACACAAAATTCGAAGAATTATACAATGAAGCTAGTCAATATGTTGATGATTTAGCAGAAAGAATTTTGGCAATAGGTGGTAATCCAATAGGAACACTTTCCGAGTGTTTAGATAAATCAATAGTAAATGAAGCAGGAAAACATTATTCAGCTGAAGAAATGGTAGAAGAATTGTCTAAAGATTTTTCTAAAATCTCTAAACAATTAGAACAAGCAATTGAAGTGGCTGGAAGCGCTAGTGATGACGTTTCAGAAGATATGTTTATCGGCATGCAAACTTCAGTTGATAAGCATAATTGGATGCTACAATCTTATTTAGGTCATTAATTTTTAGTAACTTACATTTTAATTTTTAAATTGACGATCTCAAATATTTTTAGTGTAGCTATTTGAAAAGAGTGGGACGACAAACGCATTTAGTGTTTGTCATCCCACTCTATTTTTATATTTTCTATTCGGCTATTTCGAGTGCTATTTCCATCATTTGAGTAAATGATGTTTGTCTCTCTTCTGCACTAGTGGCTTCATCTCTTAGAATATGATCACTCACTGTAAAAATACCTAAAGCCTTTTTATTTGCATGGATGGCATTTAAATATAAACCTGCAGACTCCATTTCGATACCTAAGATACCCATTTTTTTCCATGAATCATTAAAAGTTGAATCAGCATTATAAAATGTATCAGATGACAAAACGTTACCTACGTGTGATACGGCACCAATTTCATCAGCAGCTTTCTTAGCTTTCGCTACTAGATTAAAATCAGCAATAGGTGCAAAGTGACCCGGTATATTAAATTGATCAACATAATTTGAGTTTGTAGAAGCGGCTTGTGCAATAATTACATCATATAAATTGACATCTTCTTGAAGAGCGCCACACGAACCTACGCGAATGATTGTATCCACATCAAAGAAATGGTAAAGTTCATAAGAATAAATGCCAATACTTGGAATCCCCATCCCAGACCCCATTACAGAAACTTCTTTGCCTTTATAAGTTCCAGTGTAACCAAACATATTACGTACTGTATTGAATTGTTCAACATTTTCTAAAAAATTTTCAGCAATATATTGAGCACGTAATGGATCGCCTGGCATTAATACAGTTTTAGCTATTTTAACTCCATTTGGGTTAATGTGAGGTGTACTTTCTGTCATAATATATCTTCTCCTTAATAGTCAGTTCGCAATATCATTATAACCGTTATATTACCATTTTAAGATAACATTTGTTTATCTTTTTTGCGAATTTTTGTACTATATAATTAAAGGTAAATATGTTTTGTTTTTTAAAGATATATTAAAGTTATGTGAAGATTTAATATTCTGAGATAGTAATAAACTAAAAACATGGAGGAAAAATGATGAATAAAGCAAAATTAATAGACCATACATTATTAAAACCTGATTCAACAAAGGAACAAATTGATACTATTATAAATGAAGCAAAAGCATATCAGTTTAAGTCTGTATGTGTGAACCCTACACACGTACAATATGCATCTGAACAACTTAAAGGAACTGATGTTTTAGTGTGTACTGTTATTGGATTTCCACTAGGTGCAACAACTACAGCAGTTAAATCTTATGAAACAAAAGATGCGATTAATAATGGCGCTCAAGAGATTGATATGGTGATAAACATTGGAGCACTTAAGGATGGTCGTTTTGATGAAGTGCAAAATGATATCGAAGCCGTCGTTCAAGCAGCCAATGGTAAAACAGTTAAGGTCATTATTGAGACTGTTTTATTAACTGAGAAAGAAAAGATTAAAGCATGTCAATTATCTGAAGCGGCAGGTGCACATTTTGTTAAAACATCCACAGGTTTTGCTGGTGGGGGTGCTACAGTTGAAGATGTAAAATTAATGAAAGATACTGTTGGTGATCGTTTAGAAGTGAAAGCGTCAGGTGGCGTGAGAAATCTAGAAGATTTTAACAATATGATTGAGGCGGGTGCTACACGCATTGGTGCTAGTGCCGGTGTGCAAATTATTCAAGGACTTGAGTCGAATACTGATTACTAATACTAAATTTATTGTCTAAGGGAATGATGAATAATGAGAATGATTGACATCATAGAAAAGAAACGAGACGGTAAGTCATTAACAAGAGAAGAAATAGAATTTTTTGTAAACGGATACACTCGTGGGGAAGTTCCAGATTACCAAGCTTCAAGTTTAGCTATGGCGATATTCTTTCAAGATATGAATGATGAAGAAAGAGCCGCATTGACAATGTCAATGGTTAACTCAGGAGAGAGAATCGACTTAAGCGATATCAATGGTATAAAGGTAGACAAGCATTCTACAGGGGGCGTCGGTGATACAACGACACTCGTTCTTGCCCCATTAGTAGCGGCAGTAGGTGTTCCAGTTGCAAAGATGAGTGGTCGTGGTCTAGGACATACGGGGGGTACGATAGATAAATTAGAATCAGTTAAGGGATTTAATGTTGAAATCAGTGAAAAAGATTTTATAAAACTTGTAAATGATAATCAAGTAGCAGTAATAGGCCAATCAGGCAATCTCACACCAGCTGATAAAAAATTATATGCATTGAGGGATGTAACAGGAACAGTTAATTCTATTCCCCTCATCGCTTCGTCCATAATGAGTAAGAAAATTGCTGCTGGTGCAGATGCAATTGTTCTAGATGTCAAAACTGGCAGTGGTGCGTTTATGAAGACGCTAGATGATGCCGAAGCGCTTGCGCATGCGATGGTTAGAATCGGTAATAATGTAGGTCGTAATACGATGGCTATTATTTCAGATATGAGTCAACCTTTAGGAAATGCAGTTGGTAATGCGCTCGAATTAAAAGAAGCTATCGCAACATTAAAAGGAAATGGACCGAAAGATCTAACAGAGCTTGTGTTAACACTTGGTTCTCAAATGGTTGTCTTAGCTGAACAAGCAGAATCTTTAGATGAAGCGCGTCAGATGTTAGTCGATGCTATAAAAACAGGAAAAGCTTTAAACAAATTCAAAACATTTCTATCGAATCAAGGAGGAGATGACTCAATTGTGCATTCTCCTGAAAAGTTGCCTAGCGCGAAATATCAAGTTGAATTTAAAGCTAAAAAAGATGGTTTTATAACTGAAATAATAGCTAATGAGATAGGCGTTGCTTCAATGATGTTAGGCGCTGGTCGTCAAACAAAAGAAGACGATATTGATTTAGGTGTAGGTATCGTGTTAAATAAAAAAGTAGGAGAACATGTTGAGAAGGGTGAAAATATTTTAACTATTCATACAAACACCAAAAAGATCGATGATATTTTAAACAAACTAGACAATAGTATTACTATTGAGAGTAAGGGCGAAGCTCCAACCTTAATTCATAAAATAATAACCGAGTAGGAGATGTAAATGATGACTAGACCGTTCAAAAGAATTCATCTAATAGTTATGGACTCAGTAGGTATAGGCGAAGGTCCTGATGCAGCGGCATTCAATGACGAAGGATCACACACTTTAAAGCATACTTTAGAAGGATTTAAGCAAAAGTTACCACATCTAGAACAACTTGGATTAGGAAATATTGCACCGCTTCCTGTTGTTTCAAAAGTTACGCATCCGGGTGCGTTTTATACCAAACTAAGTGAAGCTTCAGTAGGCAAGGATACAATGACAGGACATTGGGAAATTATGGGGTTAAATATAATGCAACCATTTAAGGTTTATCCAAATGGTTTCCCAGCAGAGCTTGTTAAAGAGATTGAATCAATGACTGGACGCAAGGTTGTAGCAAATAGACCTGCTTCAGGAACTCAGATTATTGACGAGTGGGGCGAACATCAAATGAAAACTGGAGATTTAATAGTTTATACTAGTGCTGATCCAGTTTTACAGATTGCTGCACATGAAGACGTGATTCCACTTGAAGAACTTTACGAGATTTGTGAAAAAGTTCGTGAACTAACAAAAGATCCTAAATATTTAATAGGAAGAATCATTGCTCGACCATATGTTGGAGAACCTGGTAACTTCACTAGAACTTCTAATCGACATGATTACGCGTTAAAACCATTTGGACGAACAGTGATGAATAGCCTTAAAGATAATGGTTATGATGTAATCGCGATTGGTAAAATTAACGATATTTATGATGGTGAAGGCGTGACAGAAGCTATACGTACTAAAAATAATATGGATGGTATGGATCAATTGATTGAAGTTGTAAAAAAAGATTTTGAAGGCATCAGTTTCCTTAATTTAGTTGATTTTGATGCATTGTATGGCCATCGTCGTGATAAAGAAGGCTATGCTCAAGCAATTAAAGATTTTGATCTTCGTTTACCTGAATTAATGAATCATTTAAGAGAAGATGATTTAGTTATTATTACAGCTGATCATGGTAATGATCCAATTGCTAAAGGTACAGATCATACACGTGAATACATTCCACTTTTAATGTTTAGTCCAAAAATTAAAGATTATCATGAACTTTCACAAGACACGACATTTAGCTCTATCGGTGTTACAATAGCAGATAACTTCAACGTAGAATTACCTAAATATGGAAAAAGTTATTTAAAAGAAATGGGGGTTGAGCATCAATGAAGGTTTTAAGATTCTTATTAGGACTAGCATTTGGAACAGCTGGTGTTTTACATTTTACTAGAGAGAGACAATTTAGAAATATTGTTCCAGATTATTTACCTTTACAAAAAACTGCCGTATTGGTAACAGGGGTCATAGAAATCTTTTTTGGTATCATGTTGCTTATTAAAAGGCCAGCATCATGGTTGAAAAAGGGTATTAATTTATTCTTGTTAGCAGTGTTCCCAGCAAATATTTATATGGCTCGTAAAGGATTGCCATTAGGTGACAAAGAACTACCTAAATGGGCACTTTATTCTAGATTACCATTGCAATTTGTGCTTATTAAAGCCATTAAAAAATTATAATTTTTTCAGAAAATAAGACCTTCTAAAATGATGACTAGTTAGCATTTTAGAAGGTTTTTTATAAAAAAAGAGAAATGTCGAAGGGAAGATTTATTCGACATTTCTCCATAATGATATTAATTAAGCGTTTTATGCTTAGTTGTATGGTTAAATGGTTAACTATTTACCTTCTCCATAGATGTCGTTCCATTGCTCTCTTTTATCTAAGAATGCTTGAGCAATTGTTTTAGCACCTTCTAAAGAATGACTTGCAGCCCAACCACATTGAACCTCATTACAAGCTGGAACTTCGCTAGCATTTAACACATCATGCAATGTTTGATCTATAATATTTAATACGTCATCGTAGTCGTCATGATTAATAAATGAAACATAGAATCCAGTTTGACAACCCATAGGACTTAAATCTACTACTTTATCAGTATGATTTCTAATGTTTTCTGCCATTAAATGCTCTAAGGAATGTAGACCAGGCATATCCATATGTTCCTTATTAGGCTGTTTGAAACGAATGTCATATTTGTGTATGACATCACCATTAAGACCCTCCATAGTACCGGCTAGACGAATAAAAGGTGCAACAACCTTAGTATGGTCTAAATTAAAGCTTTCTACATTCATTTTAGTCATGCATTTATCCTCCTTATTGCTATATAGCAATTTTTGTTTAATTCAATAAATAGATTGTAACAATACTCATATACATTTACAATTTTTCTAAACTAATAGACTGTTATCTTTTAAATTGTAAGAAAATTGTGTAAAAATTAATGACAACCAATATTAAATCCGATAAAATAAGTAATAATTAAAAAAGAATGATTGATACGCAAAGTTTCAAAGGGAGTTAGATACAATGCATAATAAACAAAAGATATTAGATTTTATAGAGAATAATAAATATGATTATGTTGAAATAAGTCATCGTATTCATGAACGCCCTGAATTAGGCAATGAAGAAATTTTTGCATCGAGAACGTTAATTGACCAATTAAGAGCAAATCGATTCGAAATCGAAACGGATATTGCAGGACATGCAACAGGATTTATAGCAACGTATGATTCTGATATGACTGGACCGGTTATAGGATTTCTAGCTGAATATGATGCTTTACCTGGTCTTGGTCACGCGTGCGGGCATAATATTATTGGTACTGCTAGCGTACTTGCTGCAGTAGCACTAAAAGAAGTCGTCGATGAAATTGGTGGTAAAGTAGTCGTTTTGGGATGTCCTGCTGAAGAAGGTGGGGAAAATGGCTCCGCAAAAGCTTCTTATGTTAAAGCAGGTGTCATTGATGAAATTGATGTGGCATTGATGATTCATCCTGGAAATGAAACCTATCGTACAATTAATACTTTAGCTGTAGATGTTCTAGATATTAAATTCTATGGACGTAGTGCGCATGCATCTGAAAATGCAGATGAAGCATTAAACGCTTTAGATGCAATGATTTCATATTTTAATGGTATAGCACAGTTAAGGCAACACATTAAAAAAGGACAACGAGTTCACGGGGTTATTTTAGACGGTGGTAAAGCGGCTAATATTATACCTGATTTTACACATGCGAGATTTTATACTCGAGCTACTTCGCGGAGAGAACTTGATGTTTTAACTGAAAAAGTAAACCAAATTGCAAGAGGTGCTGCGATTCAAACTGGGTGTGATTTTGAATTTGGTCCTATCCAGAATGGTGTAAACGAATTTATTAAAGCGCCTAAACTTGATGATTTATTTGAAAAATATGCAACTGAATTAGGAGAAGAAGTGATTGATGATGATTTTGGTTATGGATCTACAGATACAGGTAATGTAAGTCATGTTGTACCAACAATCCATCCACATATTAAAATTGGTTCTCGAAATCTTGTAGGACATACCCACCGCTTTAGAGAAGCGGCTGCAAGTTTACAAGGTGATCAGGCACTAATTCGAGGTGCAAAAATTTTAGCATTAATGGGACTAGAATTAATCGAAAATAAACCGTTGTTAGACGAAATAATTGAAGAGCATACGCATATAAAGGGGCATGTTAAGTAATGAATAATAAAGTAAATGGTCCGTTTCTCACACTTAGTGATTTGTATAATGATGACATTGTTTACACATCTCGACCTTCATATGTGTCGAATCCATGGTTGAAACCAGATGAACATCAATCAAATTTCTTAACTGGAAGAGAATTACTTATAGCTAATCGTTTTCCTGTCATTGTTCATGAGGCAAGTGTTACAAACAAATTAGAACAACTTTTTAATATAGTGGGTAGGGAAATTCCACCACATACTTATAAATTTAATAATCAAGAAACATATGAAAGCTTGATAAGGAATTTAGCTCTTCATTACGGTAAAAAAATCTACTTTCAATATATTCATGATGAAGATATTCTACCTAAAGAATATTATGCACTTGATAAAGATGTTTTTGTTGCTCTTAATAATAAAGCACGAATTCCGGAATGGACTAATAACAAATATCTACCACAAAGAGAAATTGTCTCAATTAAAGATTTTGAATCTCGTATTCAAACATGGTCGTATCCATTTGTCATAAAACCAGGCGATGATTTACCTACAGCAGGAGGATATGGTGTTATGATTTGTTATAATGATACAGATTTAGATAAAGCTATCACACGCATCAACAATGCATCAGCAGAGACTGAACATTTAATCATTGAACAAAAAATTAATGCAGTGAATAACTATTGTGTACAATTTGCTTATTCAGATGATATTGGTATCAAATATTTAGGAACAGCGCAACAGTTAACTAATGACTATGGATTTTACAACGGAAATGAAAATGTTAATGATGTGCCTCAGAATGTAATAGACGCTGGTAGAGAGATTATGGAAATAGGCGTAAGCAAAGGTTTTTTTGGTGTAGCAGGTTTTGACTTACTAGTAGATGATAAAAATGATGTTTATGCGATTGATTTAAATTTTAGGCAAAACGGATCAACGAGTATGCTACTTTTAGCAAAAGATTTAACTCATGGATATCATAAATTTTACAGTTACTTTTCTAATGGAGATAATACAAAATTCTATAATGCTATTTTAAAATACGTAGAATTAGGTGTACTTTATCCACTTTCCTATTACGATGGAGATTGGTATGGAAAGAATCAAGTTAATTCTAGATTTGGCTGCATTTGGCATGGAGAAAATAAAGAATTAATTAATCGATATGAACAACAATTTATATTGGAAGCTGGATTATAAGTGTATGATTCTTTAAGGATATTAAGTAGTGTTTGATAAAGAAGTTAGAATAATCAATCATGTCCCAGTTTACAAATAAGATTTGAATTTTAACATTATTGACTATCAATCGTTAGTATTTTAAGATTTAAAGTAAGAAACACTATGAATAACTTATGAATTGAGGGTTAAGTATGTCATACAAATATGAAGCATTTTTTAAAGATATTTTGATTAATGAATATATTTATTTTGCTTCAAAAAATAAAAAATTAATTAGAATACAACATGAGAATTTGCCATTTATTGCTATGTGGACAGACGAAAATGTTGCTGAGTCTTATTTGTTACATCATTCAATCGAATACGACAAAATCATTAGAGCAGATATTGACCGTTTTGTAACATATGAAATGGATGAAATCTTTGATCCTGGTGACAAAGTTTTAGTTAATGTGAATAATGGTGAAGAAGGAAACATTGTAGATATAGTTAAAATGACTGATGAGTTAATGTCTGAATTAGATGATATAAGAATGAGAGAGTTTGTTAAAGATGTCGCAAAATATGACGAAGTATACGGATTGACAAACAAAGGTGAAAAGAATTTTATTATGATTTCAGATGATGACCATAATAAACCTCACATCATGCCTGTTTGGAGTATTAAGAGTAGAGCGCGTAAAGTACGTGATCAAGATTTTGAAGAATGTGATTTAATTGAAATTGAAGGTAAAGTCTTTAGTGAATGGTTAGACAAGTTACGCGATGATAATAAAGCAGTAGCGATTGATTTGAAATCAGGTGTTGTAGGTACTGTTGTATCAGCGCAAAAATTGTCAAATGAAGCAACATTTTAATTGATTATATTAGAAAAAGTCTGCAACATGTGTTTATAGTATTTACACCCCAAAAGTTAGATTTTAGTTTAACTTTTGGGGTGATTTTTTATAAACGAATATTATAAATTTGATAGTAAAATGATGTTTGAAGCTAACACTGAGAAAATTCAACGTATAAAGTAAGTTAGATGGTAAGGTAAGTAACAATCAATACCAATTTGCTTCCACTCATCTTCCTATTAGAGGTAAAGTGCTCCTAAAGCGCCTGAAAAAGCACCATTCTCAATATAGTATGGTTTAAATCCTCTTAGAACAGTGTAATTCTCAACAACTTCACGTAGTAATTGATTGTTATTAAATGATGAACCGATATATACAACGTGCTTAGTCTTATATTCACGTGCTAAAGTAATAGCCATAGTTGTTATAACTTCACCAACGACACCAATTGCAGAGGCAAGTTTGTTAGCTGAAGTAAACTGATTATCTAAGTGATGTAATACATTTCCAAAATTTGCTGCTGTTAAATCTCCAGGAATTGGTGGTTCAGTATCTTTATAAATATGTTTTACTTTTAAATCAATGGCATCACGATCACCATTTTGAGCTAAATTCGTTAATTCTTTATAATCTGTTATATTGGACAATAAATAGCCTAAACCTTGTATCATCCCACCTCCGGTACCTACACCTCCAACACGTTGTTGCTCTTTTCCGTCAAAATAGTGGAAAGAAGTACCTGTTCCTACATTAGCAAAAATGTAATGTTCAATTTGATGACCTTGTTCATCCAATAAAATTTCTAAACCTTTTGATGATGCATCGAACTCTACAAATATTTCAGGTGATTGATGAATTTGATCTGCTATTACTCCAGCATTTCCACCTGTAAGCTTTAATGTTTCAATTTCTTCATTGTTAAGCCAATCTATGACTTTTTGGATGTTAGTTGTTAATTCAGTTCTGTAATATCTGCGATTGTCATGCTCTTGTACAATTTTAATTAAAGTGCCTCCAGCATCAATTCCAATCTTCATATGTCTATCACTCCATAACAATTATTGTCACTCATTATAGTATAGTAAATTAACTGAAAAACAAGTGAATATTTATAGAAAGCTCTTATTAAGATACACTTATTTTAATAATAAAGTTAATAATAAATATAGGGTAGTCATTATAGTGATGACATACATATTAATAAAATGAGGTTGTAATGAGTTGAATTAGGGTAAAATGATGTTGAGCAAGAGAAAATGTTATACATAACGAGTCCGATAGTCATAATTATTTAATTCATATATAATATAAATGGTAATTAATAGATAGGGGTAAAGCAATGTTTATAAAAAGGGATTTTGATGATATTACAGTTCAAGTATATGAAGAAAAATATAGAAATGCACTTAACCAATTTGAATTAAGTGAAAGACAACAAATATATTCTTCATTACCTCAAACTGTTTTAGATGATGCATTAAAAGATGAAAATCGAATTGCCAATGTAGCTTTAAATAAAGAAGGAAAAGTAGTGGGGTTCTTCGTATTGCATCGTTATTATCAACATGAAGGTTATGATACACCAAACAATGTTGTTTATGTACGTTCATTGTCAGTTAATGAAAAGTTTCAAGGCCATGGATATGGGACAAAAATGATGATGTTTTTACCAGAGTATGTTCAAGCATTATTTCCTGATTTTACACATTTATACTTAGTAGTAGACGCTGAAAATCAAAGCGCTTGGAACGTTTATGAACGTGCAGGTTTTATGCATACAGCTACAAAAGAAGAAGGACCTATGGGGAAAGAAAGACTCTATTATTTAGATTTAGATTCAAAACATGTGTCTTCTTTAAGGTTAAAAGAGGGGGAGTCAGCATATAGTGATGATATTCATGTGATTAATTTGCTTAAAGATGATGTAAAGGTAGGGTTTATTGCACTAGAACAAAATGATAATAAAATGAATATTTCTGCAATCGAGGTTAATAAGCAAAATAGAAATGAAGGAATTGCAGAAAGTGCTTTACGTCAATTAGCAACGTATATACGTAAACATTTTGAAAACATTGAAGTTTTATCAATTACTTTATATGGCGAACGTAATGAGTTAAAACCATTGTGCTTGAATAGTAATTTTGTAGCAATAGAGGAAACTGAGGATTATACACGTTTTGAAAAATATATTAATTATTAACAGTGATTGCTAAATCACAACTTGTCATTTATAATTTATTTTTGTTACTATTAATAAATGATTATTTGACGTTAATTTAAAGAAAATCCTTTGAAAGGAAGTATTTTTATATGAAAATTCAAGATTACACAAAAGAAATGATTGATGAGAAATCATTTATCGACATGGCCTATACTTTATTAAATGATAAACAAACAACGATGAATTTATATGATATTATTGATGAATTTAAATCTTTAGGTGGATATGAGTATGAAGATATTGAAAATCGAATAGTCCAATTCTATACCGATTTAAACACAGATGGTCGTTTTTTAAATGTAGGAGAAAATCTTTGGGGTCTACGTGACTGGTACTCTGTAGATGATATTGAGGAAAAAATCGCACCAACAATTCAAAAATTCGATATTCTAGATGACGAAGATGAAGAAGATCAAAACCTTAAATTATTAGGTGATGACGACACTGATGAAGATGACGATATTCCTGCTCAAACAGAAGATCAAGAAACATTAGACGAGTCAGATAATGATGAAGATGATGTTGAAATGAATGATACAGATATCGTTATTGATGAAGACGAAGACGAAGATATTGCTGAAGGTGAAGAAGAAGCCTTTGAAGACGCCGAAGACTTTAATGATTAATCAAGTAACTATATTTTAATTTAAAAATATGTCTCGCTTTATAACAGAAACATTAAAGTGGGACTTTTATTTTTATTTAAAAGGTGGTAGTATTTTATTTGGGCTCCTTTAATTAGGACACGTGTATTAAATAGATACGCTCCCCTTACAATTGCTGTGAGAGGGAGCGATTTTTTTATTTTTAATATTCATAATGAAATGTAAAAGTGAATCAAATTGTTGAGTAATATACCAAATTTATTTCATTATTATTGTTAAATACATAGTTTACTCACAGTTTTTAATAGATTTTATCAATCATTAAATAGTTTACTAAATTATACAGGAGGTCAGACAATGACAAAGTTTATTTTTGTAACAGGCGGGGTTGTGTCATCATTAGGAAAAGGGATAACAGCCGCTTCTCTAGGAAGATTACTTAAAGATAGAGGACTTAAAGTTACAATACAAAAATTCGATCCATATTTAAATGTAGACCCAGGTACAATGAGTCCTTATCAACATGGTGAAGTGTTCGTTACAGATGATGGTGCTGAGACTGATTTAGACTTAGGACATTATGAACGTTTTATAGATATTAATTTAAATAAATATTCAAATGTTACTGCCGGAAAAGTATATTCACATGTGTTGAAAAAAGAGCGTCGTGGTGATTACTTGGGTGGTACTGTACAAGTTATTCCTCATATTACAAACGAAATTAAAGAAAGATTGCTATTAGCTGGTGAGAGTACTAATGCGGATGTTGTAATTACTGAAATTGGTGGAACAACAGGTGATATAGAGTCTTTACCTTTCTTGGAAGCCATTCGTCAAATTAGAAGCGACTTAGGTCGTGAAAATGTAATGTATGTACATTGTACTTTGCTTCCATATATTAAAGCTGCTGGGGAAATGAAAACAAAACCTACACAGCATAGTGTTAAAGAATTACGAGGCCTAGGTATCCAACCTGATTTAATAGTAGTACGAACAGAATACGAAATGACACAAGATTTGAAAGACAAAATCGCGCTATTCTGTGATATCAAAAAGGAAAGTGTTATAGAATGTAGAGATGCAGATTCTCTTTATGAAATTCCGTTACAACTTAGTAAGCAAAATATGGATGACATTGTTATTCAACGTTTACAATTAAATGCCAAGTATGAAACGCAACTGGATGAGTGGAAACATCTATTAGATACCGTTAATCATTTAGATGGTAAAATTACAATTGGTTTAGTTGGTAAATATGTGAGCTTACAAGATGCTTATCTATCAGTTGTTGAATCACTTAAGCATGCTGGTTATCCATTTAAAAAAGATGTTGTGGTAAAATGGATTGATTCAAGTGAAGTTAATGATCATAATGTTGAGGCTTATTTATCCGACGTTGATGGTATTTTAGTTCCTGGTGGATTTGGATTCAGAGCAAGTGAAGGTAAAATTGCAGCTATTCGTTATGCCCGTGAGAATAACATACCGTTCTTTGGCATTTGTTTAGGTATGCAATTGGCAACTGTTGAATTTGCGCGTCATGTTTTAGGCTATGAAGGTGCGCATTCAGCAGAATTAGATCCAAGTACACCTTATCCAATTATAGATTTATTACCAGAACAAAAGGATATTGAAGATTTAGGTGGAACCCTAAGACTTGGTCTTTATCCTTGCCACATTAAAGAAGGTACATTGGCAGAGAAAATTTATAATAAAAATGATATTGAAGAACGTCATCGTCATAGATATGAATTCAATAACGAATTTAGGGAACAATTAGAAAGTAACGGTATGGTCTTTTCAGGGACAAGTCCAGATGGTCGTTTAGTAGAAATTATAGAAATACCTAAAAATGATTTCTTTATTGCATGTCAATTCCATCCTGAATTCTTATCAAGACCTAATCGTCCACAGCTTATATTTAAATCATTTGTAGAAGCGGCGTTAAATTACCAACAAAAATAATTGTTTTGATGCACAAACAATATAAAGCTAAATAAAAATGGTCATTTCCTTAAAAGCAAAAGGAAATGACCATTTTTTAATTGTCCATTAAACTTTATCAGTGTACTTTATTTATCATTATACATTAGATGTTTTGGTTATAATTATTATACGTTCTTGCTTCATCAGTTAATTACACGGATGAAATTATTTTATAGAAAATAATTGAACGACTACACACATATTCTACAAATCCAAATCTCTAGTCATTTCAATCATTTGAGTATAAATATCATAATAAATATAATTTAAGGCCATCGGATGTGGTTGAATGATTTTATCATAATCTTCTGTGTAAACAATGGGCCTAGGTGTTGATAAATTAACATAATGAATTAAATGATTTGGAAAATCATCTCGTTTAGGGTTATTACAAATAAGCACTAAATCGACATCTAAATCAATAAGTTGGAGTACATCACTTTCAACTTCCGAAGTGTAGTATGGTGAAAATAACAGTACCCTATCTGTAGTATCTATATCGTTAAAATTTTGTAAATCTTCAAGTGGTAAACTAGACGCTAATTTTTCATGGCTTTGTAATATGAATGATTCATAGAATTTTAAATCATCGTACCCTTTGATATAGACATGTCCTTCTCCACCAATTGCTTGAATGAGGCATTGAGCTGCCATTTGAATATCTAACTCTTGTTTTTCAAGCCGATTAAAAATACCAGTTAATTGTGTGTTTAAGATTTTTGACATTGTAAACCTCCAATCTCTTTACTGAAATATTGTAAATAATCCTAGGTAGATATGCAATATGTGAACATTTTTCGAAATATATTCGCTTCCAAAAACGTAAAAACAATTAAATTCGAAAAATATCAATATTAAATAAAATATTCGAATGCAATCAGTATATATTTTTGATATAATGACGTTGAAAAAAACGTGCACTGATGCACTCAAGGAGGAACTTTCATGCCTTTAGTTTCAATGAAAGAAATGTTAATCGATGCGAAAGAAAACGGTTATGCGGTTGGTCAATACAATCTTAATAACCTCGAATTTACACAAGCTATTTTAGAAGCGTCTCAAGAAGAGAATGCGCCAGTTATTCTAGGTGTTTCTGAAGGGGCAGCTCGTTATATGAGTGGCTTTTATACAGTTGTGAAAATGGTAGAAGGTTTAATGCATGACTTAAACATCACAATCCCAGTAGCAATTCATTTAGACCACGGTTCAAGCTTTGAAAAATGTAAAGAAGCAATTGATGCTGGATTCACATCTGTAATGATTGATGCATCTCATAGTCCTTTTGAAGAAAATGTTGAAATCACTTCTAAAGTAGTTGAGTATGCTCACGATAGAGGCGTTTCTGTAGAAGCTGAATTAGGTACAGTTGGTGGACAAGAAGACGACGTAGTTGCTGATGGCGTTATCTATGCAGACCCTAAAGAATGTCAAGAACTAGTAGAAAAAACTGGAATTGATACTTTAGCACCAGCATTAGGTTCTGTACATGGACCATATAAAGGCGAACCTAAATTAGGATTTAAAGAGATGGAAGAAATTGGTGCTTCAACTGGATTACCTTTAGTACTACACGGTGGTACAGGTATTCCGACTAAAGATATTCAAAAAGCTATTCCTTATGGTACTGCTAAAATTAACGTGAATACTGAAAATCAAATTGCGTCTGCTAAAGCAGTTCGTGAAGTATTAAACAACGACAAAGATGTGTATGATCCACGTAAATATTTAGGACCAGCACGTGAAGCTATTAAAGAGACAGTTAAAGGTAAAATTAGAGAATTCGGTACTTCTAATCGCGCTAAATAATTTAAATATCTTTGTTATTGGTCATTGAACATAAGTTCAGTGACCTCTTTTTATGCTATAATAATGACAGAAATTTACATTTTATGGTTACAATATTCAATATTGGGAAGATTTCATATAATAAAATAGCTTACAAACGAATAATTAACAAAATAAATGATTAACTGAAAAGATAAGTGGTATTAGTTCATTGACGTATTCTTAGTCGTAATTAGCAATCTTTATAAAAAGCAAAATGATGCTATAAACAAATTGTATTTATTGTAAAAATAAGTATTTTACAAATAAAGTAAAATTAT
Source organism: Staphylococcus sp. HMSC068G11 (assembly GCF_001815825.1). NCBI lineage: Bacteria > Bacillati > Bacillota > Bacilli > Caryophanales > Staphylococcaceae > Staphylococcus > Staphylococcus sp. HMSC068G11. Next base: position 32,175 of record NZ_KV822054.1, read on the forward strand.
CTTATAATGCTAATAATGTGATATTTTAAAAAGAAGGAAACAAAGGAGAAAAGTGATATGGCTCAAGAGGTAATAAAAATTAGAGGTGGACAAACACTAAAAGGAGAAGTAGAAATTAGTGGAGCAAAAAATAGTGCAGTTGCTATTATCCCCGCAACTTTATTAGCTCAAGGACAAGTAAAGTTGGATGGCCTTCCTCAAATCTCTGATGTCGAAACTCTAGTAAGTTTGTTAGAAGATTTAAATATTAAAGCAAGATTAAATGGTAAACAATTAGAAGTGGATACTACACAAATAGAGAATGCACCTCTACCTAATAATAAAGTTGAGTCTTTACGTGCTTCTTATTATATGATGGGTGCAATGCTTGGTCGTTTTAAAAAATGTGTAATTGGATTGCCGGGTGGATGTCCACTCGGACCAAGACCTATTGACCAACATATTAAGGGGTTCAAAGCATTAGGTGCAGAAATTGACGAATCTAGCAATACATCCATGAAATTAGTAGCAAAAGAACTTAGAGGCGCTCATATATTTTTAGATATGGTAAGTGTTGGAGCGACGATTAATATTATGCTTGCGGCAGTTCATGCTAAAGGTCAAACTGTTATTGATAATGCAGCCAAAGAACCTGAAGTTGTAGATGTTGCGAACTTTTTAATGAGTATGGGTGCTGATATTAGAGGAGCTGGTACAACATCAATAAAAATTAATGGTGTTGAGGAACTAAAAGGTTCAGAGTATCAAATTATTCCAGATAGAATTGAAGCTGGTTCTTATATGTGTATGGCCGCAGCAATGGGTGAAGAGGTCATTTTACATAATATAGTCCCTAAACATGTTGAAGCTTTAACTGTTAAGTTAAAAGAGTTAGGTGTAGATATTGAAATAGAAGATGAAAAAATTATCATTCGTAAACAAGCACCGTATAAAAATGTAGATATAAAGACGCTTGTTTATCCAGGTTTTGCAACTGATTTACAACAACCTATTACACCATTATTATTCATGACAGAAGGACCTTCGTTTGTGACTGATACTATTTATCCAGCGCGTTTTAAACATGTAGAAGAATTACAGCGTATGGGTGCTAATATTAAATCGGATGAGGGAACAGCTGTAATTAAACCTTCGACACTTAATGGCGCTGAAGTATATGCAAGTGATTTACGCGCAGGCGCTTGCTTAATTACTGCAGGTTTAATAGCTGAAGGTGTGACAACAATATTTAATGTAAAACATATTTATAGAGGATATACTAACATCGTTGAACATCTTAAAGCACTTGGTGCTGATATTTGGACGGAAACGGTTTAATTCTTAACACAATTTTTAAATTAACAACATTTATATTTGAGTGATATGAAATAGTGAGTGTATCAGAATTCAAGTTAAATACGTTGTTTCTCTGCAACAAATCCCAAACTTATAATGTTTGTAAAATGATCTGATGAATTAATCTAATTTAGGATGTTTAAATAGAGTACAATAAAGATTGATTTAAGCGCAATTTAAATTTAGTGATTGACTTACTTATAAGTTAAGAAAGTCTGGGACATTATTGTCTCAGGCTCTTTTTGATTCGAAATCAAATTTGAGAAATGTAATTTCATATTTCAATTATAGTAAGCGCATTTTAGTAACTAGTATTTATTTAAATCAACCTGTGAGCAAGTTATGTTTATTATCTGTAAAAATAGGATAGTATATGTATATAAGTTTTCTAAGGAGTGAATATAATAAGATGAGAAATTTCACTAAACAATATATAAACGGTGAATGGGTTGATAGTGCAAGCGGCGAAACTATTGATGTTATTAATCCTGCAACTGAAGAAGTAATGGGTAAAATTGCTAACGGTAACGAAGAAGATGTTAATAAAGCTGTAGATGCTGCAGATAAAGTATATTTAGAATTTAGACATAGTTCTGTTGATGAAAGAAGAGAACTTTTAGATAAGATTGTAAAAGAATATCAAAATAGAAAAAATGATTTAATTGAAGCAATTACCGATGAACTAGGAGCGCCTTTATCAGTTTCCGAGAACGTTCATTATCAAATGGGATTGAATCACTTTACAGCTGCAAGAGATGCTTTAGATAGCTTCCAATTTGAAGAACAACGTGGCGATGATTTGGTTGTTAAAGAAGCCATTGGAGTTGCTGGACTTGTTACACCTTGGAATTTCCCTACAAACCAAACTTCACTTAAATTAGCTGCTGCGTTTGCTGCTGGAAGTCCTGTTGTTCTAAAACCATCTGAAGAAACACCATTTGCTGCAATTATTTTAGCAGAAATTTTTGATAAAGCAGGCGTACCTAAAGGTGTGTTTAACTTAGTTAATGGTGATGGATCTGGAGTAGGAAATCCTTTAAGTGAACATCCTAAAGTAAGAATGATGTCATTTACAGGTTCTGGTCCTACAGGTTCAAAAATTATGGAAAAAGCTGCAAAAGACTTCAAAAAAGTGTCTCTTGAATTGGGTGGGAAATCACCTTATATCGTATTAGATGACGTTGATGTTGAAGAAGCTGCTAATGCAACAACGAAAAAAGTTGTTAACAATACAGGGCAAGTTTGTACTGCAGGAACACGTGTACTTATTCCTGAAAGTATTAAAGAAGACTACTTAACAGCAGTTAAAGAAGCATTTAGTAAAGTTAAAGTAGGTCAACCAAGAGAAGAAGGAACTCAAGTAGGTCCTATTATTAGTAAAAAACAATTCGATCAAGTTCAGGATTACATTGATAAAGGTATCAATGAAGGAGCAGAGTTATTCTACGGCGGTCCTGGTAAACCAGAAGGATTAGATAAAGGTTATTTTGCGCGTCCAACTATATTTATTAATGTAGATAATCACATGACGATTGCACAAGAAGAAATTTTCGGACCTGTTATGTCTGTAATCACTTATAATAATCTTGACGAAGCTATTGAAATTGCTAATGATACGAAATATGGTCTTGCTGGCTATGTTATTGGTAAAGATAAAGATACATTGAGACATGTCGCTCGTTCAATCGAAGCTGGTACAATTGAAATTAATGAAGCTGGTAGAAAACCAGACTTACCATTCGGTGGTTATAAAGAATCTGGCTTAGGTCGTGAATGGGGCGATTATGGTATCGAAGAATTCTTAGAAGTAAAATCAATAGCTGGATATTTTAAATAATTAGTAAATTAAATTAAAAGTTGCAATTAAACAAAACACGGAACTAATTTTGTTCTGTGTTTTGTTTTTTATGTTAAAATTCCTAAAATCATTTTGTAATTAAAATGAAAATTTGCTATAGTTAGTCTAGTAATTAGAAGGTTGAGAAATATATAAACGTATAAATATAGCTATAATGTGACTTTTTATTATTGACAGTCACATAAGTATCAAGATAAACATCTATTATTTGGTTAAGCTAACTATACGTTTATTATTTTTGAACTTCGTAAAATAAATAATTAATGAAATGGGTGCAAGTCTATGCCTGGTAGAGAACGAACATCTCCGCAGTATGAATCTTTCCACGAATTATATAAAAACAATACTACTAAAGAGCTCACTCAAAAAGCCAAATCTTTAAAATTAACTAATTACAGTAAATTAAATAAAAAAGAATTGGTACTTGCCATTATGGAAGCACAAATGGAAAAAGATGGTAATTACTATATGGAAGGAATATTAGATGATATTCAACAAGATGGATATGGTTTCTTAAGAACCGTTAACTATTCTAAAGGTGAGAAGGATATTTATATTTCTGCAAGCCAAATTCGACGTTTTGAAATAAAACGTGGTGATAAAGTAACGGGTAAAGTTCGTAAACCAAAAGATAATGAAAAATATTATGGTCTACTTCAAGTTGATTTTGTGAACGATCATAATGCAGAAGAAGTCAAAAAACGTCCTCACTTCCAAGCTTTAACACCTCTTTATCCTGAAGAAAGAATCCTATTAGAAACGCAATCTACAAATTATTCCACTCGTATTATGGATTTAGTCACACCAATAGGTCTTGGTCAACGTGGTCTTATAGTTGCACCACCTAAAGCTGGTAAGACAAGTTTATTAAAAGAAATCGCTAATGCAATAGCGAGTAATAAACCTGAAGCGAATTTATTTATCTTACTAGTAGGTGAGCGTCCAGAAGAAGTGACGGATATTGAAAGATCGGTTGAATCTGCAGAAGTCGTTCATTCGACTTTCGATGAACCACCAGAACATCATGTTAAAGTTGCTGAATTATTATTAGAGCGTGCAAAGCGATTAGTTGAAATTGGAGAAGATGTAATTATACTTATGGACTCCATAACACGTTTGGCTCGAGCGTATAATTTAGTCATACCACCTAGTGGACGTACATTGTCAGGCGGGCTTGATCCCGCTTCATTACACAAACCTAAAGCGTTTTTTGGTGCAGCACGTAACATTGAAGCTGGGGGAAGTTTGACAATTTTAGCTACTGCTTTAGTTGAGACAGGATCTCGTATGGATGATATGATTTATGAAGAGTTCAAGGGTACAGGTAATATGGAATTACATCTTGATCGCAAGTTATCAGAACGTAGAATATTCCCAGCGATAGACATAGGTCGTAGTTCAACACGAAAAGAAGAGCTATTAATCACTAAAGCGGAATTAGATTCATTATGGCAATTACGAAATTTATTTACCGATTCAACAGACTTTACAGAACGTTTTATTAGAAAACTTAAGCGTTCGAAAAATAATAAAGAATTCTTTAAGCAATTGCAAAAAGCAGCTGAAGAGAGTACTAAAACAGGAAGACCAATTATTTAAACTCGTAGATTAAGGGTTGCGTTTTCCATATATTACTATTATAATTACACAGTATTGGGTAAAAAAACTCACAAATAACTCTGTTCCAGATGGTTCAGGGCAAAGGAGCTGAAAAAAATGAAACAAGGAATTCATCCTGAATACCACAAAGTTATCTTTTTAGATACAACAACAAACTTTAAATTTTTAAGTGGTTCTACAAAAACATCTTCAGAAACTATGGAATGGGAAGATGGAAATGAATACCCAGTTATTCGTTTAGATGTATCATCAGATTCTCATCCATTCTATACTGGACGTCAAAAATTCGCAGCAGCGGATGGTCGTGTGGAACGTTTCAACAAAAAGTTTGGACTCAAATCAAACAACAACTAATTTTGGATTTCAACTGTCTACTTTCCCGTTTGGGTATTGTAGACAGTTTTTTATTATAGAGTTTCGTTGAATCATCAACTCTATATCAAAGCTCTTTATATCTATAAAATCTATCGATAAGTATAAACATTTATAGAGATGTGTAAAATCTTTTATAGATTATTCGTTTAATTATTAAATTTCATAATACACCTGTAAATTATGATTCTTACTTTGAAAATACATTTATATACATAAAAAATATGATATAATTAAGCGATTATGTTTTGAAAAAGGTGGAACTATCAATGTATGAAACGTACCATTCAGGTTGGATTGAAACCATAACAGGAAGTATGTTTAGTGGAAAATCTGAAGAACTTATACGTCGCTTAAGACGTGGAATCTACGCTAAACAAAAGGTGGTTGTTTTCAAACCAGCAATTGATGATCGTTACCATAAAGAAAAGGTCGTCTCACATAATGGTAATGAGATAGAAGCGATTAATATATCTACAGCTCAAGAAATTTTAAATCATAAGCTAGAAGAAGTAAACGTCATCGGAATTGATGAAGTGCAATTTTTTGAAGATGATATTGTCAACATAGTTGAAAAATTAGCCGAAAACGGGCATCGTGTTATTGTAGCAGGTTTAGATATGGACTTTAGAGGAGAACCGTTTAAACCTATGCCCAAGTTGCTCGCAGTTAGTGAACATATTACAAAGTTGCAAGCAGTATGTTCTGTATGTGGTTCACCCTCGAGTCGTACACAGCGGTTAATAAATGGTGAACCGGCAAAAGAAGATGATCCCATCATATTGGTTGGTGCAAATGAAAGTTACGAGCCACGTTGTAGAGCACATCATATAGTTGCGCCTAGTGAAAATGAGAAGGAGGAAATGTAGTGTTTGATCAATTAGATATAGTAGAAGAACGATATGAACAATTAAATGAATTACTGAGTGATCCTGATGTAGTGAATGACGCTGATAAATTAAGAAAATATTCAAAAGAACAAGCTGACTTACAAAAGACTGTTGATGTGTATAGAAGTTATAAGACCAAAAAAGAAGAATTACAAGATATTGAGGATATGTTAAGTGAAACATCTGATAAAGAAGAAGTTGAAATGCTAAAAGAAGAAAGTAGCGCTTTAAAAACAGAATTACCTGATATGGAAGAAGAATTAAAAATCTTACTTATACCTAAAGATCCTAATGATGATAAAGATGTTATTGTCGAAATTCGTGCAGCTGCAGGGGGAGATGAAGCTGCAATATTTGCTGGGGACTTAATGAGAATGTATTCAAAATACGCCGAGGCAAACGGATTTAAAACAGAAATAGTAGAAGCTTCAGAAAGTGATCATGGTGGATATAAAGAAGTGAGTTTCTCAGTATCTGGTACAGGTGCTTACAGTAAATTAAAATTTGAAAATGGTGCACATAGAGTACAACGTGTGCCTGAAACAGAATCAGGAGGGCGAATTCACACTTCCACTGCAACTGTTGCTGTATTACCTGAAGCTGAAGATGTCGAAATTGAGATACGTAATGAAGATTTAAAAATTGATACTTATCGTTCTAGTGGTGCTGGTGGTCAGCACGTTAATACGACTGACTCTGCAGTACGTATTACACACTTGCCGACGGGTGTTATAGCAACTTCTTCTGAAAAGTCTCAAATTCAAAACCGAGAAAAAGCAATGAAAGTTTTAAAAGCGCGATTATATGATATGAAATTGCAAGAAGAACAACAAAAATATGCTTCTCAAAGAAAATCAGCTGTTGGTACAGGCGATCGCTCTGAAAGAATAAGAACTTATAATTATCCTCAAAGTCGTGTGACAGATCATCGGATTGGTTTAACGCTTCAAAAGTTAAATCAAATTATGGAAGGACATTTAGACGAGATTGTGGAGGCACTCACACTTTCAGAACAAACTGAGAAACTGAAAGAATTAAACAATGGTGAATTATAAAGAAAAGTTTGCAGAAGCCAAGACAATTGCTATAAATGAAGGGTTTGAATCAACTCGTGCCGAATGGTTGTTTTTAGATGTTTTTGGTTGGTCAAAAACAGATTATTTAATTCATAAAGATGAACAAATGTCTTTGACATCGATTAACAAATTGGATAAAGCGTTGGATAGGATGGTCACTGGAGAACCTATCCAATATATTGTTGGATTTCAGTCATTTTATGGTTATCAATTTAAAGTGAATCAACACTGTCTTATACCAAGGCCTGAAACTGAGGAAGTTATGCTGCATTTTTTAAAATTGTGTAAAAAGACTGATACCATAGCAGATATTGGAACTGGAAGTGGTGCTATAGCAATTACGCTTAAGTTACTGCAACCTGAATTAAATGTTATTGCAACAGATTTGTATGAAGATGCTTTAAGTGTAGCTAAGCAAAATGCAAGTCACTATCACCAAAATATTCAGTTTTTGCGTGGAAATGCTTTAAAACCGCTAATTGAAAAAGATATAAAATTGGATGGGTTAATATCTAATCCACCATACATAGGTCATAGCGAAATAATAGATATGGAGTCAACAGTACTAAATTATGAGCCGCATCATGCTCTATTCGCTGAGAAAAACGGATTTGCTATTTATGAGTCAATATTAGAAGATTTACCATTTGTAATGAAACAAGGTGGACATGTTGTTTTTGAAATTGGTTATCAACAAGGAGATATCTTAAAAAGAATGGTTCAAGATTTATATCCTGAAAAAGAAGTAGAGATTTTCAAAGATATCAATGGAAATCAGCGAATTATATCTATTATTTGGTAGTTAAACAATTTATACGATATTGTTTTTATCGTTGTTTTGTTTATGAAAAACATGACTTTCGATCAGCAACATAGCACGGGTGGAATTTTAATTCAACTTTTTGAAAATGAATTAAATTCTGCCCTTATTTCTTTACAGCATACAATCACAGAAGAGGTGAAAACATGCACACACAAATATGGGATTTAAGAATGTATAAAAATAATGTTAGTCAATATCCACATATTGATGAGATAAAACAAACTTTCCTAGATGGAGGTTTAGTAGCGATACCTACTGAAACAGTATATGGTCTTGGAGCGAATGCTAGAAACGAAGAAGCAGTCGAAAATATCTATGTTGCAAAAGGACGTCCGTCAGATAATCCGTTAATCGTCCATATTCACAGTATTGAACAACTCGATGATTTTGTAGAGCATATCGATGATAAGGTTAAAGTATTAATGGATGAATTTTGGCCGGGACCTATTTCTTTTATATTACCACTTAAACAGGGTTATCTTTGCAGTAAAGTGACTGGTGGATTAGAATCTATCGCTGTTAGAATGCCTAGTCATAAAATAGGGAGAGCATTACTTCAAATTGTAGATGAACCCATAGCAGCTCCTAGTGCTAATATTAGTGGTCGTCCGTCACCAACAACCTTTGAACATGTGAATAGAGATTTAAATGGCAAAGTCAACGGTATAGTTAATGGTGATCAATGTGAAGAGGGGCTTGAAAGTACTGTGATTGATTGCACACAGTTTCCGTTTCGTATTGCGCGACCAGGTTCAATTACACAAGATATGATAGAAAGTAGACTACCACATTCGATAAATCGTCAAATATATGAGGAAAATGAAAAGCCTATCGCACCTGGGATGAAATATAAACATTATTCCCCAGAAACCCCTTTAACAATTGTTAAAGATTTAAATAAAAAAATAGCTAATGATGATAAATGGTCAAAAGTAGCATTTGTATTTCCACAGAGTCAAAAAAGTTTGATTCCCGAAAATAGCATTTTTATATCATTATGTGAAAATAAGGAAGATTTTAAATCAGCAGGCCATAATTTATATGAAATTTTACATGAACTTGACCGGAATGAAGAAATAGAAGAGGCATATATTTATGGATTTAAAGATAACCATCATTCTGAAGCTATTATGAATAGAATGTTAAAAGCAGCAAGTTATAAATTAGTTAAAGGTGAAAAGCTATGAAAATAATTTTTGTATGTAGTGGCAACACTTGTCGAAGCCCACTGGCTGAAAGTATAGCCAAGTCCCTTTTACCAAACGATAGCATAGCTTCAAGAGGACTATTCGCAGTTGAGGGACAGGCCATATCTAAGGAATCGTTAGAATTAATTCATAAGTACGGTTTACCTGAACCATCGCTAGCTCAAACTTTTCGTATAGATGATCTTGATGCTGATATTATACTTACCATGACGCAAGCTCATAAAGACTTGATATTTTCTATTTATGGACGACAATCTAATGTCTTTACATTAAATGAGTATGTAGGTGACACACAGGAAATTGATGATCCATTTGGTGGCTCATTCGATGTTTATGAACAAACTTATATCAAAATTTATGATTTAGTCGACAAAATAAAATTTAAACACGAGTAAAGTAAAATATATATAATTAGTATATGTTAAGCTTTAAATAAGTTATAATTAAGGAGTATAGCAAGTTTGCTATGTTCCTTTTTATTTTTTACAAAGGGGTGGGTTCAAATGCGTGATTTACAACAACTGCTTGATGAATTGAAAGATATGTCATTCTTTAACCCAGGCGAAATGTGTATCATTGGTTGTTCAACTTCTGAAGTTATAGGTAAACGTATTGGTTCTGTTGGATCGATGGACGTAGCTAAAGAAATTTATGAAAATTTGAAACAACTTGAGATTGATACAGGCGTGACATTTGCTTTTCAAGGATGTGAACATATTAACCGGGCAGTAACGATAGAAAGAGCAAATTTCAATCCATTGACTATGGAAGAAGTTACTGTCATTCCAGACGTTCATGCAGGTGGTAGTTTATCCACTTACGCTTATCAACAAATGGAAGATCCTATTGTTGTTGAGCATATTACTGTTTCAAAAGGTATAGATATAGGTCAGACCTTAATTGGAATGCATATTAAACATGTGTGTGTTCCTGTAAGAACAAGTGTTAAACAAATTGGAGAAGCTATCGTTACCATAGCGACATCTAGACCTAAGAAAATTGGTGGCGAACGAGCTAAATATCAATAAATATTGTGGAAGAAGGGGATTCAAATGTCTTATATCGAGAAGAAGGACAAAGTTGTTTACGATGCTATTCAAAAGGAGTTTCAACGACAAAATAGTAATATTGAACTTATTGCATCAGAAAATTTCGTATCACAAGCAGTTATGGAAGCTCAAGGTTCAGTATTAACGAATAAATATGCTGAGGGTTATCCTGGACGTCGTTATTATGGCGGGTGTGAGCACGTAGATGTAACTGAGGCCATTGCCATTGATAGAGCAAAAGCTTTATTTGGAGCAGAACATGTTAATGTCCAACCCCATTCAGGTTCTCAAGCTAATATGGCTGTATATTTGGTTGCTTTAGAAATGGGCGATACTGTGTTAGGTATGAATTTGAGTCATGGTGGGCATTTAACTCATGGGGCACCTGTCAATTTTAGTGGTAAATTTTATCATTTTGTTGAATATGGTGTGGACCAAGAAAATGAATTAATTAACTATGATGAAGTGAGACGTTTAGCAATTGAGCATCAACCTAAATTAATTGTAGCTGGTGCTTCAGCATATTCAAGAACTATTGACTTTAAAAAATTTAAAGAAATTGCAGACGAAGTAGGAGCTAAATTGATGGTAGATATGGCACATATTGCTGGTTTAGTAGCTGCTGGTTTACATCCTAATCCTGTAGAATATGCTGATTTTGTGACTACTACAACTCATAAAACTTTACGTGGTCCACGTGGTGGTATGATTTTATGTAAAGAAGAATATAAAAAAGATATAGATAAAACAATCTTCCCAGGTATTCAAGGCGGTCCACTAGAACATGTCATCGCTGCAAAAGCTGTTGCATTTGGAGAAGCTTTGAACGACGATTTTAAAGATTATCAAAATCAAGTCATTAAAAATGCACAAGCTTTAGCTCAAACATTAATTGAAGAAGGGTTCAGAGTTGTATCTGGCGGAACAGACAATCATTTAGTTGCAGTTGATGTTAAAGGTTCTATCAATATGACTGGTAAATTAGCTGAAGAGACACTTGATAAAGTAGGAATTACATGTAATAAGAATACTATTCCATTTGATAAAGAAAAACCGTTTGTAACAAGTGGTGTTAGACTAGGAACACCTGCAGCTACAACTCGTGGTTTTGATGAATCTGCATTTGTGGAAGTAGCAAAAATTATTAGTTTAGCATTAAATAACTATGATAATGATACTAAACTAAATGAAGCTAAAGAGAGGGTTCACGCACTCACATCTAAATATCCATTATATAATTAATAGATATACACATTGGAGGAAAATGATTATGAGTAAAGTACATGTTTTTGATCACCCATTAATACAACACAAACTAAGTTATATTAGAGACGCTCACACTGGAACAAAAGAGTTTAGAGAACTTGTAGATGAAGTCGGTATGTTAATGGCCTATGAAGTAACTAGAGACTTAGAACTACAAGATGTTGAAATACAAACGCCTGTGACTAAAATGACAGCTAAACGTTTGGCAGGTAAAAAGTTAGCAATTGTACCTATTTTAAGAGCTGGTTTAGGCATGACAGATGGTGTGTTAAGTCTTGTTCCTGCTGCTAGGGTAGGACATATAGGACTTTATAGAGATCCAGAGACTCTTGAAGCGGTAGAGTACTTTGCGAAAATGCCTCAAGATATCGATGAACGTCAAATTATTGTGGTTGATCCTATGCTTGCTACTGGTGCTTCAGCTATTGAAGCAATTTCTTCATTAAAAAAACGAGGAGCTAAAAGTATACGTTTTATGTGTTTAATAGCTGCCCCTGAAGGCGTTGAAAAAATGCAAGAAGCACACCCAGATGTAGATATATACATTGCAGCATTAGATGAAAAATTAAATGACAAAGCGTATATTACACCTGGTTTAGGTGATGCAGGGGATAGATTATTCGGTACTAAATAATAGATTCGGAGATAGATATTTTTGAAGAAAAAAGTTATGACCATATTTGGAACTAGGCCTGAAGCTATAAAAATGGCTCCGTTGATTAAAACGTTAGAAAAAGATTCTAACCTGGAACCCGTTGTTGTAGTCACCGCCCAACATAGGGAGATGCTTGATTCAGTGTTGAATACTTTTAATATAAGTGCAGATTATGATTTGAATATTATGAAAGCTGGTCAAACACTGTCTGAAGTAACATCTGAAGCAATGAAAAAGTTAGAAGATATCATACAAAAGGAAGTGCCTGATATGGTACTTGTTCATGGTGATACAGTGACAACCTTTTCTGGAGCGTTAGCTGCATTTTATAGTCAAACACCTATAGGACATGTTGAAGCTGGATTAAGGAGTTATAATAAATATTCACCTTATCCAGAAGAAATAAATAGACAAATGGTTGGGGTAATGGCAGATTTGCACTTTGCCCCAACCTATAATGCTGCACAGAATTTAGTAAAAGAGGGTAAATTAGCCAAACATATAGCTATCACTGGTAATACAGCCATTGACGCAATGAAATATACAATCGATTACCAATATTCATCATCTATTATACAAAAACATAAAAATAAAAACTTTATTTTACTCACAGCACATAGACGTGAAAACATAGGTAAACCTATGATAAACGTGTTTAAAGCGATTAGAAAGTTGATTGATGAATATCATGATTTAGCGTTGGTCTATCCTATGCATATGAATCCCAAAGTAAGAGATATAGCGCAAAAATATTTAGGAAATCATCCTAGGATTGAATTGATAGAACCACTTGATGTGGTTGATTTTCATAATTTTGCTAAACAAGCATATCTCATTATGACTGACTCTGGTGGAATACAAGAGGAGGCACCATCATTACATAAACCTGTTTTAGTATTGAGAGATAGTACTGAAAGACCGGAGGGTGTAGATGCTGGAACTTTGAGAGTCATTGGTACGAATGAAGAAGATGTCTATAATGAAACTAAAAAATTATTAGAAAAACCAGACCTTTATCAAAAAATGAGTCAAGCTGTTAATCCATATGGCGATGGACAAGCTAGTGAGAGAATTGTGCAACATATAAAATATTATTTTAATTTGACAAATGACAGACCCAATCATTTTGAATATACAAAAGATTTATAAAATGACAAATGTGAATTTTTTGTGACAAAAACCAGTGAAAATTTAACAAGAATTTGAATAGAATTGACACCATACAACCGGCTATATTATCATTTAGATTGTATGAGTGGAACGGTTTACATGATTGGTATAGGACACTCGGAGGCTATAAAATGCGTCGTTTCAACATCATTTTCAAACAATATTTGCAATATTATCTTTATTTATTGGTAATAGTTGGAATATTGTACTCAATTTCACCCCGCCCATTTTTCTTGGGTCTTATGATAGGTACATGTGGTTCTTTAGTAAATACATACATCTTTGAGATTTATTTAGCTAAATCAATGCATAAAGAATCGACACAAATGTCTACTGGTAGTACTTGGAGGTATTTAGTGGCAATTATTGCATGTGTATTATGGTTATTCTTTAAAGAACACATTAATATTATCGGAGTTTTAATTGGGTTAATGATTTCTTATATTGTAATCATATTGCGCCCTCTACTACAAAGGGAGTAAAAATTTAATAGAAAGAGGTGAGTTTATGGATCACAAATCCCCACTCGTTAGTTGGAACGTCTTTGGTTTCGATATTGTTTTTAATCTGGCCAGTGTTTTAATGGTAGTGATTACAGCCATTTTAGTTTTTATTTTAGCTATAGTTTGCACTCGAAACTTAAAGAAACGACCAACTGGAAAACAAAACTTCATTGAATGGGTATTTGATTTTGTTAGAGGTATTATTGAAAGTAATATGGCCTGGAAAAAAGGTGGGAACTTCCACTTCTTAGCAGTGACATTAATTCTTTTCATTTTTGTAGCCAACATGCTTGGTTTACCGTTCGCAATTGTCACTCATGACCATACGCTATGGTGGAAATCACCAACAGCAGACGCTACGGTAACTCTAACGTTATCTACAACTATGATTTTGTTAACGCACTATTACGGTATTAAAATGCGTGGAACAAAAGCTTATGGAGCTGGATATTTTAAACCTTTCTGGCCATTGGCTATTATTAATGTATTCGAAGAATTCACTTCTACATTAACTTTAGGTCTACGTTTGTACGGTAATATTTTTGCAGGTGAATTATTACTCGGTTTACTTGCATCATTGTTCTTTGAACAACCTGCATGGGGTTGGATAATTAGTATTCCTGGATTAATAGTTTGGCAAGCGTTCTCTATATTCGTGGGAACGATCCAAGCATATATCTTTGTAATGCTTTCAATGGTTTACATGTCACATAAAGTGGCAGACGGACATTAATATAATTTAGTAACTATATAAATATTAGGAGGAAATTTTATTATGAATTTAATCGCAGCGGCAATCGCAATTGGTTTATCAGCATTAGGTGCAGGTATTGGTAACGGTCTTATCGTATCTAGAACAGTTGAAGGTGTAGCACGTCAACCAGAAGCACGTGGTCAATTAATGGGTATCATGTTCATTGGTGTTGGTTTAGTTGAGGCATTACCAATCATCGGTGTTGTAATTGCATTCATGACATTTGCTGGATAAGACATTTTATAAGGCGAAGTCTAACGAGAGACTATCGCCGTTCGTTTTGTTTTTTATAGCTTAGTGATTATTTTGACGAAAGGAGTGTCATGAGCCCGTGACTGCAACAGCTAATACATTTATTCTCGGTGCAGGAGTTGAATGGGGGACAACAATTGTAACACTCGCAACATTTGTAATCCTCATCATACTTTTGAAGAAATTTGCTTGGGGTCCATTAAAAGAAGTAATGGATAAACGTGAACGTGATATCAATAAAGATATTGACGACGCAGAACAAGCTAAGATAAATGCTCAAAAACTTGAAGAAGAAAATAGAAAGACACTTAAAGAAACTCAAGATGAAGTTCAAAAAATCTTAGATGATGCTAAGATTCAAGCACGTAAGCAGCATGAAGAAATTATTCATGAAGCTAACGAAAAAGCTAATGGTATGATTGAAACTGCTCAAAGTGAAATTAATAGTCAAAAAGAACGTGCAATTTCTGATATTAATAATCAAGTTTCTGAACTATCAGTACTTATTGCATCTAAAGTTCTTAGAAAAGAAATTTCAGAGCAAGATCAAAAAGAATTAGTTGAAAAGTATTTAAAAGAGGCAGGGGATAAATAATGGCAAAGGTAGCAAAAAAATATGCCAAAGCATTATTTGATGTCGCTCTAGATACAAATCAACTAGATGTTGTCTATGAAGATTTAGAAACAATTAGCCATTCATCGTTTGATTTCATAAAACAACTTAAAGCAATTGATAGTAATCCAAGTTTAACTGCAAATCAACGTAAAGAATTTGTAGAAAGAGTTTACAACGAAGCAAATCCATATGTGGTAAATACTTTAAAAGTATTAGCAGATAACCGACATATTTCAATTGTAGAGAATGTTTTTAAATCATTCCAAAATTTATATAACAAACACTACAAACAAGATTTTGCTATTATTGAATCGACTTACGAGTTAAGCGAAGATGAAATATCAAGAATTGTAGAACTTATAAAAAAGCAAACTGAATTGTCAAATGTAATTGTTAACACTAAAATCAATCAAGATCTAATTGGTGGATTTAGAGTTAAGGTTGGAACTACAGTTATGGATGGTAGTGTTAGAAATGACCTTGTTCAATTACAAAGAAAATTTGAAAGAGCTAACTAATATTTAAAGAGGAGTGACATAGATGGCCATAAAAGCTGAAGAAATCAGTGCATTGCTTCGCTCACAAATTGAAAATTATGAGTCAGAAATGTCCGTTACAGATGTTGGTACAGTACTCCAAATTGGTGACGGTATCGCATTAATTCACGGACTTAACGACGTTATGGCTGGTGAGCTAGTAGAATTCCATAACGGTGTTCTTGGTTTAGCACAAAACCTTGAAGAATCTAATGTGGGTGTGGTTATTTTAGGACCATATGAAGAAATTAGTGAAGGTGACGAAGTTAAACGTACTGGCCGAATTATGGAAGTACCAGTCGGAGAGGAAATGATAGGAAGAGTTGTTAATCCTCTTGGACAACCTATTGACGGGCAAGGTCCAATCAATGCGACTAAAACCCGTCCTGTGGAGAAAAAAGCAACTGGCGTAATGGATCGTAAATCTGTAGATGAACCATTACAAACAGGTATCAAAGCAATTGATGCTTTAGTACCTATTGGTCGAGGTCAACGTGAATTAATCATTGGTGACCGTCAAACTGGTAAAACAACAGTTGCAATTGATTCAATCTTAAACCAAAAAGATCAAGATACAATTTGTATTTATGTTGCAATAGGTCAAAAAGATTCAACTGTTCGTGCAAATGTTGAAAAATTAAGACAAGCAGGTGCTTTAGACTACACAATCGTTGTATCTGCATCCGCAGCTGATCCAGCACCATTACTTTATATTGCGCCATATTCTGGTGTAACTATGGGTGAAGAGTTCATGTTTAATGGAAAACATGTTCTTATCGTTTACGATGATTTAACTAAGCAAGCGGCAGCATACCGTGAGTTATCATTATTACTACGTAGACCACCAGGTCGTGAAGCATATCCTGGGGACGTCTTCTACCTACACAGTAGATTATTAGAAAGAGCTGCAAAACTTAACGATGATCTTGGAGGCGGTTCAATTACTGCTTTACCAATCATTGAAACTCAAGCTGGCGATATCTCAGCTTACGTTCCAACAAATGTTATCTCAATTACTGACGGACAAATATTCTTGCAATCTGATTTATTCTTCTCAGGTGTTAGACCAGCGATTAATGCTGGACAATCAGTATCTCGTGTTGGTGGTTCAGCTCAAATTAAAGCGATGAAAAAAGTTGCAGGAACATTACGTTTAGACTTGGCTTCATATCGTGAGTTAGAATCATTTGCGCAATTTGGTTCTGATTTAGATGAATTCACAGCTAAAAAGTTGGCGCGTGGTGAACGTACTGTTGAAGTCTTAAAACAAGGTCAAAACAACCCACTGCCTGTAGAACATCAAGTACTTATTATTTTTGCATTAACTAAAGGTTACTTAGATGATATTCCTGTACAAGATATCACTCGTTTTGAAGAGGAATTTAACCACTGGGCTGAGTCAAATGCAACTGAGTTATTAAATGAAATTAGAGAAACTGGTGCTTTACCAGATGCTGATAAATTTGATTCTGCTATCACAGAATTTAAAAAAGGTTTTAATAAATCAGAAGAATAAAATCTAATTTAATCGTAATATAGAGAGTACATTCTAAATCTTATAAATCGTTAAATTAAGATTAATACTCCAAAGGTGGTGAGATAATGGCCTCTCTTAAAGAGATAGACAGTCGTATTAAATCGACAAGTAAGATGAAGCAAATCACTAAGGCGATGAACATGGTTTCTAGTTCAAAATTACGTAGAGCTGAGAAAAATACTAAATCATTTAGACCTTATATGGAAAAGATGCAAGATGCTATTACAGCTGTAGCTGGTTCAAATAGTACTTCTAATCATCCAATGCTTAAATCTAGAGACATTAAAAGAAGTGGTTACTTAGTAATTACTAGTGATAAAGGCTTAGCCGGTGCCTATAGTACAAATGTTTTAAAAACATTAGTAAACGATATCAAATCTAAACACAACGACAGTAGTGAATATAGCCTAATCGTTTTAGGTCAGCAAGGTGTAGATTTCTTCAATCATAGAGGATATGAAATTGAAAGTTCTTTAGTTGAAGTTCCAGATCAACCTTCATTTAAGTCTATTCAATCTATAGCTAAACATGCTATTGATTTATTTAGCGAGGAAAACATAGATGAATTGACTATTTATTACAGTCATTATGTTAGTGTCTTAGAAAATAAACCTGCAACTAAACAAGTTTTACCATTATCTCAAGAAGATTCAGGTCAAGGACATGGTCAAATGTCTTCATACGAATTTGAACCAGATAAAGAATCTATATTAAGCGTTATTTTGCCACAATACGTTGAAAGCTTAATCTACGGTACAATTTTAGATGCAAAAGCTAGTGAACATGCTTCACGTATGACAGCAATGAGAAATGCTTCAGATAATGCGACAGAACTAATCGATGATTTATCATTAGAATACAATAGAGCGAGACAAGCTGCGATTACTCAACAAATTACTGAAATTGTTGGTGGATCATCAGCTCTTGAGTAATAATAAAAGGAGGAAATCAACATGGGAATTGGCCGTGTAACTCAAGTTATGGGTCCAGTAATAGATGTTCGTTTTGAACATAACGAAGTACCTGAGATAAATAATGCATTACACATCGAAGTTCCTAAAGAAGATGGAACGCTTCAATTAACGTTAGAAGTTGCACTTCAACTAGGTGACGATGTAGTTCGTACAATTGCAATGGACTCAACTGACGGCGTTCAAAGAGGAATGGAAGTTAAAGATACAGGTAGAGACATTAGTGTACCTGTCGGTGACGTAACTCTAGGAAGAGTGTTTAACGTACTAGGAGAAACTATTGACTTAGATGAAAAAATTGATGATTCAGTACGACGTGACCCTATCCATAGACAAGCTCCAGGATTCGACGAATTATCAACAAAAGTAGAAATCTTAGAAACTGGTATTAAAGTAGTAGACTTATTAGCACCTTACATTAAAGGTGGTAAAATTGGATTATTTGGTGGTGCCGGTGTAGGTAAGACCGTATTAATCCAAGAACTTATTAATAACATTGCTCAAGAACACGGTGGTATTTCAGTATTCGCTGGTGTTGGTGAACGTACACGTGAAGGTAATGATCTTTACTATGAAATGAGCGACAGTGGTGTTATCAAGAAAACTGCAATGGTCTTTGGTCAAATGAACGAGCCACCTGGTGCACGTATGCGTGTAGCATTATCCGGATTAACAATGGCTGAATATTTCCGAGATGAAGAAGGTCAAGATGTGTTATTATTCATTGATAACATTTTCAGATTCACTCAAGCTGGTTCAGAAGTTTCTGCGTTATTAGGTCGTATGCCATCAGCTGTTGGTTATCAACCTACACTTGCTACAGAAATGGGTCAATTACAAGAACGTATAAGTTCAACAAATAAAGGTTCAGTTACATCAATTCAAGCTGTTTTCGTACCAGCCGATGACTATACTGACCCTGCGCCAGCAACAACGTTCGCGCACTTAGATTCAACAACAAACTTAGAGCGTAAATTAACAGAAATGGGTATTTATCCAGCTGTAGACCCGCTTGCTTCTACATCTAGAGCTTTGGAACCTTCAGTAGTAGGTCAAGAGCATTATGATGTGGCACGTGAAGTTCAATCTACTTTACAAAAATATAGAGAGTTACAAGATATAATTGCAATTCTTGGTATGGATGAATTATCTGATGAAGATAAGCAAACTGTGGAACGAGCACGTAGAATTCAATTCTTCTTATCACAAAACTTCCACGTTGCAGAACAATTCACTGGACAAAAAGGTTCATATGTACCTGTTAAAACAACAGTTGCAGACTTCAGAGATATTTTAGATGGTAAGTATGACCATATCCCTGAAGACGCATTCCGTTTAGTAGGTAGCATGGAAGACGTAATTGAGAAAGCAAAAGATATGGGTGTTGAAGTCTAATAATTAGGAGGTATGGATAATGAATACACTTAGACTAAATATTGTCACTCCTAATGGTTCTGTCTATGAACGTGAAGACGTTGAGATGGCTGTCTTACAAACAACAGCTGGAGAAATGGGGATTATGTATGGTCACATTCCAACTGTTGCTGCATTAAAAACAGGTCATGTGAAAGTTAATTTTCACAACGGAAATGAATTTATTGCTGTAAGTGATGGCTTTATTGAAGCAAGACAACATCAATTATCAATTATCGTCCAAACGGCCGAACCTGCTAATGAAATCGATGTTGAAAGAGCTAAATTAGCTAAGTCGAGAGCAGAATCACATTTAGAAGATGATGATGATAATACAGACATAAATAGAGCTAAAAGAGCACTTGAACGAGCAAATAATCGTTTACGTGTTGCAGAATTACAATAATTAAAAAAGGTTCGATAGTATATTTTAATAACTATCGAACCTTTTTTTAAATTGTAAAATATTAAAAACTAATATCCATTTTTATAAGTATCTTTATTGCCTCTTTTCGTGTACAATGTTATACAGTAATCTTACGAAGGAGCTTAATATGGATTATCTTGGTCAGTTCGCAATTGTACATTTAATCTTACATGTTGTTTGTATTTGCGTAGCTTATTGGGCTTTAAATTCCATAAAATTAGATCAACTTTTTAAAAAGGGCTACCCATTACAAGTTCAAGTTTGTATGATTTTTATTTCTATTTTACTGGGTACGGCAGTTAGTAACTTTATAGTTGATTTATTGCAATATTCAACTCAAGTGAAATACTTGATAAAATAACTATGTAATTGTTATTTAATTTATAGGTTAAATGTGATCATATGACGAATATTTAATTATAATGTTGGGAAACGAATAACTGATTAGAGTTTTAAGTGGAGGATTAAAGATGGATAAAATAGTAATAAATGGTGGAAATCGTTTAACTGGTGAAGTAAATGTTGAAGGAGCTAAAAATGCTGTATTACCTGTACTTACAGCGTCATTACTTGCTTCAGAAGGACAAAGTAAACTAGTTAATGTCCCAGAGTTAAGTGATGTTGAAACAATCAATAATGTATTATCTACACTCAATGCAAATGTAGAGTATGATAAAGATAAAAATGCAGTTAAAGTTGATGCAACTAAAACTTTAAATGAAGAAGCCCCTTATGAATATGTGAGTAAAATGCGAGCAAGCATCTTGGTTATGGGACCATTACTCGCTCGATTAGGGCATGCTATTGTTGCTTTGCCAGGAGGATGTGCGATTGGAACACGTCCTATTGAGCAGCACATTAAAGGATTTGAAGCTTTAGGTGCAGACATTCATTTAGAAAATGGAAATATTTATGCAAATGCTAAAGATGGATTAAAGGGAGCACATATCCATTTAGATTTTCCAAGTGTAGGTGCAACTCAAAATATTATTATGGCAGCGTCCTTGGCATCAGGAAAATCTATCATTGAGAATGTCGCTAAAGAACCTGAAATTGTTGATTTAGCTAATTATATTAATGAAATGGGCGGTAAAATCACAGGTGCTGGTACTGATACCATTACGATACATGGTGTTGAAAAACTTTACGGTGTTGAACACGCAATTATACCAGATAGAATTGAAGCTGGAACGCTACTTATCGCAGGTGCAATAACTCGTGGTGACATATTTGTACGTGGTGCAATTAAAGAACATATGGCTAGTTTAATATATAAGCTTGAAGAGATGGGGGTAGATCTTGAATATAATGAAGAAGGTATAAGAGTTACAGCAAATGGAGATTTAAATCCAGTAGATGTAAAAACTTTACCTCACCCAGGTTTCCCAACTGATATGCAATCTCAAATGATGGCTTTATTATTAACAGCAAATGGACACAAAGTGATTACTGAGACAGTTTTTGAAAATAGATTTATGCACGTTGCAGAATTTAGAAGAATGAATGCGAATATAAGTGTTGAAGGAAGAAGTGCTAAAATTGAAGGAAAAAGCCATTTACAAGGTGCTCAAGTTAAAGCCACGGATTTAAGAGCTGCTGCAGCCTTAATCTTAGCTGGTTTAGTTGCCGAGGGAACTACGCAAGTGACTGAGTTAAAGCATCTTGATAGAGGATACGTCAATTTACATGGAAAACTAAAAAGTCTAGGTGCAAACATAGAACGAGTTAATCAATAATATTATTACAGCTTAAGCACGGAGGTTTTAAAAATGGAAACGATTTTTGATTATAATCAAATTAAACAAATTATCCCACACAGACAACCTTTTTTACTAATAGATAAAATTGTAGAATATGATGAAGGTAAAAGATGTGTAGGACTAAAGCAAGTATCGGGTAATGAACCATTTTTCCAGGGACATTTCCCTAATTACGCTGTGATGCCTGGTGTTCTCATAACGGAGGCTTTAGCGCAAACTGGTGCAGTAGCTATGTTAAATAGCGAAGAAAATAAAGGAAAAATAGCATTATTTGCAGGCATTGATAAGTGTCGCTTCAAAAAACAAGTCGTACCTGGAGATACATTAATGTTGGAAGTTGAAATAACTAAAATAAAAGGCCCTATAGGTAAAGGTTCGGCTAAAGCGACTGTTGATGGCCAACTTGCTTGTAGCTGTGAACTTACTTTTGCTATTCAAGATGCTTAACCTTAGATAATTAAACTCTTAAGGTAAAATAATTCGTATTGTGATAATAAAATAGTAAAAACATATTTAAAGAAAGTTGCACAGATTATTGACCTAACTTTTCATGTCTATTGAATTTCTGGTTGAAATGCTCTAAGTCAGGTCTCGTCTGAAATTATAAGTATCAATAGTAGTGCTTTTTAATATAGTAATTAGTGTTCGTATAGAGCCTGGAACAATGGTTAATTCATGTTCTAGGCTTTATTTATGTTCAACATTTAAATTTGTATATGATTTAAATATATGAAAATTAAATGTTTTATAATTACCCTATGTGTTTATCTTTCGATTTTCTCATCTTTCAACTTAGGTTTTGATTGCATCATACGATTAAATGTTTTTTTTAACTTTTCACCAGTAAGTCCTTCATCAACTAATTCTTCTAATAAACTCTCAGCGTATTCTTGTCTCAAAGTGTAGATGTGACATTCTAAAACGACTGACATTGAATATTTAAAATTTTTAACGCTTTTAACTGTTGCATTAAATAACGCTGGATCGTTAGCAGGTCTTGTAATAACTACTCTAATATCTAAAAGTTGTTTGTTTTCCTTATATTGATTAAATGTTTCATAGTGTTCATTTGAAATAACTATTTCTAGTAACCACCCAGTGCCACTTCCCTCTTTATTTATAATCACACCATCTTCAATAGCGTATTCGGATATAGCACCATGTTCATTTACAATTTGAAATCTTACTGCCTTAAAAGTTTTCATAATATCACTTCTCCAAATTTTTTTATTCATACAAAAATATAAATTTATGTCAGATTTAGATATAATACTTCAATATTTTCTTTAAATATATCAAAATCTCATCATCATTTACTAACAATTTCAATAAAATTGTGGTTTTGACCAGTGAACTAAGCTCAGTTATGATTAGAGCATAAGAAGGAGGTGACACATGTTAAATAAAATAGTCATTGTTGGTAGAATGACGAAAGATGCTCAAATATATGAAAAGGAGGATAACAAAATAGCAACATTTTGCGTTGCTACAGAAAGAAACTACAAAGATGATAATAACGAAATTTCTTCAGATTATTTGCTTTGTAAAGCTTTCGGTAAAACTGCCACTAATATTGAAAAGTACACTAGTCAAGGTACTTTAGTAGGTATAACTGGGCAAATGCGTTCAAGAAAATATGAAAAAGAAGGCCAAACACATTTTGTTACAGAATTATACGTTGAAACAATTAAATTCATGTCCCCCAAAAATAAAAACAATGAAACTCCCTCTGATAATCAATTTGAAAACAACACTTATCAACCTGATGATTTAGAAATAATTCATATTTAAACAACTATCTTTTCCTTTAAAACTCCATCCTATATTTAATAAATTAATTTATCCTTTCTTTCAATTATACTCGAGCGGCCTTTGTTAATCATAAAACATTAATTAAAGGTCGCTTTAAATACATATCAAAGGCCTATAATTTTGATAATTATCTGATAAATTTCATTTATATTACAACGATATTGTGATAATGTGACTCGAAAAAACTATCATGATAGGAATAATTACGGTTATTCATTAGAATTAGTATACTATTTAATGTAATTGCAGTGTAAAAAAATGGCGTTTATTTTTATTTCAGTGTAACCTGCACGATTTTTATAGATGTTACAGTAGGTTACGTAAACAAATTAAGAAAACAAATCACTTTTAGGAGGATTTTTAATAATGAAAAAAACATTAGTTGCATCATCATTAGCTATAGGACTAGGCGTTGTAGCAGGCAACGCAGGACATGACGCACATGCAAGTGAGACTACAAATGTTGATAAAGCAGAATTAGCTCAAAAAGCGTTAACTAATGATCAATCACTAAATGAAAGCCCTGTTCAAGAAGGTGCTTATAACATTAATTTTGATTACAATGGCAATTCTTATCATTTTGAATCTGATGGTTCTACTTGGAGTTGGAGTTATGAATCAACAAACAATGCTACGCAACCTGTTCAACCAAGCCAATCTCAAGTAGCAACACAACAACAACCTGTACAAGTATCAGCACCACAAAATGAGCAAACAGCGCAACCACAAACAAAATCAACATCTGCAAGTCAAACTTCTTCAAGTAAAGCTTCAAGTGGTTCATCAGTAAATGTAAATTCACATTTACAACAAATTGCTCAACGTGAATCAGGTGGCGATATTCATGCAATAAACCCATCTTCAGGTGCAGCAGGTAAATATCAATTCTTACAATCAACTTGGGATTCTGTTGCTCCAAGTCAATATAAAGGTGTATCACCTGCAAAAGCTCCAGAAAGCGTACAAGACAAAGCAGCAGTAAAATTATATAATACTGGTGGCCCAGGTCATTGGGTAACTGCTTAATTAAAATATGAAGTATGTACCATCTTCTCGAATTTGAGAAGATGGTTTTTTATTATACGACTTATTTGATTTACATGTAATCGTTTGCTATGGTTGATAATGAATCATATATTATTTACTACTAGGGGAGCCAAAAGGCTGAGATGAATGTATTCAGACCCTTATAACCTGATTTGGTTAATACCAACGTAGGAAAGTAGTTATTAACTATTCGTCATTAAGATGTCTTGGTCTAACTACTTTCCTCGTTGGGAAGTAGTTTTATTTTTTGAGGAGGCTAATTATGACATTTTCAAAAGAGTTGAGGGAAGCATCAAAACCTATTATTGATGATATTTACAATGATGGTTTTATTCAAGATTTACTAGCAGGTAAGTTATCTAATCAAGCTGTAAGACAATACTTAAGAGCAGACGCTTCTTATTTAAAAGAGTTTACAAATATTTATGCAATGCTCATACCCAAAATGAGTTCCATGGATGATGTTAAATTTCTAGTAGAACAAATTGAATTTATGTTAGAAGGAGAAGTTGAAGCGCATGAGGTTCTAGCTGATTTCATTAATGAACCATATGAAGAAATAGTAAAAGAAAAAGTATGGCCACCAAGTGGTGATCATTATATTAAACACATGTACTTCAATGCATTTGCACGTGAAAATGCAGCCTTCACGATTGCAGCGATGGCACCATGTCCATACGTTTACGCTGTCATTGGTAAACGTGCGATGGAAGATTCAAAATTAAATAAAGAATCAGTGACTTCTAAATGGTTCCAATTTTATAGTACTGAAATGGACGAACTTGTTGATGTGTTCGATCAATTGATGGACCGTTTAACTAAACATTGTAGTGAGACTGAAAAAAATGAAATTAAAGAAAATTTCTTGCAAAGTACTATTCATGAGAGACATTTCTTCAATATGGCATATATTAATGAAAAATGGGAATATAGGGGAGATAATAATGCATAAACCTAAAATTGCACTAACAATAGCAGGCACAGACCCCACCGGTGGGGCAGGTGTTATGGCGGATTTAAAATCATTTCACGCGTGTGGCGTTTATGGTATGGCCACTATAACAAGTATCGTTGCTCAAAATACTCTAGGAGTTCAACATATTCATAATTTAGAAACTTCATGGGTAAAGGAACAACTTGATAGTGTGTTTGATGATGAATTACCACAAGCTATCAAAACGGGTATGATTGCAACAAAAGAAACGATGGAGTTGATTCAAAGTTACTTAAAGGAACATTCCAATATTCCTTATGTGATTGATCCAGTTATGCTTGCCAAAAGTGGTGATTCATTGATGGATGACAATACTAAAAATCATTTGCAATCAACATTATTACCTTTGGCTGATGTTGTCACTCCGAATATACCTGAAGCTGAAGAAATTACTGGTATTAAAATTAACGATGAAGAAAGTATACGTAAAGCAGGTCAAATCTTTATTAATGAAATTGGTAGTAAGGGCGTTGTAATTAAGGGTGGACATTCAGCCGATTTAAATAATGCTAAAGATTTTCTTTTCACTAAGAATGAAACGTATACATTTGAGAACAGACGCTTTGATACTAAACATACGCATGGAACTGGTTGTACTTTTTCAGCAGTCATTACAGCAGAATTAGCTAAAGGTCGTTCCATAAATGATGCAGTAAAAAAAGCAAAAGAGTTTATTTCATTAAGTATTGAACATACCCCAGAAATTGGCAGGGGAAGAGGACCTGTAAATCATTTTGCTTATATGAAGAAAGTAGGTTTAGATGATGAATAATTTAGAACGATTACGTTCAGAAAATCCACTCGTAATTTGCTATACCAATGATGTTGTGAAAAACTTTACTGCGAATGGTTTACTAAGTTTAGGTGCTAGTCCCGCAATGAGTGAGGCACCAGAAGAAGCTGAAGATTTTACTCGAATGGCTAGTGCGCTTTTAATTAATATCGGTACACTCACACGTGAAAATGAGGAAGATATTATCAAAATAGGTAAAATTGCTAATCAGCAAGGTACACCAATAGTTTTTGATCCAGTGGCAGTTGGCGCATCTACATATCGTAAAAATTTTTGTCAACGTTTTCTTGATGAAGTTAATGTCACAGTTATAAAAGGCAATGCATCCGAAATATTGACATTAATTGATTTTAATACAACTATGAAAGGTACTGACAGTGATAGCGAATTAGATTCAGTAAATATTGCAAAAAAAGCGGCAAATACTTTAAACACTGCTATTGTCATTACTGGGGAAGATGATATTATTGCAAAAAATGAGAAAATAATTAAATTATCTAATGGTTCTCCGCTTCTTACTAAAATTACAGGGGCTGGATGCTTGTTAGGTGGTGTATTAGCAAGTTTCTTGTTTAGAAATACTCAACCTTCAATTGATTTATTAGTTGAAGCGGTAAGTGTCTACAACATCGCAGCAGAATTTGCTGAACAAGCACCTCATGTAAATGGACCTGGTACTTTTCTATCTGAACTACTAGATCAACTTTATCAAATGAATGATATTGCTTATAAAAATCAAGTAAAAAAGGTAGAGATATAAATATGATGTTTGATTCAAAACAATTATCAGTCTATTTTATTTGCGGAACACAAGATATACCTAAAAATAAATCAATTGAGCAAGTTCTCAAAGAGGCATTAGAAGCTGGAATCACATTGTATCAATTTCGTGAAAAAGGCCCTAATGCACTAAAAGGAGAAAAGAAAAAACAGCTAGCCTTAAAACTTAAACAATTATGTCATTCATATCACGTACCTATGATAGTTAATGATGATGTTCAATTAGCCCAAGAGATTAATGCTGATGGCATTCATGTAGGTCAAGATGATATGGAAATTCAACAATTTGCAAGCCAATTTAAAAATAAGATTATAGGTTTAAGTGTAGGGAATTTGAAAGAGTATCAACAATCTGATTTGTCTAAAGTTGATTATATTGGAGTAGGTCCAATGTATACAACATCATCAAAAGATGACGCTAGTAAACCTGTTGGGCCATCTATGATATCTCAATTAAGATTATATATTCATGATGTTCCTATAGTTGCCATTGGAGGTATTAATGAAACTAACGTGCAGCCTATTGTTGACGAAGGTGCAGATGGTATTTCTGTCATCTCAGCAATTACACGTAGTACCAATATAGACAAAACGGTTAAATACTTCTTAAGATATTTCACCTAAATCTCTATTTTTTCTACTTTTTGTTTTCTACTATTGTATTAGTATGATAAAATATACTCTATGTGAATATAACATTAGAGGTGGAAAAATGAAGAAAAAAGCGTTACTACCTTTGTTTTTGGGAATAATGATTTTTCTAGCAGGTTGTGATTACTCTACACCTGAGAAGCAAGATGGATTCTTCTTTAATACTTTTGTTCAACCTATGAAACATCTCTTACAGTGGTTAGGAAATGATGTTTTTCATAATAATTTTGGACTAGCAATTATTGTATTAGTTCTTTTCATTCGTTTAATCTTGTTACCATTTATGTTATCTAACTATAAAAATAGCCACATGATGCGTGAGAAAATGAAAGTGGCTAAACCTGAAGTAGATGGCATTCAAGAAAAGGTTAAACGTGCGCGTACACAAGAAGAAAAAATGGCTGCAAACCAAGAACTTATGGAAGTTTATAAAAAATATGATATGAACCCTATGAAGAGCATGTTAGGATGTTTACCTATACTTATTCAAATGCCAATTATTATGGGATTATACTTTGTATTAAAAGATAAACTTGTAAATGGTTTATCTGAACATCCGCATTTCTTATGGTTTAATTTAACTAAACCTGACATTTGGATTACAGTTATTGCCGGTGTGCTATACTTTATTCAAGCTGTAGTTTCAAGCAAAACGATGCCTCAAGAGCAACGTCAGATGGGTTATATGATGATGGTTATTTCTCCAATAATGATTATTTGGATTTCTTTACAAGCATCATCAGCTTTAGGTTTATACTGGTCTGTCAGTGCATTATTCTTAGTAATTCAAACGCATTTTGCTAATATTTATTACTCTAAACTTGCTAAAAAAGAAGTTCAACCTTTTATTGAAAAGTATGAAAGAGAACATAATCCTTCTTCAAAGAAAAAAGGGAAAAATACTCAAGTAGTATCAAAAAAGAATAAAAAATAATAAACAATAACCTGAGACACCAATCGTTGTCTCAGGTATTTTTTATGTGGTAGATACTAATGATTTTGGTTAAAACATGAATTAACAATTTATCTCTTATTTGAATTTACTCTTTATTAAAATTCCACTCTGACATAAATTGTTTGAGAAATTGAATCATAAATTGATGTCTTTCATCTGCAAGTTTTTTTGCAGTAGGTGTGTGCATTAAATCTTTTAATTTAAATAATTTTTCATAAAAATGTTTTATTGCTGAATTGTCTAACTCTTCAATGTGAGACGTATGTAACGCTTCATTTGAAAACTTCGTTTCAGTCCACATAGGTTCACCAAAGTGTCCTGAAAATTGGAATGTTCTAGCAATGCCGATTGCTCCTATGGCATCTAGGCGATCAGCATCTCTAACGATTTCACCATCTATCGAAAGTTTAACGTGATTATTTTTACCAGCTCGATAGCTCATATGTTTAATAATGTAGAGGACTTGTTGTGATATTTCATTGCTTAAATCTAGAGTAGATAAGAACTGTTTAAGCTGATCATATGCTAAAATTTCATCAGTTAATTTACTATCAACAGTATCATGCAATAAAGATGATAGTTCTATAACGAATGTATCTGTTATATTTTCTTGTTTAGCGATATAACAAGCGTTGTTATAGACACGTTCCACATGTGCAATATCATGTCCAGTAGTATCATGTTGATGGAAACTTTTCATATATTCATAAGCGTTTTTAATCTTCATTCTTGAGTTCATAGATAGACTCCTTACTTAATTTAAAAGTATCAAAGTATTTCATTTTTTAACATTTAGTATTTAATAATATCTTTGACATCATTATAATGGTTTAATTAATGATACTACATATTTTGTTACATTAAAGAAGATATAAATGAAGAAGTGAACCTGTCGTTAAGCGTTCACTTCTTGCAAATTTCTATAAAATTGGAGAAAGTAGTTGTGAAATCCCTTCTTTGAATTTAACTAGTATATTTCGTTTAGCATATGCTTCAGAAGTGAGCTTGTTAGATAATTTCATATCATTAATGAAAGCTTGTTTTAATGATCGCGCTACACCTTCATCATAAATAAAAGCATTGACCTCAAAATTTAATGTAAAGCTTCGATTATCCATATTGGCAGTTCCTACACTTGCTACCTCATCATCAATGACAAGTGTTTTTGAATGTAGAAAACCATTATCATAATGATAGACATTTACGCCAGCTTCAAGTAAAGACGCTACGTTTTTAAGCGTAGCCCAATAAACAAAGGGATGGTCACGTTTGTTAGGAACCATGATGTTAACATCCACACCACCAAGCGCTGCAATCTTAATCGAATCTAAAAAAGCTTGATCGGGAATGAAGTATGGTGATTGAATGTATATAGATTCCTTAGCTGAAGAAATCATTTTTAAATAACCATATTTAATTTGTTCCCAATCTTCATCAGGCCCACTTGAAGCAATTTGTATGCCTATCGTACCACCAGAGTCAACATCAGGAAAATATCGAGATTCATAAGTTAAATTGTCACGAGTTGATTGTGAGTTCCAATCTAAGATGAATCTGAGTTGAAGGGCATTTACCGCGTCACCTTTAATACGTAAGTGTGTGTCCCTCCAATAACCAAATTTCTTAGATTTACCTAAATATTCATCTCCTACATTAAAACCACCAACATATCCAATCGTACCGTCAATGACTACTATTTTTCTGTGATTTCTATTATTCATTCTTAAATTAATAAGTGGTAATTTTGATGGGAAGAAAGATTCAGCATGGCCGCCTCTTTGACGAAATTTTTTTAAGTCCTTCTTTCGTAAATCTCTTGAGCCCATATCATCGTAAAGCATTTTAACTTCTATACCTTCTTCAGCTTTTTTTTCTAGTTCATGTAACAACTGCTTTCCGAGATTATCACTATGAATAATGTAGTATTGGATGTGAATATATGATTGTGCGTGTCTAATATCATTAATTAAATCATCGAATTTCTGATGACCATCTGTATAAATTGTTAAATCATTATCAGTTGTTAAAAAAGCAGCATTATTATAAAGTAACATTTGTACCATTTCTTTAAATTTAACAATTTGATGATTACCCTTAGAAAAGTCTTGCTTTTTCAAAGCCTCTAATTGCTCGTCAACAATCATTTCAAGACCAACTTTATCCTCTTTGGCGAGTTTAAATATATGTTCTCTCTGTATTTGGCGACCTAATAATAAATACAATATGAATCCTACTAAAGGTAAAAAAACTAAAACCAATAACCACGCCCATATAGAATTTGCTGTACGCCTCTCCATGAAGATAATAATGAATGCAAAAACTAAATTTAATAAAAAGGCACTAACTAATAAAATATTAATTATAATATTAGATTGATGAAGTGCCATAGTAAAGACTTCTATCATAGGTTACCTCCTTTATGATTGTTTATTCTCACTCAGTTTTCATTTCAGTGATTTTTAAATATAATTATAGCATGAAGAAATACGAATATCATGGTGAGATTATATTTAATTAACTGAATCATTGACGAGTGAATTTATGAATAATACGATATAATATGAACAGAGGTGACTTTATGGCAGACATGGAGAGTGCACATCACTCAGAGCAAATAAAAACAAATTTAAAATCAAGATTAAATAGAATAGAAGGTCAAGTAAGAGCAATCAATCGTATGATTGATGACGATGTTTACTGTGATGATGTACTAACTCAAATTAGAGCAACACGTTCAGCATTGAATAGTGTAGCTATTAAATTACTAGATCATCACATGAAGGGTTGTATTATGGAAAAAATAAACGACGGTGCGCAAGAAGAAGCAATGGATGAATTGCTCGTGACATTCCAAAAATTAATAAAAGATTAAGAGGGTATGAAATTGAAAAAAGGATTGATACATGTTTCAGGTATTAAAACAACTGAACAAGAGAAACAGCTCAAAGATCATTTATCTAAGATGATAGGCATCAATAGTGTGGATATCGATTACCAAATGAATGAGATTCGAGTAGAATTTGACACTCCCGCAAATTTAAATAACATTGAAAAAGAAATTTACGATTGCGGATTTCGTATTTTATAATTAAAGGATTGTGTTTAATTCGTTTTTTTCTTTGAATTATTATAGCTTTTAGAAATATTTAAAAATATTTCTTGAATGATGTAGTAAAGTAGAAGTAATTAGGGTATGATGGAAATGAAGCTATTTCTAACGAGGTGATAATTGTGAAGAATCAGGATAAGATTCAAAATGTAGTCAAATTATTATCATCATTGGGTGTGAATATTAAGAAAACTAAATCTCGTTTAGATATTATTAATACTTTGCCTACATCTAATCAAGTAAGTCATGAATTAAAATGATTTGCATGATAATATAATATTTTATGTATTGATTATCTAAATTAATATAAAAAGAGAGACACTGTTCACTGTGAATAGTGTCTCTTTTTTATAAAGGTTAAATTGTATTAGATTTTTTTGATAATGCGGGTATTTGATATCGTTGAGGTTCATGATAATAAATTGAAAGAACTACTCCTATACCAGTCATTAAACTCCATAAAGAACTTCCGCCGTAACTAATAAACGGAAGTGGTATACCTGTAATAGGTAGTAATTGAACCGTCATGCCGATATTTTGTAACACGTGAAAGACAATCAACGATACATATCCTATGATAAATACTTTGTTAAACTGATTATCAATTTTACTAGCTAATCGTATAAGGTGGAATATTAAGAATAAGAAAAGTAATATCAATAATACTGAACCTATAAAGCCCATTTCTTCGCCAATCACTGAAAAAATAAAGTCGGTATGATTCTCAGGAATATAAACTTCGCCATGGTTATAACCTTTACCTAATAATTGACCAGAACCAATAGCTTTTAAAGATTCTGTTAAGTGATATCCATCCCCACTACTGTATGAATAGGGATCTAACCAAGAATTGATACGTCCCATTTGATACATTTTTATTCCTAATAGGCTCTCTATTAAGGATGGTTTATAAATGATAGCTAATATAATACTAGAGCCACTTACAAATGCAACAATAAAAAGAGGGGCTAATATTCTCCATGTTATTCCACTTACTAACATGACACCAGCTATAATTGCACATAACACCAAAGTAGTACCTAAGTCATTTTGCAACAGAATTAATGCCATAGGTATAATGGATACACCTATAATTTTAAAAAATAACATTAAATCAGATTGAAAAGACTTATTAAATGTAAATTGGTTATGTTTAGATATCGTTTTAGCTAAAGCAAGTATAAGTATAATTTTCATGAATTCGGAAGGTTGGATGCTTATAGGACCGAAACTGTACCAACTTTTAGCACCATTAATAATTGGGGTGATTGAAGTTTCAGGTAAAATAAGTAATCCTATTAATAGAATGCAAAATATACTATATAAAATATAAGTATTACTTTTAATTTTCTTCGGTGAAATTATCATAATTAAAAGTGCAATAATAGCTCCGAAAATATAATAAATGATTTGTCTAATACTGAAATTTGCACTATATTGTCCGCCACCCATAGCGGAACTGATTAAAATAACACTTGTTAGTGCTAATAGCGATATAACTAGTACGAGTATCCAGTCGACTTTACGTAACCAGTTTCGTTTAGGTTGTTGACGAGAAGAATAATTCATTGCTTACTCCTTTATGTATATGGATTACTTTTCAAAATTGCTGTAGATACTTTTACAATATTTTAATTATCGGTATTCATTCATATTTTCTAATCAAATATATATTAATTTTACATGACTTCTTTTAAATTTGCTAGAATATCAAAGAATGATAGCACCTTTTTAACTTTTAATATGTAATAGTCATAATAAAAATATGTATATTGACCCAAATTGTCACTAAAATTTAGTTCTATATTTAGATTATCAAATGCAATTGAATTTCAAAATATGATAATATTAAGTTTCAGAAGTCGTTATGAACTTAAAGTAGCAAATAAAAAGAACAATTAAACAATTACGTCAAAGAAAAAAGCTAAAAGAACTGTGATTGTAATGGAGGAAAACGAAATGACAAAAGAAAATATTTGTATCGTTTTTGGAGGTAAAAGTGCAGAACACGATGTTTCAATTTTAACTGCACAAAATGTTTTAAACGCAATTGATAAAGAACGATATCAAGTTGATATCATTTATATAACAAACGATGGTGAATGGAAGAAAAAAGATAATATTACACAAGAAATAAAAAATACTGACGAACTCGTCATTAACGATGTAGAAACTGGAGAAATCTCACAATTACTCAGTAAAGGTAGTTTAGGAAGATCATATGATGCAGTGTTCCCGTTATTACATGGTCCAAATGGAGAAGATGGAACTATCCAAGGTCTTTTTGAGGTACTTGATATACCATATGTAGGTAATGGTGTGTTAGCTGCTTCAAGCTCAATGGACAAACTCGTGATGAAACAATTATTTGAGCATAGAGGTTTACCTCAATTACCTTATATTAGCTTTTTAAGAAGTGAGTATGAAAAATATGAAAATAATATCATTAAATTAGTTAATGATAAGTTAACATATCCGGTATTTGTAAAACCTGCTAATCTCGGTTCAAGTGTTGGTATAAGTAAATGTAACAATGAAGAAGAATTAAAATCTGGGATAGCTGAAGCATTCCAATTTGATCGTAAACTTGTCATTGAACAAGGGATTAATGCTAGAGAGATTGAAGTAGCTGTCTTAGGTAACGATTATCCTGAAACAACATGGCCTGGTGAGGTTGTTAAGGATGTAGCATTTTATGATTATAAATCAAAGTATAAAGACGGTAAGATTAAATTAGATATTCCAGCAGATTTAGATCAAGATGTTCAAATGACATTAAGAAACATGGCATTAGAGGCTTTTAAAGCTACTGATTGTTCGGGATTAGTTCGTGCAGATTTCTTTGTTACTGATGATAATCAAATTTATATCAATGAAACAAATGCCATGCCAGGATTTACTGCATATAGTATGTATCCAAACTTATGGAAAAATATGGGCTTATCTTACCCTGATTTAATTGCTAAATTGATTGATTTGGCTAAAGAACGTTATGAAGATAAAAAGAAAAATAAATATAAAATTGATTATTAGAGGTTTTAGTTATGATAAACGTCACATTAGAGCAAATTAAAAACTGGATAGATTGTGAAATTGATGAAAAACATTTAAAAGAAACAATAAATGGGGTTTCAATTGATTCACGGGAAATCAATGAAGGATCGCTATTTATACCGTTTAAAGGCGAGAATGTTGATGGCCATCGTTTTATTACACAAGCGTTGAACGATGGTGCTGGAGCTGTTTTTAGTGAAAAAGAGAATAGGTATTCTGAAGAGATCCAAGGTCCTATTATTTGGGTAGAAGATACTTTAATAGCCTTACAGCAATTGGCAAAAGCATATCTAAATCATGTAAATCCTAAGGTGATAGCGGTCACTGGTTCTAATGGAAAAACAACCACAAAAGACATGATTGAAAGTGTATTATCAACTGAATTTAAAGTTAAAAAAACACAAGGAAATTATAATAATGAAATTGGAATGCCGTTGACTTTACTAGAACTTGATGAAGACACAGAAATTTCTATTCTAGAAATGGGAATGTCAGGTTTTCATCAAATAGAGTTGTTATCTAACATCGCACAACCTGATATAGCGGTCATCACAAACATTGGTGAGTCACATATGCAAGATTTAGGATCGCGAGAAGGCATTGCAAAAGCTAAATTTGAAATAACAACTGGTCTCAAAACAAATGGTATATTTATTTATGACGGAGATGAACCTTTATTAAAACCTCATGTTACTCAAGTTAAACATGCGAAATTAATCAGCATTGGATTAAATTCTGACAATACATATACTTGTCATATGAACGATGTGAAAAACGAAGGTATTCATTTTACTATCAATCAAAAAGAACACTATCATTTACCAATTTTGGGCACGCATAATATGAAAAACGCTGCTATTGCAATTGCTATTGGACATGAATTAGGCCTAAATGAAACAATAATTCAAAATAATATTCACAACGTGCAATTAACTGCTATGAGAATGGAAAGACATGAATCATCAAATAAAGTAACAGTAATTAATGACGCATATAATGCAAGTCCAACAAGTATGAAAGCTGCCATTGATACATTAAGTGTCATGAAAGGTCGAAAAATTTTAATATTAGCAGATGTACTTGAATTAGGACCTAATAGTCAAGTGATGCACAAACAAGTTGGTGAATATTTGAAAGATAAAAATATAGATGTTTTATATACATTTGGTAAAGAAGCCAGTTATATCCATGATAGTGGTAAAATTTTTGTTAAAGAAGCAAAACACTTTGATCAAAAAGAACAGTTAATTCAGACGTTAATATCTCAAGTTAAACCAGAGGACAAAGTCTTAGTTAAAGGTTCACGGGGTATGAAGCTTGAGGAAGTTGTTGACGCATTGTTGTAATATAAAATCTAATTTTAAAGCATGCAATGAATGAGCATCTGTAAATTAATTTGGATGTTACTTTCAACGCATGCTTTTATTTTTTTAGTAAATTATGCAAAACGCTTACATTACATATTGCACGACCTTTTTGAAAGTTAAATTGTTTGATGAATTACATTGAAAACAGTAAATGTGTGAAATTGCTTTATTGCTATAATATTTTTAAGGTGGTACTATATAGAAGTTGATAAAACATAAGTGACCATATATGTAAAAAAGCATATTAAGAAATATACACGTAAAAGGAGAATTATTTTGCAAAATTTTAAAGAACTAGGGATTTCGGATAAAACGGTTCAAACATTGGAAACAATGGGGTTTAAAGAACCGACACCTATCCAAAAAGATAGCATCCCTTACGCGTTAGAAGGAGATGACATCCTTGGACAAGCCCAAACTGGTACTGGGAAAACAGGGGCGTTTGGTATACCTTTAATTGAGAAAGTTGTAGGCCAACAGGGTGTTCAATCATTAATTCTTGCGCCAACGAGAGAGCTTGCTATGCAAGTAGCTGAGCAATTAAGAGAGTTCAGTAAAGGTCAAAAAGTACAAGTTGTTACAGTCTTTGGCGGTATGCCTATTGAAAGACAGATTAAAGCATTAAAAAGAGGCCCTCAAATTGTAGTAGGTACGCCAGGAAGAGTTATTGATCATCTTAATCGTCGTACACTTAAAACTCAGGGAATTCACACGCTTATTTTAGATGAAGCAGATGAAATGATGAATATGGGATTCATCGATGATATGAGATTTATTATGGATAAAATTCCAGCTGAGCAACGTCAAACTATGTTATTTTCAGCTACGATGCCAAAAGCAATCCAAGAATTGGTACAGCAGTTTATGAAAGCTCCTAAAATAATTAAGACAATGAATAATGAAATGTCAGATCCTCAAATTGATGAATATTATACAATCGTTAAAGAATTAGAGAAATTTGATACATTTACAAACTTTTTAGATGTTCATCAGCCTGAATTGGCGATTGTCTTTGGTCGTACTAAACGCCGCGTAGATGAATTAACAAGCGCGCTATTATCTAAAGGATACAAAGCAGAAGGTTTACATGGCGATATTACCCAAGCGAAACGTCTAGAAGTATTGAAGAAATTTAAGAACGATCAAATAGATATTTTAGTTGCTACAGATGTTGCTGCACGTGGTCTTGATATTTCTGGTGTGAGTCATGTTTATAATTTTGATATCCCTCAAGATACAGAAAGTTATACTCACCGTATTGGACGTACCGGTCGAGCAGGAAAAGAAGGTATTGCAGTTACTTTTGTAAATCCAATTGAGATGGATTATATTCGACAAATTGAAGATGTCAATAATCGTCGAATGAAAGCATTAAGACCTCCACATCGTAAAGAGGTGCTTAAAGCGCGTGAAGATGATATTAAAGATAGAGTTCAAAACTGGATGTCAAGAGAGAACGAGCCGCGTTTACAAAGAATATCAAGTGAATTACTTAAAGAATATGATAGTACAGAATTAGTAGCCTCTTTACTTCAAGAACTTGTAGAAGCTAACGATGAAGTGGAAGTACAATTAACATTTGAAAAACCGTTAGCACGTAAAAATCGCAGTAGTAAAGGCGGTTTTAGAAGAAGTAATCATAAACGTGGTAATGGTAAGTTTGATAATAAAAATAGACGATCAAAAGGTTCTAAAGGTCAATCAAGTAAAAAGAAAAATTCAAAGAAATTTGACCGTAGAGATAAGCAACAAAAAAGTGGTAATCAATCACTAAAAGGTCGCACATTTGCAGATCACCAAAAATAAATTAATTAACTAGCCTGAGATAATATTTTTTGTCTCAGGCATTTTTATTTATACGGATTAAAAAGTACATATGTATTGAGCATAAATCTTATTATATATTAGGTGTGACGTGTCGATATGAATTTTTTCATTTTTGTATGGAAATAAATTATTTTTTAATAAATAATACATTGAAAATATTGGTCGCTGTTATTTTTTAGACTTTATTATCACTATGCTATAATGTGGGTAAATCTTGAAAAGGAGTACATTTATGAAAAATGATAGTACGTTTCATAGAAGTCCAATCCAAGCGCTAAAGTACTATTACATCACTAGTTGTATAGGTTTATTTATTTTGCTTATAATATTCAGTTTACTTTTGTATTTTAGTTTTTTAAATCATTGGTGGCCTTTTACATCATACATCTTTCTTGGGCTAGGTTTGTTATCGATTTTAAACACTTGTATATCTCCACTAATTAAATATAGATATCGTTATTATAAAATTCACGAAGATTTTGTCATTTTAAAAAGATTATTTATTTTTAAGAAAGAAGAATTAAGCAAAATAGAGAGAATACAATTTATTGATATTGGAACTAATCCGTTATCAAAAAAATTAAATCTTAATTCTGTAACTTTATTTACTGCAGGTCATACAATCTCATTTCCAATAATATCTGAGAAAGAAGCACAAAATATTCAACAACAAATACTATTGAGATTGAGAGGTGCCAATGACGATGTATAGTCCGCAAAAGCTACATCCAATTTCTTATATTGATGGCTTGATTAGTGTGATTAAATCAAATTTCATTGTAATTATCATCTTTTTATTTAATATAAAAGATTTTAAATATGATGATTTTTCGTCTTATATTATTCCAGGTATAATGACTTTGATATTTTCTATCGGCTTCATTCATAATATTATTAAGGTTTATAATACACGATATTGGATTGAAGAGGATCATTTTATATTAACTACTGGTGTTTTTAATAAGGAACGAAAAGAACTTAATATTAGTCGCATACAATCTGCAGATACGTCTCAAGGTTTGATTAATCAGATTGTTGGCGGTGTTGAACTCATCATTAAAACACCTAGTGATGGCATAGAGTTAGGGACAATTTCAAAAAAGCAAAGTGAAGTTATTGAACAAGAATTGCAATCTATTCAAGAACGCATGAATAACCAGGTAAATCAAGAAGCTAAAGAGTTAAATGAAGAGAACCATACTCAGACATATCAGCAACATGCCAAGCCCCAATATGCCATATTTAAAATGCCTTTTAAGCAACTATTATTTATGTCTATGACAAGTGGAGCTATAGCGCTTGCTTTTGTGACGCTATCCCCTATTATTGGCAGTCTCTCAAGTGTTATTCCATGGGATAAATTTGGTGAAGAAATATCTTCAGTATTTAAAACGATATATTTCATTGTCATTTTTATTGTCATACTAGTGTTATTATTAAGTTATATAATCGGAACTGTCATGTACTTAATTAAGTTTTATGGATATCGAGTTATTCAAGAAAATCATCAACTTAAAATTCAATATGGATTATTTACGAAGAAAAATATCACTGTACCAACTGACCGACTGCAAGGTGTACTTGAACATCAATCTTTTATACGAAAATTATTTGGTTATACATCTATACATTTCTATATTACAAGCGATATAGATGCCACTGAAGAGGAACCCACTGATAATGACGGAAGAATTATGATTTTACCGTTTATTCCAAGAAAAGAGGCATATAAAGTGATTAGGCCTTTAGTTCCTGAGATGACATTTAATCATGCTAAAATTGGTATGCCTTTAAAAGGGTTTCATCGTCACTTTTTAATTCCTTCCTTGTGTCTTATTGGTATGGGCATTATTGGATGGTATATGTGGTCTTTATGGTCTTTAATTATAGCTTTATTACCAATCTCATTATTTTTTGTTTACGCTATACTTTATACACGTTTTAGTGGTTTTTCTTTTAGCGAATCAGAGCTAGTTGTACAAAAAGCGTCTATATTAAATATTAAGAGATTTTATGTTAAAAAAGAAAAAGTCTTAGGAATGGCTATTAGTCAACATCCCTTTCTTGAAAGAAGCCAACTCGCAAATTTTCAATTTGTTATTGCTAAAGGTAGTAGTAGGCAAAATATTGGCTTGAAGTTTAGTGAAGTAGATAATGTTCTTAAACTCAAAAATTGGTACATGAAAGGTGATACTCATGAAGTCTTATAAATATATGCACCAAAATGGTATTAAAGTAATGAGAATTAGTGGTGCTTTTTGGACACTTTTACTAGTGATAGCATTGTCTATTTTAATATTGCTTAATGAATTAAAATTCCATTTTATTAATACTAAAAATTTAATAATTGGAGCAATAATTTTAACTACAATAGTTTGTATTTTATTCATGATTCTAGTGCCTTGGTTTAAGTTTAAACATCTTAGATATTTTTTAGATGATAAAGAAATACATATTAGAGAAGGTATCATTTTTATAGATGTGCACGTCATCCCATACTTTAGAATACAAAATATAGATATTGTTGAGGGATTTATCATGAGAAAGTTCCAACTCGCTTCGCTGTCTTTATCAACTGCTGGGGGGAATTCTGAAATAGCATTGATAGATATTCGAGAAGCACAAAGATTAAAAAAACAAATTAAACAACAAAAATCAATAACGACAAATGTAGCTTCATCAGAAAAATTAAACGATGATATATTAAAGACTTGATAAAAGATTATTGATGATATACTAAAGAGGCGATACAAGTGATTTATGGAATAGGTATAGATCTAATAGAAATTGAACGAATTAAAAATCTTCAGAATCAAACAAAATTTATTGAAAGAATACTTACTATAGAGGAAAGGGACAAATTAAATCAGTATACACATGAGCAACGTAGATTAGAATTTTTAGCAGGTCGCTTTACTGTGAAAGAGGCATTTAGTAAGGCCTTAGGTACTGGGTTGGGGAAATCAGTATCGTTTCAGGATATTAACTGTTACAACGATGCACTAGGTAAACCATGTATTGATTATCCTGGTTTTGATACACATGTGAGTATTACACATACTGAGAATTATGCTATGAGTCAAGTTATTCTTGAAAAAAACGAATGAAAATTGGATAGAATTTTTAATCATCAGAAATAAGATAAAGTAAGTAGTTTCAAGGAGGACATGTATATGTCAGAGAAGTTTTATAGAGCAACATATTTAAATGTGAATTTAGATGCAATTTTAGCAAATTATCAAAATTTCAATCAATTACACGCTAATAAAACTGTCATTTCAGTTATTAAAGCTAATGGATATGGATTAGGAAGTGTGAAAATAGCACAACATTTAATGCGTCATGGTGCAACATTTTTTGCAGTGGCTACACTTGATGAAGCAATAGAATTAAGAATGCATGGAGTTGATGCTAAATTATTAGTTTTAGGTGTTGTTCCAACAGAAGACATTGAGAAGGCTATACAGCATCGTGTTGCTTTAACAGTACCTTCTAAAGCATGGTTGAAGGAAACTATCAAGCAAATTCCTGATGATAACCAAAAAAATTTATGGCTACATGTAAAATTAGATACTGGTATGGGCCGAATTGGAATGAAAGATATAGATGAATATAAAGAAGTGGTTGACCTAATTAATAAAAGAAATCATTTAGTCTTTGAAGGCGTTTACACACATTTTGCGAGTGCAGATGAACCTGGAAGTTCTATGAACGAACAATATACTTTGTTCAAAGAGATGGTTAATCAAGTTGAGAAACCAATCTATATTCATTGTCAAAATTCTGCTGGATCACTACTCATGGATGGTCAATTTTGTAATGCAATAAGATTAGGAATCTCTCTTTATGGATACTATCCTTCAGAATATGTTAAAGATAATGTAAAAGTTCATTTAAGACCGAGTGCGCAGTTAGTATCAGAAACGGTTCAAGTCAAAACGCTTAAAGCTGGTGAAACTGTTAGTTATGGACGTACATATACTGCTGCTGAAGAAATGACAATTGCAATTTTACCTATTGGGTATGCCGACGGATATTTAAGATCGATGCAAGGTGCGTTCGTCAATGTTAACGGGAATCAATGTGAAGTCATTGGGCGTATTTGTATGGACCAAATGATAGTTAAGGTTCCTTCTCATGTAAAAACGGGTGAAAAAGTAATACTTATGGATAATCATGTTGATTCACCACAATCAGCTGAAGCAGTAGCGAATAAACAAGGTACAATTAACTACGAAGTATTATGTAATTTATCAAGACGTCTTCCAAGAATATATTATTATGATAATAATGAAGAGGTTACAAACGAATTGTTAAAATAGTATAGTCACTGATTAGGAAATTTGTTATTATAAAACTAAATTGATGCTAATATAACAACTTTTGGAATCAGATGGAGGTTCTTTTCATGTTATCTTTTAATCAAAATAGAAACCACAGTCTTGAACAATCTTTAAAAGAAGGTTATGCACAAATGGCCGATTTAAACCTCTCCCTAGCAACAGAAGCTTTCCCGATAGAGTGTGAAGCTTGTGATTGCAACGAATCACATTTAATATCTAATTCCAAGAATGAATGATTAGAAGAGGAGATGTTTATTTAGCGGATTTATCACCAGTTCAAGGGTCTGAACAAGGGGGAGTAAGACCTGTAGTTATCATTCAAAATGATACTGGTAATAAATATAGTCCAACTGTAATTGTAGCTGCGATTACTGGTAGGATTAATAAAGCGAAAATACCAACCCACGTAGAAATTGAAAAGAAAAAGTATAAATTAGATAAAGATTCAGTTATTCTTCTTGAACAAATTAGAACACTAGATAAAAAGCGTTTAAAAGAAAAATTAACATTTTTATCAGATAGTAAAATGATAGAGGTTGATAATGCCTTAGATATTAGTTTGGGATTAAATAACTTTGATCATCATAAATCTTAAATAATATATGTAGTAAACATAAAAAAATATTGAAATAAAAGGCAATAACTTTATAATAATTAAGTGTTTAAGTAATATTAGGATATTTAAACACTCGTATAGGTGTCGGTATGTCTATTTATCTTTGATTTAAGACGTATCACTATAGTTATTATGAAAATGTATTTATTATAAAAGGATGTCTTGAGTTTTTAAGGCTTTAGGTTATCCATTCCTAAAGTCTTTTTTAGCTATCAACAAAGGTTTAACACCAAAAAATTATGCTATTCGCTGAAAGTAAATAAAGGTTTCATATTGTTATAAAACTGATGGGATATTGAAGTGGAAGTAAGGAGGCACATTTAGTGGAAGAATTCACAAAAAGTTATAAAGCCCTTGTTAAAGAAAGTTTAATAACTAACAATAAAACATTATTAATTAAGAAATGTGAAGCATTCACAAATGAAGTTATAAAGAAAGATGTTTTACCTGAAGATATAGTTGAGATACATAAAGATTATATTAATACATTAGATTTGGCAGAAGAAGATATTTTAGAAACGCTCGATGTGTTACAAGAAGTCGTTAAAGGATTTGGATATAGTTACCGAGATTACCAAAGACTTGTTAATAAGCTTCAAGTCCACGATAAAGAAATGGATTTAGCCTCAAGACTTCAACAGACTATGCTGAAAGCTGATATTCCACAATTTGATAGCATTCAAATAGGAGTGATATCTGTTGCTGCACAAAAAGTAAGTGGGGATTATTTTAATCTTATTGATCATAAAGATGGCACAATGAGTTTTGCTGTGGCAGATGTTATAGGTTCAGGCATTCCAGCAGCTTTAGCTATGAGTATGATAAAATTTGGCATGGATGCTTATGGACATTCACAACTTCCTAGTGATGGTTTGAAGCGTTTGAACCGTGTTGTTGAAAAGAACGTTAACCAAAATATGTTTGTCACAATGTTTTATGGGCTGTATGAAGAGATGAATCATCTTCTATACTGTAGCTCAGCTGGGCATGAACCTGGCTATATATATCGCGCAGAAACTGAAGCGTTTGAGGAAATTGGTGTGCGAGGAAGAGTTCTAGGTGTGAGCCCCAAAACACGTTATAGCCAACAAGAGATTCCTATTTACCTTGATGATTTAATCATTATTTTTACTGATGGTGTCACAGAGGCACGTGATGTAGAGGGAAATTTTATTGATAAAGATAAGTTGTTAGACTTAATTCAAAAATATAAGCATATGCATCCACAGGATATAGTGCAAATTATTTACGAAGCGATTTTAAAATTACAAAATCCTGCGAGAAAAGATGATATGACTATTTTAATTATAAAAAGAGTAAACTAAATTATAAAATGTAGATTAAAGTTAATTCATGTAGGGTATAGGTAATTTTGAGTACATATGTAGGATAAAAACATTTGATAAAGACTAGGAGTGTATTAAATGAATCTAAATATTGAAACAATAACTCATGATGATTTTTATGAGGTTAAAGTTGGTGGAGAATTGGATGTATATACTGTACCTGAATTAGAAGAGGTAC
The DNA here is from genome assembly GCF_001815825.1 of Staphylococcus sp. HMSC068G11. Taxonomy (NCBI): domain Bacteria; kingdom Bacillati; phylum Bacillota; class Bacilli; order Caryophanales; family Staphylococcaceae; genus Staphylococcus; species Staphylococcus sp. HMSC068G11. The sequence goes on from NZ_KV822054.1 coordinate 77,138, forward strand.
TAGTACCAATGAGACAAGAAGGAACACATGATGTTCACGTTAACTTAGCTAATGTGAGCTATATGGATTCAACAGGCCTCGGTTTATTCGTAGGCACGTTAAAAGCATTAAATCAAAATGATAAAAATCTCTATATCTTAGGTGTCTCAGAGCGGATAGGTAGATTGTTTGATATTACAGGATTAAAAGATTTAATGCATGTTAATGAAGGAACGGAGGTAGAATAACATGCAATCTACACAAGATTATATTGAAATGCGGTTGCCAGCTTCTGCAGAATACGTAAGTTTAATACGTTTGACGCTTTCAGGGGTATTTTCAAGAGCTGGCGCATCTTACGATGATATAGAGGATTCTAAAATAGCAGTGAGTGAAGCGGTGACCAATGCGGTTAAACATGCATATAAAAAAAATTCTGAAATAGGTATGATTAATCTTTGTTTTGAAATATTTGATGATAGAATTAAAATCGTTATTTCAGATCAAGGAGAAAGTTTTGATTATGAAGCTACAAAATCACATTTAGGTCCATATAATGATAACGAAAATATTGATTTTCTACGTGAGGGTGGTCTGGGATTATTTTTAATTGAGTCTTTAATGGATGAAGTTACTGTTTATAAAGAATCTGGTGTAACAATCAGTATGATTAAGTATATAAAAAAAGAGCAGGTGCGAAATAATGGCGAAAGAGTCGAAATCAGCTAGTGAAGTATCACCTGAACAAATTAACCAATGGATTAAACAACATCAAGAAAACGAAGATAGCCTAGCTCAAGATAAATTAGTAAAACATTATCGTAAGCTAATTGAATCTTTAGCTTATAAATATTCTAAGGGACAATCACATCATGAAGATTTAGTTCAAGTGGGTATGGTTGGTCTAATAGGTGCTATTAATAGATTTGACTTATCATTTGATCGTAAGTTTGAAGCCTTCTTAGTACCAACAGTTATTGGTGAGATTAAAAGATATTTACGAGATAAAACATGGAGTGTTCATGTACCTAGACGCATTAAAGAAATCGGTCCAAGAATAAAAAAAGTTAGTGATGAATTAACAAATGAACTTGAACGTTCACCATCTATTAGTGAAATCGCACAACGCTTAGAAGTTTCAGATGAAGAAGTTTTGGAAGCGATGGAGATGGGTCAGAGTTACAATGCCCTGAGTGTGGATCACTCTATAGAAGCGGATAAAGATGGTTCGACAGTTACATTATTAGATATTATGGGACAACAAGATGATAATTATGATTTAACGGAAAAGCGTATGATATTAGAGCGTATTTTACCTATTTTGTCAGAGAGAGAAAGACAAATCATACAATGTACTTTTATTGAAGGTCTTAGCCAAAAAGAGACTGGTGAAAGAATTGGTCTTAGTCAAATGCATGTTTCACGTTTGCAACGTACCGCAATAAAAAAATTACAGGAAGCTGCAAGACAATAAACGAGTTGTTAACAGTGTTGGTAATTAAATCCGTTATAATAGCCTGGGATGAATTTAAAAAATAGTTCATTTCAGGTTTTCTTATATTTGTATTTGTAAGGTTTGATAAAATTAGTATTAGTTATATGAAACGTTTGATACTATTCGAATGAATTTTATCAATTTGAATTATACCTCTATTTTTACTAGGCACTCTGATTGAAATAAAGCGCTAGAAAATCAAATTTAATTATTATGTTAAGATAAATAAGTAATTTTAAAGAAAAGCGTGGTAGAAAAAACAAATGGATAACAGTTTAATTGAAACAATTGTAAGTAAATATCAATTTTCGGAAAAACAAATTAAAGCAGTTTTAAAATTGCTGAAAGAAAACAATACGGTTCCATTTATAGCGAGATATCGTAAAGAAGCTACAGGTGGACTTGATGAAGTAGAAATTAAACAAATCAATGATGAATATAACTATATGTTAAATCTTCAAAAACGTAAAGAAGAGGTAATACATAATATTGATCAACAAGGTCTATTAACTTCAGAATTAAAGCAAGACATATTAACACAGACGAAGCTACAAAGAGTTGAGGATTTGTATCGTCCATATAAACAAAAAAAGAAAACACGTGCAACTGAAGCTAAAAGAAAAGGGTTAGAAGATTTAGCAGACTGGTTTTCACAATCAAAATTGGATTCAAAAATTGAAGATAAAGCCCGATTATTCTTAAATGATGAAGTGACTACAATTGAAGATGCAATAGAAGGGGCTAAAGATATTATAGCTGAACGTATTTCGGATAATCCTCAATATCGCTCTAAAATACTTAAAGATGTTTATAATCAGGGACTAATTGTTTCCTCGAAAAAGAAAAAAGCCGAAGATGAGAAACAAACATTTTCTATGTACTATGATTACAATGAACCAATTAAACGTATTGCAAATCATCGTGTTTTGGCGATGAATCGAGGAGAAAAAGAAAAAGTATTATCAATAAAAATTGATTTTGATACGACACGTATTCAAAGAGAAATAGAAAATGTTGAGATAAAAACTAAAAATGAGGCAACTCCGTTTATTAAAGAGGCTATTCAGGATAGTCTCAAGCGATTAATTCTTCCTTCAATAGAAAGAGAAATTAGAGGAGATCTAACACAAAATGCAGAATCTCATGCAATAGATGTATTTAGTGAAAATCTTAGAAATTTATTACTACAACCACCAATGAAGGGTAAACAAATTCTTGGAGTAGATCCAGCATTTAGAACAGGGTGCAAACTTGCTGTCGTCAATCCATTTGGTACCTTTATTGCTAAAGGTGTTATTTATCCTCATCCACCAATATCAAAAGTTGAGTCAGCAGAAAAAGAACTAGTCAAGATGATAAGTGACTATGATATTGAACTTTTAGCGATTGGTAACGGTACTGCTAGTAGAGAAACTGAACAATTTGTAGCTCAAGTAATAAAAAAATATCAACTTCAAGCACAATTTATCATAGTCAATGAAGCTGGCGCATCAGTTTATTCAGCATCAGAAATTGCTAGACAAGAATTTCCAAATTTTCAAGTAGAAGAACGAAGTGCAGTTTCAATTGGTAGAAGAGTTCAGGATCCTTTAAGTGAACTTGTTAAAATAGATCCTAAATCTATAGGAGTAGGACAGTACCAACATGATGTCAATCAAAAAGATTTAAGTAGGGCTTTAACGTTTGTAGTGGAGACTGCCGTCAATCAAGTTGGTGTGGATGTGAATACTGCTTCTAAATCCTTATTACAATATGTATCAGGTCTCACATCAACTATTGCTCAAAATATTATTGATTATAGAGAAGAAAACGGACCTATAAAACATCATAAAGAAATTAGTAGGATTAAACGTTTAGGCGCAAAAACCTTTGAGCAAAGTATTGGTTTTTTAAGAATTGTTGATGGTAAAGAACCTTTAGATAATACTGCAATACACCCTGAAAGTTACGATGTTGCATATCGCATGCTTCATCAATTAGATTTAACTGCACAAGATATAGGTTCCGTTAAACTCAAAAACACGTTATCAAATGTTAATATTTCAACTCTTGTGTCTCAATTAAATATTGGTGAACCTACATTAAAAGATATAATACAATCATTGATTGCACCTAATAGAGATCCAAGAGATGAATTTGAAACACCTATTTTGAAGTCAGATGTATTATCGATTGAAGATTTATCTAAAGGCATGAAATTGAATGGCACAGTAAGAAATGTTGTTGACTTTGGAGCATTTGTAGATATCGGTGTTAAACAAGACGGGCTAGTACACATATCAAAATTATCTAAGAAATTCGTTAAAAATCCAATGGATATGATAAGTGTAGGAGATATTGTAGAAGTTTGGATTTTAGATATAGATGAAAATAAAGGCAAAGTTTCATTGACAATGGTTGACCCAAATGAATAATTTAGCATTACAAAGCCTGACTGAAAGTATAGCGATAAAATATTTTGGCAAAGCTTTTAAGCACGAGGTATATTATAATAAGCGTTTACGTACCACTGGTGGTAGGTATATATTAAGTAGTCATAATATAGAAATAAATCCAAAACAGTATGAAATGTTTGGAGAAAAAGCTGTCATTGATATCATAAAACATGAACTGTGTCATTATTTTCTTCATTTATCTGGTGAAGGATATCAACATCGTGATAAAGCATTCAAAATTTTGAGCGCTAAAGTAGGAGCACCTAGATTTTGTACTCCGACAGAATCTTATCAAGATAGAGCTAATTATAAATATAGATGCATCTATTGTGAACAAGAATTTATTCGTATAAAGCGTGTGAATCTGGAAAAAATGCGCTGTGGACGATGTGGAGGTGTTTTAAAACTTCTTCAAACAAGAAAGTGATAGAATTTAAATCACCATTTTGTTTTGAAAATAGGTTGTTAAAATTGACAAAAGAGTACTTGTACTAATCCTATATAAATTTAACCTGAGCCATTTATAATGTCTCAGGTTTTTCTATGATATGTCTTGAAGATATATTTAAAAAGTAGCCGAGTTAGGCGAACAATTATTAAAATAAGATGTAACAGATATGTAATTTTATTTTGAATCATTGAGAAACCTTTAAATTATCTCACAGTTTTTGATTTAATACTGAAAATTGAAATGATAACAATCATAAATTATACGTTTGATAATTGTTGTCTAACAAATTTATTATTAGGTGTCTTAATTAATTGTAAAGTAATAACTGATGATTTGAATATGATGATGTGACTTTTTTACATTTTTATTCTCCATATAAAACTATTTTTAGTTATCCTTGACTTACGTTATGGTAGTAAAATAATTAAAAAGAACATACTTGTATTTGTTAATTGAAGTTTAAGATAATATTGTAGAACGATTTACGATGTAATGCTATATAATTCGTCTTGTGTATAGTGTTACAAAAAAATAAATTATAGGGTATAAAAGCATTGACAATGTAATTGTTGTGATATATCATAGTTATCGTTGTCTTAATAAGAGGTTCGATTATCAAGCGCTAATTAATTTTATTAATATAAAGTTAAATTATTATTGACAAAACGTAACAAAGCATTTACAATAGTTAATGTTCTCGATAATTAAGTTCTAATTATGCGTTTTGCCAGCGGTCGTGGCGGAATGGCAGACGCGCTAGGTTGAGGGCCTAGTGGGAGTTAATCCCGTGGAGGTTCAAGTCCTCTCGGCCGCACCAAATTGAATTTTATGTCTACATGCGGGTGTAGTTTAATGGCAAAACCTCAGCCTTCCAAGCTGATGTTGTGGGTTCGATTCCCATCACCCGCTCCATTTTAT
>NZ_KV822055.1:0-1919 GCF_001815825.1 Staphylococcus sp. HMSC068G11
TTATCGCTTTTTCGAATGCGAATTTTGCATAACCTTTACCACTGAACTCAGGTTTAATAATTATTTGTATTTCACAATTACGATGGATGTAATTAATTTCTACTAATTCAACAATACCTACGACTTGATTTTCATCTTCGACAACAAAACGTCTTTCCGATTCATCTAATAAATGCTTATCAAATAAATGTTGAAGTTCCGTTAAGGATTCATAAGGCTCTTCAAACCAATAAGACATAATAGAATATTCATTATTTAATTCATGAACAAAAAGTAAATCACTATACTCTAATGCTCTTAGTTTCATAATTCCACTCCCAAAATTTTCATATATATTTGCATTATAAATATAAATAACGAATAAGTCATCATTCACTGTGAACACTTTATTTTAATAATTCACCATATACTAATTCTCATTTTCTTGTTATTCTCTAATATCTCTGATTATCACTCAGTGAAAGATGCTCTATCTTTATCAGTATATAGGTTTTATTTTGATAGATACTGATTAATAATCGTCTGTAAATCATTGTTAAGTAAGGTTGTGATAGTGTCGTTATTCATAAAATCTTCATAAATTATATCAAGTATTTCTTCAATATATTTTTTTATTTTCACACCTTAAATTCACTTGAAAACAAAATCACTCCTAAATTATGACTGTACATAATAAATTTTTAAAAATCGGTTATATAAGATAAACTAAATAATCAGAATTTTTTGTAAATAATAATATTAAAGTGTAAAATAACAGATAAGAATAGACTTAATGTATATAAATTAAAGGAGTGTTGGAAGTGAAAACTAGAGCAGCAGTTTTACATGAAATGGGAGCTAAAAAGCCCTATAAAGAATCTAAACCTTTAAAAATTGAATACTTAGAACTTGATGATCCTAGCGAACACGAAGTATTAATTAAAATTCATGCAGCTGGATTATGTCACTCTGATTTGTCAGTAATTAATGGTAACAGACCTAGACCTTTACCCATGGCACTTGGTCATGAAGCTTCCGGTGAAGTAATTAAAGTTGGAAAAGCTGTTACAAGAGTTAGCGAAGGAGACCATGTGGTATGCACATTTATTCCAAGTTGTGGAAAATGTATCCCATGTAAAGAAGGACGTCCTGCATTATGTGAAAACGGAGCAATATCTAATGAAAAGGGCGAAATGTTAGAGGGAGGAGTGCGTTTATCTAATGATGAAGGAAAAGTATATCATCACTTGGGGATATCAGGTTTTGCTGAATATTCTGTTGTCTCTGAAAACTCTATAGTTAAAATTGATAAAAAAATACCTTTTGAACGTGCAGCTGCATTTGGTTGTGCTATTATCACAGGTATCGGTGCTGTGGTGAATACAGCTCAAATTCGTTCTGGTAGTAATGTAGCGGTTGTTGGTTTAGGAGGTATTGGATTGAATGCTATTATTGGAGCTAAACTAGCGGGAGCCAATGAAATTATTGCTTTAGATATTAACGAAGATAAATTTGAATTAGCAAAGCAATTTGGGGCTACAGCAACATTTAATTCAAGCGATAAAGATATCGATGAGCAAATTAAAGAATATATTCCTGGCGGAGTAGAATATGCTTTTGAAACAGCGGGTGTAGTACCAGCTATGAAAGTTGCTTATCAGATTACCAAACGAGGGGGAACAACTGTAACAACAGGACTGCCTAATCCTAAAGATAATTTTTCTTTCCCTCAAGTTACTTTAGCGGCTGAAGAACGTACCATTAAAGGATCATATGTAGGAAGTTGTGTACCTGACAGAGATATACCAAGGTTCGTTAATCTATACAAACAAGGACGTTTAAATATTGATTCACTCATTAGTGAGGTTATCACTTTAGATGAAATTAATGAGGGATTTGATCGTTTGTCTAATGGTGAAGTCGGTAGAATTATAATGAAG
>NZ_KV822056.1:0-215252 GCF_001815825.1 Staphylococcus sp. HMSC068G11
CATAGATTTCTTCATAGCTAATCTTAGTATGTTTGTTTATATCATTTAATCTTTATTCGGTTGTTATGGGTATTAGATTAATATTGTTATCGTTTCAGTTATAAACTTTTAATATTGATCAAAAATTAAAAATACATACTTTTAAATACTAATACTTAAAAATCTAGATAAGGTGTTTAATTTGTAATAAGCGTATTAAATTTATAAAAATTACTTATCATGTGAATTCACACGTAAATTTTCAGTATATTTTTAAAAATCTAAAATATTGGTTTACATAGATATATTGTCTATGTATAATGAAAACATATCAATTGAATAAGATTTTGATGAGGCGCATCAATCATGAGTAAACTTTAGATAATTTGTCTGCTAACAATTATAGAGTTAAAAGGGTGAGATGCCGAAATGATTCATAATAGCAGTTATGAATCGTTGGACTTAATGGTTAAGAGCTATAAGTTTGTCATTATTATTAAATAATGGAGTGCATCACTTGTACATAAATGTAGAACAAGTTCGGCATTCCGAACTTGTTCTTTTTTATACTGTGTATGTCTCCTCTAATTATAGGAGGACTGAAATTGAATAGAAGCGTTTTAAAATTTGGCGGTTCTTCCGTCAGTGATTTTAAAAAAATAAAAAATATCGCTGAAATGCTTAAAACACGCATTGAAGATGGTGAGGAATTAATCGTTGTTGTTAGTGCTATGGGTAAGACAACTGATCAATTGATGAATAATGTATCAAGTCTTACTTCTACCCCTAAAGATCAAGAACTCGCATTGCTATTAACAACTGGTGAACAACAAACGGTTTCTTACCTTTCTATGGTACTTAATGACATAGGTGTAAATGCTAAAGCAATGACAGGTTATCAAGCTGGCATTAAGACTGTAGGACATCACTTAAAAAGTAAAATAGCAGAAATTAATCCCAATATTTTTGATGAGGCTTTTAAAGATCATGACATTTTAGTTGTAGCTGGATTTCAAGGTATAAACGATGATTTCGAACTTACTACACTTGGACGAGGTGGTTCTGATACTACAGCTGTAGCTTTAGCAGCAAGCAATCAGATACCTTGTGAAATTTATACTGACGTTGATGGTGTGTATGCAACAGATCCTAGAATACTAAATGAAGCGAAGCGTTTAGAATATGTCTCTTATGAGGAAATGATGGAAATGAGTGCGCTTGGTGCAGGTGTACTTGAAACGAGAAGTGTTGAATTAGCCAAGAATTATGATATTCCTCTTTACTTAGGAAGAACTTTATCAAATATGAAAGGAACATGGATTATGTCTAAAAGTGATTTATTAGAAAAAAAAGCAGTAACTGGTGTTGCATTGGATACACACATGATGCACGTCACGATAAGTTATCCCCTACCGGATAATCAGTTACTAACACAATTGTTTACCGCATTGGAAGAAGAATCTGTAAATGTTGATATGATTTCTCAAATTGTAAATTTAGAAGGTTTACAATTATCTTTTTCAATTAAAGATAGTGATGCACATCAAATTTCTTCAATTTTGGAAAATTTATCCACACACTTCTCAGCACTTGATTATAAAATTAATGAAGCATATGTCAAAATATCTTTAATTGGATCAGGTATGAGAGATATGTCAGGAGTAGCATCAAAAGCTTTTATGACGCTTATCAATTCAGACATTCCATTTTATCAAACGACGACATCGGAAATTAGCATATCTTATGTGATAGACGAAGAAAATGGTGAAAAAGCAGTAGAAGAATTGTATCATGCCTTCGAAATTTAGCATTCATGTGATATATTTATTATAAATTTTCTAAAAATTACTAATATTAAGAATGGAGTGACTATTAATTATGACAAGATTAGCAGTAGCTGGAGCAACAGGATTAGTTGGAACAAAAATGTTAGAGACACTAGATCGAAAACAAATACCTTTTGATGAATTAGTATTATTTTCTTCTGCTCGCTCAGCAGGAAAAAAAGTTGAATTTCAAGGACAATCGTATACTGTTCAAGAATTAACTGATGAAGCAGCAAGTGAACATTTTGATTATGTTTTAATGAGTGCGGGAGGTAGCACAAGTGAGCACTTTGCCCCACTATTTGAGACGGCTGGAGCCATTGTTATTGATAATTCAAGTCAATGGAGAATGGCTGAAGATGTCGATTTAATTGTTCCAGAAGTGAATGAGCCTCAATTTACACGTGGCATTATTGCTAATCCAAATTGCTCTACAATCCAATCAGTTGTACCTCTTAAAATTTTACAAGATGCATATGGATTAAAACGTGTCGCTTATACGACTTATCAAGCTGTATCAGGTTCTGGTGTTAAAGGAAAAAGAGATTTAGCTGAAGGCGCTAATGGAAAAGAACCTGAAGCATATCCCTATCCAATTTACAATAATGTATTACCACATATAGATGTTTTTCTTGAAAATGGGTATACAAAAGAAGAACAAAAAATGATTGATGAAACGAAAAAAATTCTTAACGACCAAAACTTAAAAGTAACTGCTACATGTGTACGTGTACCAGTACAAGATAGTCACAGTATTGAAATCGATGTGACTTTAAATCAAGATACTACAGTTAAAGAGATACAAGAATTATTTGCACAAGATCAACGTGTAGTTCTTGTAGATAATCCAAGTAAAAATGAATATCCATTAGCCATTCATTCTACAGGCAAAGATGAAGTATTTGTAGGACGTATCCGCCGGGATGACTCTCTTGAAAATACATTCCATGTATGGTGTACCTCTGATAATTTACTCAAAGGCGCAGCATTAAATGCAGTTCAAGTATTAGAACAAATTTTAACTTTGAAAGGGGCAAGATAATATGACACACATGTTTGAAGGCGTTGGTGTAGCATTAGCGACTCCCTTTACCAATAATGAGGTTGATTTCGACGCATTAGAAAGACATGTTCAATTTCTTTTAGATAACAATATTCAAGCAATTATAGTGAATGGCACTACAGCAGAAAGTCCGACATTAACTGACGAAGAAAAAGAGAAGGTATTGTCAACGGTAGTTAAACTCGTAAATCATAGCGTTCCTGTTATTGCGGGTACTGGTACTAATAATACGTATAAATCAATTCAAGCTTCAATACGTGCTAAAGAAATTGGTGCAGATGCAGTCATGTTAATTACACCCTACTACAACAAAACGAATCAACGTGGTTTAATTCAACATTTTGAGACAATCGCAAATGAAGTGAAATTACCAGTAATTCTTTACAATGTGCCCTCACGAACAAACATGACGATAGAGCCAGAAACAGTTGAAATTCTCAGTCATAATCCATATATCGTTGCTTTAAAAGATGCGACAAATGATTTTGAGTATTTTGATGAAGTAAAACAACGTATTAATGCTAATGAATTTGCATTATATAGTGGGAATGACGACAATGTTGTGAAGTTCTATCAACGTGGAGGTAAAGGTGTCATCTCTGTAATTGCGAATGTAATTCCACAAGAATTTCAATATTTATATGATAATAGACAAAATGAAACCGATATTACTAATTACTTTAAACCTATCGAAAAATTGTTAGAAGCGTTGTCAATTGACGTTAACCCAATACCCATTAAAGTTTTAACCGCATATTTGGGTTATGGTCATTACGAAGTGAGATTACCATTAGTGCCTTTAGAAGAAGCACAATGTAAACAAGTTGAAAGAGCATTTGAACAATTTAAAGCAGGTGAACAATAATGAACATACTACTAATTGGATATGGTGCAATGAATCAAAGAGTTGCACGATTAGCTGAAGATAAAGGTCATGAAATTGTTGGAGTCATAGACAGAACTCCAAAATCATCGACACCTTATTCTCAATATAAACACATTAGTGAATGTAAAGAAGCTGATGTTGCTATTGACTTTTCAAATCCTGAATTGCTCTTTCCTCTATTAGAAGAACAATTCAATCTGCCTCTTGTCATCGCAACTACAGGTGAAAAAGAAACGTTAATACAAAAATTGGAAACGCTAAGTCAAAGAACACCTGTATTTTTTAGTGCAAATATGAGTTACGGTGTCCATGCATTAACTAAAATATTAGAAACTGCAGTTCCCTTACTTGAAGATTTCGATATCGAACTGACAGAAGCGCATCATAATAAAAAAGTCGATGCACCTAGTGGCACATTAGTTAAATTGTATGATGTCATTAAAGAATTACGTGACAATGTCTCACCTGTTTATGATAGACACGAAAAAACTGAGAAGCGTACACATGATGAGATAGGTATACATGCTGTTCGTGGCGGTACGATTGTCGGGGAACATGACATTTTATTTGCAGGTACTGATGAAACAATTACTATCTCACATAGAGCACAATCAAAAGATATCTTTGCAAATGGTGCCATTGGCGCTGCAGAAAAATTAATTCACAAAAACCCAGGTTTTTATACTTTTAATAATCTATAAATCAAAGGAGTTATTCAAATTATGGTACAACATTTATCAGCTCAAGAAATCATTCAATATATTAGTGATGCTAAGAAATCAACACCACTCAAAGTTTATGTAAATGGTCATTTTGAAAATGTGACATTCCCAGAATCTTTTAAAGTTTTTGGCTCTGAACATTCAAAAGTAATTTTCTGTGAAGCAGATGAATGGAAACAATTTTATCAACAAAATCATTCATTAATCACTGAATTAGAAATTGAGATGGATCGTCGTAATTCAGCTATACCGCTTAAAGATTTAACAAACACAAATGCTCGTATTGAGCCAGGTGCGTTTATTCGTGAGCAAGCTATCATTGAAGATGGTGCTGTGGTTATGATGGGTGCTACGATTAATATTGGAGCTATTGTAGGTGAAGGAACAATGATAGACATGAACGCAACACTTGGTGGCCGAGCTACAACAGGAAAAAATGTTCATGTTGGTGCAGGAGCTGTTTTAGCTGGTGTCATTGAACCTCCAAGTGCTTCCCCAGTTGTCATTGAAGACAATGTTTTAATTGGAGCAAATGCTGTCATTCTTGAAGGTGTACGCGTTGGTGCAGGAGCTATTGTAGCAGCTGGAGCTATTGTAACTCAAGATGTGCCTGCTGGTGCTGTAGTTGCTGGTACGCCTGCTAAAGTAATTAAACAAACTTCAGAAGTTCAAGACTCAAAACGTGAGATTGTGTCTGCACTGCGTAAATTAAATAATGAATAGCGACATAGAATAATTGTGTAGATAAAAAATATGTTCAAGGTGGAATCCAATGATTAATTTATATAGGATGCATTAATCATTCATTTCGCCTTTTTATTATAGAATGATACACATTGAAATATTAATGAAATAGTTATACAAGGGATGGATGATTTTATGAACGAGTTAGAATTCGTTACATTACACAGAAGACATTTACATCAATATCCAGAATTAAGTTTACATGAATTTGAAACGACATCATATATAACATCATTTTTAGAGGATTTAGGCGTACCTTACGACCGACCACTTAAAACTGGTGTTATTGCTTATTTGGAAGGTAATAGTCACCACACTATTGCATTCAGAGCAGATATAGACGCGTTACCAATTTATGAAGAAAATGATATTGATTTTAAAAGTAAGAATGATCACGTCATGCACGCGTGTGGTCATGATGGACATACGACCGCACTTATGCTTTTTGTTAAAAGGTGTAAAGCATTGTATGACAAATCTGAATTACCTCATAATGTAGTGTTTATATTTCAACCTGCCGAAGAAACCGGTGGAGGAGCTAATCGCTTAATCAAAGCTGGCGCTTTTGACAAGTACCCTATTGAAGCGGTATTTGGTTTTCACGTTAATCCGTTTGAAAAAGAAGGTAAAATTGTAATTCGTGATGAAGAAATCACTGCAAGTGCCACTGAGTATCGCTTCTTTTTAAAAGGATTATCTAGTCATGTTGCTGATAAGGAGCAAGGTCATTCATGTGGTGAGGGGTTACAGCATGTCTTAAGTCAAATCGGTCAAATCCAACAGTTTCATTTGAATGGATTGAAACGTAACATTATTCATATGGGTCATTTTGAAGCTGGTGAAGCTATTAATACAGTACCGAGTCATGGTTATCTTGAAGGTACTATTCGTACATATGACACTGAAGATTTGGCTATTGTAAAACACCAAATGCATAAAATAGCGGAAAGTGTTCAATTATTATTTAATGTTGAATGTGAGGTTAAATTTGAAGAAGGATATCCACCAACAATGAATCATCCACAATTACGTCAATCCGTTGAGAACGCTATAGAAGGTGCAAATTTAGAAGTTGTTGAAAAAAAGCTCCCCTTCCTGTTCGGTGAAGATTTTAGTTTTTATGGTCAACAACTTGCCCCTTCATATTTTGTATTTGTTGGTACTCAAAACAAGGAAAAAGGTTTTGTGACTGGTCTTCATACTGCACATCTTAATTTTGATGAGAAAATATTAATTGACGTTGTAAATTATTACGAGCATTTGTTAAGAAATTATAAAGAGGTGTAAAGCAATTGACAGCAATTTGGTCATTAGATACAGAAGCATTTTATCAGAATGCAGTAAAAGTAAAAAATAACGAGCCAATAATAGCAGTTGTAAAAAACAATGCATATCATTATGGACTTGAGTTTGCAGTGAAAACATTTTTAAAAGCGGAAATTAATACATTTAGCACAACTTCATTAAATGAAGCTATACGAGTTAGAAAAATAGCACCTGAAGCAACTATATTTTTAATGAATCCTGTTTATGATTTTGATTTAGTAAAACGTTATGATATTCATATGACACTCCCCTCTTTAAACTATTATTATAAATATAAACAAGATTTAAAAGGCATTCATGTACATTTAGAATATGAAAATTTATTACATCGTTCTGGTTTTAGAAATATCGAAGAAATACGTGAAGTTTTAAAAGATCATGATCAAAATAATCAAGATAAAATGATTATTTCAGGAATATGGACGCATTTTGGCTATGCAGACGAATTTGACGTAGATGAATATAAAATGGAACGTGATGCTTGGTTAAACTTGATAAATACACTTTTAAATGAAAATTATCATTTTGATATGATACATTCACAAAATAGTGCAAGTTATTTTCGTGAGAATCAAATGTTACTTCCTCATCACACTCATGCTAGAGTTGGAATTGCCCTTTATGGTTCAAGACCATATAGTCTTATAAATGAAGAACGCATTACTCAATCTTTGACTGTTAAAGGTAATGTTATACAAGTTCGTGATGTAAATAAAGGTGATTATTGTGGATATAGTTTCGCCTTCGAAGTAAAGAATGACCACACTCAATTAGCTGTTGTTGATATAGGTTATGGCGATGGTATTCTAAAATCAAGAGCAAAACACGAAGCTATAATTAATGGTAAGCGATATCCAATTAGAGCATTAATGATGAGTCATATGTTTATTGAAGTTGATGACGAAGTTCATGCACAAGACGAAGTCATATTATATAATAAGGATATACGCATAGATGAATTTACATTTAAAGGTGTTGGCGCAAATTCAGAACAATTAAGCGCAATGAATCACGATTCTCTTATAAAGGAGTATTTATAAATGGTAGTTAATTATAACGATAACGGCGAACTGACAATGGGAGGTACAAGCTTAAAAACTATTGCACAAAGTTTTGGTACACCCTCGATTGTTTACGATGAAGACCAAATTCGTAATCAGATAAGACGATATCATAAAGCATTTGAAGCAAGTGGTTTAAGCTACAATATATCTTATGCCTCAAAAGCTTTCACATGTATTCAGATGGTCAAATTAATTGATGAAGAAAATTTACAATTAGATGTTGTTTCTGAAGGTGAACTTTATACAGCTCTTGAAGCAGGATTTGATTCGAAACGTATTCACTTCCATGGGAACAACAAGACGAAACGCGAGATTCAATATGCATTAGATAATCAGATTGGTTATTTTGTAGTGGATACGCTCGAGGAAATAGATCTTATTGATAAATATGCTGATAGTAATGTGGATGTTGTATTACGTGTGAACCCTGGTGTTGAAGCACATACACATGAATTTATTCAAACTGGACAGGAAGATAGTAAATTTGGATTATCAATCAAACACGGTCTAGCATTAAATGCAGTTAATAAAGTAAAAGCAACGAAACATTTGCAACTTAAAGGAATACATTTCCATATTGGCTCTCAAATCGAAGGCACTGAGGCGATGATTAAGACAGCTAAAATTGTGCTTAATTGGTTAGCAAGTGAACGAATTGAAGTGAGTTTGCTTAACATAGGTGGTGGTTTCGGAATTAAATATGTCGAAGGAGATGAAAGCTTCCCTATTGAGCAAGGAATATCTGAAATTACTGAAGCTATTAAAGAAACTGCACAAGCATTGCAGTACAATATTCCTGAAATTGGGATAGAACCTGGCCGTTCAATTGTTGGAGAAGCAGGTATCACTTTATATGAGGTTGGTACAATTAAAGATATTCCTGGAGTTAATAAATATGTATCAGTTGATGGCGGAATGAGTGATCACATACGAACTGCACTTTATGGTGCACAGTATGAGGCGTTGTTAGTTAACAGAAATGAAAAAGCTAATGAATCTGTAACAATTGCAGGTAAACTCTGTGAATCTGGTGATATTATCGTACGAGATGCTCAATTACCCTCTTCTGTTCATAGAGGTGATTATCTAGCAGTACTTTCTACTGGTGCGTATCATTATTCAATGGCTTCAAATTATAATCAAATGCAAAAACCTTCAGTATTTTTCTTGAAAGATGGAAAAGCACGTGAAGTGATTAAACGTCAATCATTGAGACAATTAATTATTAATGATACAAAATAATTCTAAAAAGTGAGCGAGTAAAAACGCATCTACTATCAATATGATTTCGCTTAAAAACTATTTAAAAACGCCTTGGATAGGTTCAGTATATCTATCCGAGGCGTTTTTACTTACTTTAAATTAAATGAAATTTAAAATTGAATTTTTCTGAAAATCCTAATTGCTAAGAGGTAAATAATGATTATATAAACAATAGTAATAGAGCTCATTATTGATAAGTTTAAAATAAAACTTTTATCGGTATCTAAATTTGTGAAATTTGAAGGGAAAAACTTGATTTTATTAATATTGTCTGTAATCTTTATGACCACATAACATAAAATCATACTGATATATGAATAAATTATTTAGTCTTAATTTTTTAATTTTAAAATTTACCATTTAATGAAACGACCACGGTAACCAAAATAAAAACGACCAATTGAAACCTGCAATAATTTAAAAGGATTTGGCATAACAATATATCCTTTCCCCTACTTATTACTTATATTATAAAGAGCTTAAAATAATAAATCAATAAATAATTATATTGGAGACTATATTATTTAATGGAAGTTTTGGAGAAGTTATGCTTTTCTTTAAACACAGACATGCAAAAAAATAATGAGATAGTCATAATTCTTATTTTGGGCATAAAAAACAGAAAGAAATTAAAATTAATTTCTTTCTGTGATACGGTATGTATTGATATAAAAAACACCTTACTGCTTGGTAAGGTGTTAGTTAAAGTCAATGATTACAATCTATTTATTATAGTTTAACAACGTTTGCAGCTTGAGGACCGCGATCGCCTTCAACTACTTCAAATTCAACTGATTGACCTTCTTCTAATGATTTGTATCCTTCTTGGTTAATTGCTGAGAAGTGTACGAATACGTCGTTTTCTCCTTCAACTTCGATGAAACCAAAACCTTTTTCGGCATTAAACCATTTAACTGTACCTTGTTTCATAACTCTGAAACCTCCAAGACTAAATTCTTTCAATATGCATTATTCGCATATTACAAAAAATACATGTCTAAAATCTAATATAAATCAAATATTCTTTGCAATATGGAATAAAACAATTGCTTAATAATCATTATAGTTTAGTCATAGCTAAATTGCAATACAATTATAGAAAATTATCATTCAATCTATTTTTGGAAGATTAAAATAAACCTCATTATTTTTTAAAATAATAAAACTATAAAATATTTGTAAATCTTCCTCACAGTCTTCACAAAAGTTTAAATCACAATTGTTGTAAAAAGCATGTATATTATACTTCCCTACTACATAATTGTCGTAACATTTCTTACTATGGTTTAGTACATTTATGTAATACTCCATCATTTGTTCGTATGTAGTAAATTCTGATTGCTCCACAATTTTTTGTGGCCAATCATCAAATAGCCACCAACCTTCGTAGTCAGCCCTGATCTTGACTACTGTCCACATAATAATTTCCCCTTCCCTACTATAAAGCTACAACAATAATTTTAACTTTTCATGTTTTAAAATCAAGTTTCAAGCCTTGTGATATAAACAATTTTTTGAATAGCAAATATTAGTTTTTTACAATTAAAATACGTATAATAAAGACAAGAGGTGATTTTATGCAACGTAAACATATTCAAGTTTTTGGTACAGTACAAGGTGTGGGATTTAGATTTTACACGCAACGTATTGCTCATCAATTTAATATTAAAGGTACAGTCCAAAATGTTGAGGACTATGTAGATATATATGCTCAGGGCGACGATACAGAATTAGAACAGTTTATTGATTCTGTGATCCAAGGTGCTTCACCGGCTTCACAAGTGTCTAATTACAATATTGAAGAATTAGACCTTGATGAATCTTTATCAGAGTTTAAGACAATTTAGGTTTATAATATAAGACTTTAATATAAAGGAAGATGACACTTGAGATATAACATTTCACGTATATTTGGAGTGTTAGTGGGTATACCAGTGGCCTTTATTGTTTGGCTTATTACTGTTTTTGCGTTGGATTTATCATTCATTATAGACATGCTTATCAGTTTTGGTAGTTTCATTGCATCATACTTCCCTACGCAAAGGCTCACTTCACGAAAGTATCTTAATGAAATTGGTTTATCAAGAAGAGATTACAGATATGTTCAATCACAGCTTCATCATGCACATACTAAAATTAGAACTATCTTAAAGTCATTTATTAATATTCGTTCAATCAAAGATTTTAGACAAGTAAATGATATATATCGAATTTCTCGTTCTATTCATACAAGCATTAAGCAAAGACCCGCGATGTTTTTTAAAGTTGAAAGCTTTTTCTATTCTCATTTAGATAATGCCCTTAACTTAGTAGACTCGTATACACGTCTTGCAAGAATGCCACGTAAGTCGCAAGATGAAAAGCTAAAATTAGAACAAACACGTATTACTCTAGATGAAATAAAAAGAACGCTCATTGCTGATCTTAAAAGGCTTAATGAGGAAGATTATAAGCGACTAGATGTTGAAATAGAATTAAATAGATTAGAACAGCAACGTCGACATAATAATTAATAGAAATGGAGAGATGAGTGAGATGGTAAGTGAACAAAGTAGTAATCAATCACATCCACTTGATTACTATATGGATAATCAATCAACTGATCATCATACAATCGCTGAAGATCTTGAAATGCAATTAACTGAAAATGATAAACAAAGAATTAAATCAATAAGTGAGCAAATTGAGCCACTTAACCATGAAGGATTATTAAAATATGGTGCTAATCTTCAACAAAAGATGTCTCATTTTTCTCATCAAATTTTAGATGACGTTCAATCAAAAGATATGGGACCAGTTGGGGAAACTTTAAGTCAATTAATGGGAAAATTAAAATCTGTAAATCCAAATGACATAAATCCAGAAAAACAATCTAGATTAAAGCGTTTATTTAAACGTACTAAAGCTTCTATTAATGAAGTGTTTTCTAGAATGCAATCTGTAAGTTCTCAAATTGATCGTATTACTATTCAATTAGAAAAACATAAAGATCAGTTAACTAAAGATGTTGAATTTCTTGATCAATTATATCAGGAAAATAAAACATATTTTGATAACGTTTCTTTATATATCTTAGCGGCTCAGAAAAAGAAAAAAGAAATATTGACAGAAACCATACCCCAGTTACGAGAAAAGGCGCATCAAACTGGTAATCAAATGGATATTCAGGCAACTGTTGATATGGAACAGTTTGTTGATCGTTTAGATAAGCGCATTTATGATTTACAATTATCTAAGCAAATTGCTATTCAAACTGCACCTCAAATCCGTATGATACAAAATGTCAACCAAGCTTTAGCCGAAAAAATTCAAAGTTCAATTTTAACAAGTATTCCTTTATGGAAAAATCAAATGGCTATTGCCCTTACTTTGATGAGACAAAGAAATGCTGTTTCAGCACAACGTTCGGTTACCGATACTACGAATGAGTTACTTACTCAAAATGCGTCAATGTTAAAGAAAAACGCTATTGAAACGGCAGCTGAGAATGAGCGTGGCATCGTTGACATCGAAACGTTAAAGACAACACAAAATGACATTATTGAAACAATTGAACAAACACTTCAAATTCAAGAAGATGGTAGGCAGAAACGTCAAGTTGCAGAGAAGGAACTTAATGAATTAGAACAAGATTTGAAGCAGCATCTATTATCTATGCGCAAATAATAAAAAACACTCGTCACATGTGATTTAGATTTAGTCTATCACTTATTTGACGAGTGTTTTTTATTTTAAATTTACTTATTCTTTTTGATATACAATGTTAGATTGTTTAACAAAATAACTAATCATGTAACCAACAAGAGTTGCTACAACAGCAATTGGGAACCATTCAAGTGAATATTCTTTTAAAGGTAAACTATCTATAAATGAAATACGTATCCACCCTTGTGTCGTTATTAAGCTTAAGATTGATTCAATTGCTACAATAATTAACGGTATTTGTTGTGCAATACGTTTTGTAGGTATGAAGCGAGCAATGAGTATTAACAAAATAACTGTAATAGCCACTGGATAGATTACACTGAGTACAGGGACTGACATTTTAATTACGGAATTAAGTCCTTGGTTAGCTAAAATGAAACTAACTAAAATGAAAAACACCACAAATACTTTATAAGGTATCTTAGGTATTATTCTGTGGAAATATTCACTTACTGATACGATTAATCCACAAGCAGTAGTTAAACATGCTAATGATACGATAATACCAAGTAAGTATTTTCCGAAAGTACCAAAGCCCTTCATTGCCATTGTTGTGAGTAAATACGTCCCTATATTTTGATCTTTAGCTTTCAATTCCTTTAGAGTATCTGAAGGAATATTGATATGATTGCCTATGTACCCTAGCGAAATATATATAAATACTAATGCGATTGCAGCTATGAGACCAGCAATAATGGTCTGTTTAAAGATTTTATCAGCATGCTGTATTCCTGTTGTTTTAATCGCATTAACAACAATCATTGAAAACGCAATAGAAGCAATAGCATCCATTGTAAGGTAACCTTGTGTAAATCCTTGTGAAAATCCACTTAAATTGGAATGATAAGCATTTGTCATGCCGTAATTTGAAGAATGTCCACCAAAATCTACAAAACCTTTAATGATCATAGCGACAATGGTAATAAGTAATAAAGGTGTAAGTAATGAACCAATACGATCTATCATCTTATTAGGATTCAAGCATAAATAAAGAACGATTAAAAAATAGATTACTGTAAAAATAAATAATGCTAAATTCCCACTATTATGTGCAATAGGAGTAACAGTCATTTCAAATGAAGTTGAAGCTGTACGTGGTATCGCAAATAATGGTCCTATAGTGAGATAGATGATAATCAAAAATATTAATGAAAATCGTGGTGATATTTTATTAAAAGACCCAATATAACCATGTTTATCAAGCGCGCCTACCACAACGCCAAGAAGCGGTAATCCAATACCCGTAAGTGCAAAGGCTAGTATGGCTGGCCAAAAGAAATGACCACTTTCGAGTCCAAGTTGTGTTGGAAATATAAGGTTACCTGCGCCAAAAAACATAGCGAATAAAGTAAAGCCTATAATCCACGTATTTTTATTCATAATGCTGCTCCTTTTTATCTAATAATGCAACATTCAATATTCTATCATAATAAAGAAATATTAGTCTATATAAAATTTCAGAAAATTAAAACATTATACAATTGATGTAATTACTTCGTCAAAAATACGTAATGATTTATATAAATGAAGTTACAAGTTAGAAATTTTGAATTGATAAACTAACTTTTATAAAGATTTAAGTAACAATTTTTTTAGTAATGGTGATAAGTGACTCGGTAAATGTTCCACGCCTTCGACAAATATAGCAAATTGGCCATATATGTTATGAATGGTTTGTTCGATGTCTTCAGTAATTGGCTCTTGGCTAAGAAAGACATTAAATACTTCTATACCAAATTTGCGCGCACGTTCAACAGCTTCATACGTATCTAAAATACCATCTTGACTGTAATTAAATGCAGACGGTTCTCCATCTGAGAATACGATTAAAAAGCGTTGTTCATGACTTCTTTGTAATAAACGCTCGCTCGCAATTCTGATAGCTACGCCATCACGATTATCATCTTGAGGTTCTAATGTCATGATACGTGGGCCTTCTTTTTCAAAGATAGAGTAATTATAATTAATGATTTCATCAATGATATTTGGTTGTTGACGTTCGTCAGCTTCAAAAGCATCTTCATTAAATGCTAGTATTTCATGTTTAATATTCAAAGATTTTAAAGTTTCATGGAACAAGACAACACCCTTGATTGTTTCATCCATTTTATCGTGCATACTCGCTGATGCATCGATGAGTAATGTAAATGTTGCATCGAATGTCTTGCTTAAATCCTGTTTTTTGTAAAATAACTTAAATTGATCATCAATAAACCAATTAATAAGGTCTTTTTGTAAGCGTCCCTTTGTTAAATTGTGTCTTTCATCTTCATGTTCTCTGTCGATGGTCTTTTCGATAATTTGTATTAAATCTTTAATTTCAAACTGTACATCATTTTTTGAATATTGATAATCTATCACATTTTGCGGTGTAATATCAGGGATATTCCATTCAATACTTACGTCTTTATTAATGCCTTTTAAAGCAAAAGTCTGGTTTTGTCCTGTAAATCCACCTTCATCGTGATCAAGTGTATTTTCTGACCCTTTACCTTTTTTGGTCATCATATCAGTCATATCATCAGTGCTGTCACCTTCTCGAGCCGTATCATTATCAGCCATAACTTCACTGTTTTCACCCTCATGTAGCTCCATTTCTAAATATGCCCCGCCTTTAGACTCACTGTCTGCGGCTTTTGTTTCAGCTTCAGCTGTTTCTACATCTTCCTCTGTCTGATGATTATCTTTACCATCAGTATTGCTCGCATCTGTACGTTTTAAGTCTTCAAAACTATCTGCATAAATATCTTCATATAATTTTTGAGGTAAGTAGTAATATTCATTTAGCATATCTTCCTTTAATAAATCATCCACTTGATACATGATACGTTCTGCTAAATACATATTATCTTCTGATGTATGATTCTGAAAAATATTTGGTAAGTACTGATACATATGAACTAAAATGTCATCAAATGCTGGATGTATGGATGGAATATTAAAAAAGTTTTGACTTAAAAATGCATGCTCTAAATAAAGAAAAAGTAAATCAGTATATACAGTTTTAGTTTTGTAAAAATTAATTTGAGATTCTGTGAAAGATAATCGTGTTTCTATGCGTAAATCAATCATTTTTGTAGTGCTAGGTCTTTGTTGTCTAATATGTTCAAATATACGTACATCCTCTAAAAGTTTAAATAATTGATGAAAGAACTTAGGGTGTTCGAAATCATTGTTGTGTAAAACTTGATTGATGATTGAAAGATCCATATTCAGATATCCATACGTTGCGAGTAAGACATCTGTTTTCAGTCCAGCTTGTTCAATATGTTTCGGTCTATGAGACCAAAACCAACTCGCAATGAGTGTATTACTATAAGGATTATAGTAAGGGAATTTTTGTATTTTAACTTGTGTTTGTTCATTTTTTAAAAGTAAACGTGCTAAGTCTTGTAACATCATTACTTGTTTTGCATCTAATTGTTCATCGTTGAATTTTATAAAACGATCACTCATTTTTATCCCTCTTTAAAAATTAAGCTCGATAGCGTTAAGTATCGCTTGTTGTTCTCGCTCATCCTCTAATTTATCAATAATTGTACGTTGTACCGCACGTTCAATAGGCATGACAGTTGCTAAATCACTAAGGTCGATTAAAGCTCGAATACTTGCAGCCTCTTCAGAAATTTGACCTTGCTTGGTCATAGTACGTAAATCTTCGTTAAATTTAATGATATGTTGAATCAATTGTTCATCTTGTAATTTACTTTGCTCTTTAATGACTGTTTTAAGAATGTCACCATCGATATAATCTACTTCTATGACGATAAATCTATTTTTTAAAGCCTCATTCATTGGTAATGTTCCTACATAACCTTCATTAATAGCAGCAATTACATTAAATCCAGGAGCTGCTTTAATCACTTCACCAGTATAAGGGTTTGTCAATTGACGTCGATAATCTAATACACCGTTAAGTATAGGTAATGTTTCCGGTTTTGCCATATTAATTTCATCTATATATAAAATGTGACCTTCTTTCATTGCTTTTATTACAGGACCATCAATGAAGACAATTTCTTGGTGACCTTCTTCATTAGTTTGAATTGTTTTAAAACCTAATAAGCTTTCAGTATCTAGATCTACTGAACAATTAACTTGATGCATAGGTAAATTCATAACATGACTTAACGTTTCGGCAAGCTTGGTTTTTCCTGATCCTGTTGGCCCTTTTAGTAGTATGTTCTTATTTAATTGAAATAAAGCTTTAGCATCCTCAAAAACTGTTTGATCTGAATTTTTGTAAACTGTTTGTACCATAATTCCCATCCTTTAATGTTAAAAAAGACTAAGACATTAGTTTTTGGTGCATAGTCTTAGTCTTATTTAAAATGATTAAAATAAATGACTTATTTAGTCATTATTGAGTTAATGTAAACTGATGATTGAAAAATATATCCATTGCAATGATAACGTATTTAGTTGAAAGAGATTAAATTATATCTCTTTGAAGTAGTCTTTGTAATAGCCACCTACTAAACCTGAATTATCTATAATTTGATAATATTCTTCAGTTTCGTTAATAACATCATACTGTTTGCCGATAGTTAGCATATCTGTAACTGTAAATTTTTTGGCATCAGTATTTGTCACTTCTACTTTTTTAATTGGTGTACGTTCTTTCCAAGTTTCATGTAACATGTAATAACCATCCTTAAATCATATTTACTTTTCAAGTGTATAAATAAATGAAATGCCACTATTTTCAGTGATTCTAAGAGATTCTGAAGTATCCTGTTCAAGGGTTTGATATGGAACACCTATCTCATCCAAACGGTTTTTTGCTTGCAGATACAATTGAGTATCACTTGTAGAGAATTCCACTTGCTCAATAGGCCCGTGTGTATTCATTTGAATATCTTCATCGCTTTCAAATAAATGGATTTCACCACCAAGACCACCTTCACCTATACGAAACACTTGAATAGGTTGTTGTGCATCTTCATGTGGAAGATATTCAGCAAATAAATCTAATTGAAATACTTGTGTGAGAATTGAAGTGGTGACAGATAACTCGTTCACCTTAATAATGACTGGACCTAAGCCTTGGACTTGATGTAAAGGGTTAACAGGACTATCGAAAGTAGGCATACCTAAGCCTATACCCGTATTTAACTCGTTAGAATAAATATCAAATTTTTGTTGATTATGATCTTTAAAAGTGAAATGTTTAAGTCCATTAAGTTCAGTGATTGAACTATAGGATATATTAAACTTGTCAAAAATAGTTTGATATTCTACTAATCCAGAATCAGAAGGTGTTCTAAGTCCAACACTATCTATGTGTGGATTTTTATAATCTTCCTCTGGAACCTCAACAAAGTGAACACGCGTTCCAGGACTTAAATTAGCGTCACCAAATCTTATGGCATGTTCATTTTTAGTTGAATGTTGTAAACCAATGATGTGGTTAAATAATTCTTTCGTTTTAGATAAATCGTTTGTTCCTAAAGTGACACTTCTAAGTCCACTCATTAACTGACACTCCTCTATTTATCTTTACAGATAACATTATAACGTATTTTGTAACACTTGAATATGATGAACACTCATATAAAGATAGATATTTATTTGTTGTTGATTTATTATTTATTAGAAAAATAAAACATACAGATTGGCTAAATATTTTGTATGTATTAAAATGTAATTAAAGAAGTAATCAAGGAGGCATGAGTATGTCTAATTTATGGATTATATTTGCAGTTACTGTGCTAATTGCAGTTTATTCCGCAATTGAGGTATTTACAAATTTAAATCATAAACAACAACCAAGATTTAAATATTTTACTATCGCATTTGTTGTGTTTATTATCTTAGCGATTATAGAAGTTATATTTCTTGCTCAATGATGGATGAATTTAAAATTATAGTATACCTGTAAAGAAATCGGTGCTATTTAATTTCTTCACAGGTATTTTTATATTTATAAGATTATCATCACACTTTAGACATATTAAACAAAAAACAACGACGGTTTACGTCGTTGTTTTTTAAGTATGTTAGGTTCCAAATTATGATTCAAGTAGTAAATCTTCAGGGTTTTCAATGAGTTCTTTGATTGTTTTTAAGAATCCTACAGCCTCTTTTCCATCGATGATTCGATGATCATAGCTTAATGCGATATACATCATTGGACGATTTTCAATTGTATCTTTATCAACTGCAATTGGGCGTGTAATAATTGAATGCATACCTAAGATAGCTGCTTGATTACCATTTATAATCGGTGTACTCATCATTGAGCCAAAGATACCGCCATTAGTGATGGTAAACGAACCGTTAACCATGTCATCAAGGCCTAATTTTTTATCACGAGCTTTTACGGCTAAATTAGCGATTTCTTGTTCAATTTCTGCAAAATTTTTCTTATCACAATCTCTAACAAATGGTACGAGTAATCCATCGTCAGTGGATACTGCAATGCCGATATCGTAAAATTGTTTAGTAATCATATCATCGCCATCTATCTCAGCATTTACTTCAGGATATTTTTTGAGAGCTGCAACGGCAGCTTTAGTAAAGAAGGACATAAATCCTAATTTAGTACCATCATGATCTTTGATAAATTGTTCTTTTTTACGTTTACGTAAATCCATAACGTTTGTCATATCAACTTCATTAAATGTAGTAAGCATAGCTGTTTGATTTGATACTTCTAATAATTTTTTTGCAGCAGTTTTTTTGCGTCGAGACATTTTTTCACGAATAACAGGTTTTGATGGATTGTTATTGGTTTGTTTAGAACCACTGTTTTGTGATTTGCTTTCACTTTTAGCTGTTTGACTTGAAGATTTTTGACTATTTTCAACATCATCTTTTCTTAGAACATCATTGCCTTTTCCGGATACTTCGCTTAAATCAACGCCATTTTTACGCGCATGTCGACGTGCAGATGGTGTTGCATTGATACGTTGCTGGCTATTATCTTGTGTATTTTCACTTTCACTAGAATTCGGATTAGATTGTTTTGGCGTTTCTTTCTCTTTAGCTTCATCTTTTTGTGAAGATTCGTTAGAACTATCGTTAGATGTGTTTACTTGTCCTTCTCCTACTACAGCTACAGCTTGACCTACTTCAACTGTATCGCCTTCCTCGGCTAATTGTTCTGATAATACCCCAGCTTCTTCAGAAACTACTTCGACGTTAACTTTATCTGTTTCTAGTTCTAAGATAGCTTCCCCTTTATCTACATTATCGCCTACATTTTTTAACCATTCTGCAATGGTACCCTCTGTGATTGATTCTGCTAATTCTGGAACTTTTACCTCTGCCATACTTATTTTTCCCCCTAGTTAATTGTTAATGCTACTTTCAATAATTTTAGTTTGTACAAGTTTATGAATTTCTCCATCGCCTTCAGCAGGTGCAGCTCTTTGTATTCTACCGTGATAAGTTAAATCATATTTATTAGCAACAAGTGCTTTTAGATAAGGATACACAAATAACCATGCACCTTGATTTTTAGGTTCTTCTTGAACCCATGACACATTTTCAAGATGAGGTAACGATTTTAATACTTCTTTAATTTCTTCTTCTGGGAACGGATATAATCTTTCTACTGCTATGAGAAGAATAGAATCGTTAGGATTTTTAGCTAAATATTCTTTTAGGTCAATATACATCTTTCCTGATGCTAAAATCACTTTTTTGACTTTTTGTTCATCGATATCTTCTGTGATGATAGGTTTAAAACCGCCAGATGTAAACTCATCAATAGGTTTAGCTACTGTTTTATTTCTTAAAAGACTCTTAGGTGACATGACAATTAATGGTCTCATTTCTAATGTATCTAAACTAGCGGCTTGCGCACGTAGTAAATGGAAGTAATTACTTGCACTAGATAGATTAACTACAGTTGAATTATTTTCAGCGGCTAATTGTAGAAATCTTTCTAAGCGTGCCGATGAATGCTCTGGTCCTTGCCCTTCAAAAGCATGTGGTAAGAAAAGTGTTAAACCTGAACGCTCACCCCATTTTGCGCGAGAACTTGAGAGGAAATTGTCAAACATCATTTGAGACATATTAGAAAAGTCGCCATATTGAGCTTCCCATATGTTAAAGTTACCTTTATTTTCGACGTTATAACCATACTCAAATCCAACTACAGCTGCTTCAGATAGCGGCGAATTATGAATATCAAAAGTAGCCTGTTGTTGAGGTACATGATGCAATGGCGTGAATGTATTACCATTTTCTTCATCATGAAGCACAGCATGTCTATGACTAAATGTTCCCCTTTCACTATCTTGACCTGTTAAACGAATTGAAGTTCCATCTTGTAATATGGTTGCAAAAGCAAGTTGCTCTGCTTGAGCCCAATCGACGAGCCCCCCTTCTTTTTCAAAAGGTTCTCTACGTTTTTCAAGTACTTTATTGAGCTTTTTCAGTACATGAAAATCTTTTGGATAATCAAGCATTGCATCATTGATTTCTTTTAAATGATCAAATGAGAAATCTTTCGTATCACTTTGTAAAGGTAGTTGGAGTGATTCTGGTTTTTCCATATCTGGGTTATTCATTTTGTCATTTTTATCAATTTTATCATGTGCTGTTCGCATTTCTTTTTGAACACTGTCAATGACTTCATTCATTTCGTCTTCAGAAATAATACCTTCATCAACTAACTTTTTACCATATAAAATTTCAACTGAATCATGTTTTCTAATATTTTGGTATGGAACTGGATTTGTAATAGAAGGCTCATCCATTTCATTATGCCCATAACGACGATAACCTACTAAATCAATAACTACATCTTTATGAAATTCTTTGCGGAACTCCATTGCAATTTCAATAGCTTCAATTGTTGCTTCTACATCATCGGCATTTACGTGTAGTATTGGAACATCGTAACCTTTAGCTACGTCGGAAGAGTACGTTGTTGAACGTCCATCAAAAGGTTCAGTTGTAAAACCGATTCTATTATTTGTAATAATATGAAGTGAACCACCTGTAGAATATCCTTTTAAACTACCTAAGTTCATCGTTTCAAAATTAATACCTTGACCTGGATATGCTGCATCACCGTGTATAATAATCGGCATTGCTTTATGGAAGTCGGTAGATGGAGCTCCTACTTGATGTGTATTATCTTGTGCTGCTCTTGTTTTACCAGCAACAACGGGTGCAACGATTTCCAAATGACTTGGATTATTCGCTAAAGAAATACGTTGTTCTATTCCATATGAGTTAGTCGTTTTAACGCCACCTAGGTGATACTTCACATCTGATGTCCAACCTGAAGTTAATTCTAAACTACCATCTTCAGGTAAAAACTTCATTGGATCTGTATGCATAAATTCTGAAATCATCATCTCATATGGTTTTTCCAAGACATGCGTTAATACATTTAAACGTCCACGGTGAGCCATACCGATTTGAATGTTTTTAATCCCCTCGTTACCTGCTAATGTGATTGTGTGTTGAAGCATTGGAACTAACGTATCGACACCTTCAATTGAAAAACGTTTAGCCCCAACAAAATTTTTGTGCAAATATTTTTCAAAACCTTCTACGTGTGCGAGTTTTTTGAAAAGTTCTTTTTTTTGATTATCGTTTAAACTTGCTTTATAAGGCGTTTCAATTCTTCTTTTTAACCACACACGTTCTTTATTATTATTAATGTGAGTGTATTCAAAAGCTATCGGTCCTTTGTAACGTCTTTCCATACGAACAATTGCATCATAGGCATTGTCATAAATGTCTTTAAAATGTTCAGAGACAATTCCAGATGATATTTTTTCCAAAGTTTCTTTATCTAAATCAAAATCTTCGATTTCCAATTTAGGAACATTTTGACGCTCTGGAGGATTTACTGGATAAATATCTGCTTTTAAATGTCCGTATTGACGAATATTATCGATTAAGCGCATAACACGTTTAATTGTGCTATCTCCCGCTTGTGAACCACCTCCATCAGTGGTAGGTTTAGCTTCGATATGAGCTTCACCTGTTTTAATTGTACTGAACAAGACTTGTAAATCTTCAGGTACGGATGATGGATCTTGTAGATAATCATCATACAAATCTAGCATAAGGCCAAGATTTGCACCGAAGTTTACAGGAGCCTCTGTAAATTCTTTCTTGTTCTTAGTCATTTAACACCCTCCACAAAAATGATGAAACGCTTACATGGTTATCATAGCATTATTTCATATATTGTTAAAGTACATTTACCTATTATTATACAAAATAGGAGCAAGACAGAATTTACTCCAAATTCATAGTCTCGCTCCCGTATGAATGCTATTTCCGTCTATCAAGTTTAGCTCGTCGATTCTATATTAAGTGAACCTTTGTGAAGAAGGTCCTTTCATTAGTATGACATAATATAGCTATTCTAATCAGCATCTTAGTGTAGTGTCTGAAATCTTTATTTATAATGAAGGTGTCGATGGATTTAATCATTTATAGTACTAGTTTAAGGATTGTTAATATCTAAGCCTGTAATAATTTATTTGTCCCTTGTTTGATCGTAATCATTCGTTACTTAAATAATACTATTTATTTAATTTAGTACTGGAAAACTGATTTTGAAAGTCGTGTACTTTTGTAGTTCACTTTCAACCTGAATCATACCACCGTTAAGTTGTACAATTTTTTCTGCTATTGATAGTCCTAATCCATTGCCTCCTTGACTACGTGCACGTGATTTATCTACACGATAAAATCGATCAAAGATAAATTCTAAGTCAGCTTTTGGTATACCCATACCATGATCGGTAATATCAATCATAATCATTTTATTTTTTAGTTGAGTAACAATTTTAATGTGCTTATGTTCAGTATCGTATTTCATTGCATTATCAATAAATATGAGTAAAAGTTGTTCAAACTGGTGACGGTTAATTTTTAATTGGATAGGTTTAGTAGCAAGATGTGTTTCAAAGGTATAATCTGGATGTAGGTGTTGCAGTGACTTCACACGTGACTGAATCTCGCTATTTATGTCTACATTTTCACATTCCAAAACATTATGATTGACTCTATCTTTGGTAAGTAAAAGTAGTTCTTCGACAAGTTTTGTTATTCGATTCACTTCCTCAATTGAAATATTCAAAGATTCCTCCAAAACTGCTGGATCTTTTTTTCCCCAACGTTGAATTAAATTGAGATGACCTTGAATAATCTGTAGTGGCGTTCTTAATTCATGTGAAGCATCCTCGACAAATTGACGTTGCTGATTAAAAGATTCTTCTATTTGATACATCATTTCATTAAAGGTATCAATTAAATTGTCTGTTTCTTCATAATTTGTAGTTAATTCAAGTTTATTTTGAAAACCATCTCTTCTAATTTGATTCATTTTATTGGACATTGTAACTATTGGTTTAGTAATTTGCGAAGAAAAGATATAACTCACGCCGGCGGTTATAATGGTTGCAATTAATCCAAAAGCAAGTGCAACGATATAAAGTGATTTAACGAGATTATCATAATTTTGAAGAGAATGGACTAATACACTGTATCCAGAAAATTCCTTCGAACGTATAGGTTCAGTTATTACTAAGTAATTAATACCGTGGCTTCTATGAATATGTATACGTTCAGGATGTTTGAAATCAATTTTGTTATCATAAGCAAGTGTATTATCATTTGATGTTTGAATTAACTTTCTACCCTTATCATCATAAATTAATATTTCTTGAAAATTTTCTAAGGATGCATTTAAATCCAATGCAGATATATCACTTAAAGATTTTGAATGGAACAGATTGGCGATATCATTTGAACTTCTTTCAGCTTCGTCAATTTCACTACTTCGTAAAGTATCTTTTAAAAAGAAAATAATAATTAAGCAGAAAAGTAATATTGTCGTGAAGGTAATGAGCGTCGTAATAAGCATCCATTTATATTTTAATTTTTGACGCTTAATCATCGAATCACATACCCTACGCCACGTACTGTTTCTATGGATTTTTCTTTATTAAAAGGTTTGAGTTTATTACGTAAATAACGAATATAAACATCAACGACATTCGTTTCTACTTCACTATTATACCCCCATACGTGATTGAGAATTTGTTCACGTTGCATGACGTGGTTACGATTTTCAGCTAAAACATATAGTAAATCGTATTCTGTTTTAGTTAATTCTAATTGATGGCCATTAACAGTAACTTTAAAGGCATCTTTATCAATGATAATACCATTGATATCTAAAACATCTTTATCTGGCTGTCTGCGCAATACCGCTCTTATTCTTGCAAGCAATTCTTCTATATCAAAGGGTTTTACAATGTAGTCATCTGCCCCATAGTCCAACCCAGCTACTTTATCATATGTCTCGCTTTTTGCAGTAATGATGATAATTGGAGTAGTTGTTTTTTGACGAATTTGTCTACAAATTTCTAGACCATTTATGTTTGGAAGCATTAAGTCTAAAATATATAAATCATAGGGCTTAGATAATGCTTTGTCCAAACCTGCCTTTCCATCATTCTCTATATCAACAGTATAATTTTCATGAGTTAATTCAAGCTCTATAAATCTAGCAAGATTTTGCTCATCTTCTACGATTAAAATATTTGTCATATTTGCACCTCACGCTACATCTTAAACAATTAACTCGTATTTCTAAAGATGTAATTCAAAATTGTAAATGATTTGTTATGAAACTAGTATCATTTTACCATGAACCACCTTAATAGATAGTCGAATAAGTAGACTGTCTTTAGAAAAAGTCACTCTAGCATTATCATTATATTTAAATTAAATCGAAAAAATGTATATATTTCTAATTGACAATCATTATCAATCATGTATAATGTTAATTGAAAATGATTATCAATACCAATTGAAAAACATTCCCCCCACATACAAGTTGTTCTTTTGGATTGGTCATTTTCAACTATCCCCTTTTATATGCCCGTAAAAGACTAACGTTAAGATAGGACGTTTCAATAAAAGCAGTAGGCCTTTGACACTTGAGGTCTGCTGTTTTTTAGTGCCACTGCAACGAAAAAAATATTCATTGCTAGTGGCACTTATACTTGGGCAAAGCCTCAGGTGTTACCATTCGTAAAATTAAATAAAGCCTGAGGCGTCTTCTTTTATTTAAAAAAGACGAAGTCTCAGGCTTCATTTTCTATAAGTTAAATCTGTAACCAATGCTTCTGATTAAAATATTCTATATTCTGAGGTTTAGCATAATCAGAAATCATATAATCAATTTCGCTAAACCCATCAATACGATACGACGCATGCGCATCTCGCTTACTACTATCCGCTAAGAGATAACTCAGTTGACTTTTTTGAATCATAATGTGACTTGCATGCGCTTCTTCCAGATCAAATTCATAACAATCACTCGTATCAAACGAACCACATGAAATAAAAGCTTTATCAAATTTAAAACGTTGTAATAACTCATTCGTCATATGCCCGCGCACAACATCTTGTTCAGTATTCGTCTTTCCAGCAAGCATAATCACTTCTGCTTGAATTCGTTGCTCCTCTATAGCACGATTCAATTCATCCGCAATCTTCAGAGAATTCGTCACAATCGTGGTCTGAGTAATATCATTGAGATATTGAGGAATTCGCCCTGTTGTGGTTCCACCATCGATGACAATAATTTCTCCAGACTGTATTTGCAAAGCAGCTTTCTTAGCAATACGCTCTTTTACTTGTGATTGTTTCTGCCACTTATTCGCATATGATTTCTCTTTATTAATATGATTGTATTGTATCGCACCTCCATGTGTACGTGTAATCAGTTTATCGTTTTCTAAGGTTTCTAAATCCTTTCTCACGGTTTCAGGCGTAACTTGTAAGAATATAGCTAAATCTTTTACTGCCACCTGTCCGTACTGATCAACACGTTTACGAATAAGATTCAAACGTTCATTTCTTTTATACATAATTATCTATACTCCAATCTGCTTCATTCGTGCTTGCCAACGATCATTTCGCCATCTAAGATACATAATGATAAATCTCAGCGCTTCATCAGCAATACTCACTAAAATAATTCCTGTATAACCTAATCTCCAATGAATCCCTAATAGATAACTTCCAGGTAATAATAACAACCATGTGGTCACAACACTCACGGTGACTGGATAACGTACATCCCCTGTCACGTTTAATAAATCTACAATTAGATTATTAATTGCACGTATCGGTTCTAATCCAAAAAGTATAACAAGATAGTAAATGATTAAATGATAGGTTTGTAAGTCGTGTGTTATCCAACGTCCACACACTATAAATCCTATAAATACACACGTCATAATCATGAAAGATTGTGTGATATTAAACCAAATACTTTTTATAACAACTTTCTTTAAAGTACGGTAACGTCGACGGGATATAAATTTTCCTAAATAAATTTGGCTAGCAGCACTAAATGCCATAGCACAACTAAAAGACAGGCCGCTTAAAACAGTAGAAACAGATTTCGCAGCGATGACTTGAGTGCCTAACATCGCAATAAATGCAGTTGTAAATGTCTGTGCAAAATTATAAGAAATTTGTTCACCTGCTGTTGGGATACCTAATGTCGAAACCTGATATATTTTCTTCCAGCTCAGCTTGAAGTAATGCTTGAATGGACGGAAAATTTGTATCAGCGCAATTAAAGCTAAAGTACATCCCAATAAACGACTGAACGCTGTTACCACCGCGACACCTAATACAGGGTTACCTACATATTCTGGAATAATAAAGAGTACGATACCGTTCAAAATGATATTAGTCACATTACTAATGATAGTAATGCGTGTAGCTGATGATGCATGATTCATGACACGTAATACAGTACCAATATACATGTGACAGGTCGTTAAAGTGAGTACACTCAATATAATCATTCCAAATTGATAGGTCAGTTTGAATATATCTTGAGGTACCTGAAAAAGTCGTAAGATAAGTTCGAATGCGATCCCAATCACAATCGTAAATACGATAGATACTATGCTATTGAATAACAAATTATGATAAATCTCTTGTGAAATACTTGAAGGTTGATGTTCCTTCAAGTGAACAATACGTATATTTGTACCCACATGAATGATTGTAATCAGAAACGTGATGAGCATGAGTATTTGGCTTATCATTCCCGAAGCAGCAACGGCATCAGTGCTATAGCTGTTTAACATCAATGTATCAGTTTGACCCATGATGAGTATGAAAAGTTGTTCTATTAAAATAGGAATGTATAATGACCGAAAAGTTCTTTTAGAAACGATCATCAAATTCTAACACTTTCGATTTATATATAGCGTCAGGTTGCAACTCAATTAATCTAGCCCCACGTTGTAAATCACCATAAGTATTGTAACCACCAACACGACCAAAGCTAAGGCGAATCCCATATAAATTAATCGTAAAATCATTGTCATGGTCATGACCGCAGAACATACCTTCAATATCACCGTTTAGTAACATCTGACTAAATAATCCGGAATTAATTTTTGAGCACGCAATAGGTTCATTGAAAATGCCATGATATTCACCAATATTCTCAACTTCTCTATATTCTTGTAATGGAATATGTGTAAATAATAAGTTATGTTGAAAGTTGTGTTGAAATCGAGTTTGATAAGCTTGATGTGTTTCCCTAAGCCAATTCACATGTTCAGGTCTTATAAAATCATAATCACCTATGCCAAATGGATTATAATCTCCTCCATCAATAACATAAAGCACATGTGTGACTGTATCGTTGTTTACAACTTCTATTGTATAAGCTTCTTTATCATCAACAATGAGGCTATGATTTTTCTGTACATAGTTGGTAGAATATTGGTCCTCAATAGCGCGTAAGTCTGAACGTTTGAGATGCCCCTCTGTATCGTGATTACCAAATGTCGTTGCAATTTGCGTATCATATCGATTTAAATACTCCATTAATTTCTTATAAACGCGACCTGAATCAATGACGCCTTCAGACCAAATTTGGTCACCTGTTAATACTGTGATGTCAGGTTGATAGTGTGTCATCATATGATGAATTAAATCGTAAGTTTTTTGATCTTTTTCATCATTGTGTGGCCCAATATGTAAATCGCTTAATTGTAGAATTGTAGTCATTGTTTCGTCTCCTTTACTCTTTTGTCGAACCGATAGTTATACCTTTTACAAAATGCTTCTGAACAAATGGGAAGAGGAATAATACTGGAATTGTTAATAGTACAATCATTGCCATCTGCATTGAGTCCCCTGTAATTGTCAACTTGTCTAACATCGCATATGAACCTGACTTTTGTTTTAAAGCATCTGCAATGGCAGCTTGTTTCGTTAACATATCTTGTAAAACAGTAGCTAACGGTTTGAGGTTTGGATTACGTACGAAGAATGCACCTGTAAACCAATCATTCCACTGACTCACGGCGTTAAATAATGTAATTGATGCCACCACGGGTTTACTCATGGGTAAGACAATTTTCCAAAAGATTTGAAAGTCATTACAACCATCTACTCTAGCGGCTTCAATCACACTACTAGGTAATTGATTGAAGAATGTACGCATAATTAAAATGTTATAAACGCTATAAAGTGACGGTAAAATGTATACCCAGAATGTATCAGTTAAATGAAGTTGATTTAATAGGATATAAAGTGGTACAACACCGACACTGAATAACATCGTAAAGACTAGGAAGAATGAGATGATTCTTCGAAACGGTAAACTTTTGATTGTTAGAACGTATGCAGCCATAGCTGTTAATATGACGCTTAGTATCGTTCCTATGACTGTCTTTGCGATACTAATAAATAATGCATTTAATAACGTGCCTTGTTTAAATATCTCCTTAAAATTATCTAGTGAAAATTTACGCGGGTAGAAAGTGATGCCACCTTTTTGAGCATCTACCCCAGAGTTAAATGCTAAGGCAAAGATATTAATCATCGGGAGGATAATTGTGATTACTAAACCAATAATAATGATTAATGAGATAATACGAATGACAAGCGCACTTTTATCTTGTGAAACTTTCATTGTCTCTGCCACCTCTTAATAAATAATTTGAGTTCCTTTTTTATCTCTTTGATTTTCAACGTATCTTTCAAATTGATTTAAGCCTGCCTCTTCTAAACGTTGCTTAGCACTATCAATAATTTGTTTCGCTTCCTTGTCTGATTGAGAATAATAAGCACGTTTAATAGCGTCACTATAATCATCGAGTGCAACTTCTAAATCTTCGCCATATTCATATTTAGATAAGAATGACTTTACTGTGAGTCCGTTTACGATTTTGGCGTGTTTCTGTCTTTCATCATAATGCCACATATCAGCAATCTTTTCAGGAGTCGTCTTTTTCGTTTTTGTATTATCTCCGTATTCAGTTTCACCGAAATCAGCTTTATTATCTATATCAGTATAACCAAGATGATCTGCCCAATAAGAACCCGCACCTCTAAAACCACGTTTTTTAGCTTCGTATGGATTATTTTCAACTTCTTTTAACACTTCAGGTTTAACATGAGGGTTACCTTTCTTATCTAACGTATAGTCACGTCCTTTAATACCGTACTGACCGAGTAATTTACCTTTGCGACTTGCAAGGAAATCAGCGAGTTTAACGACGTCTTCAGGATGTTCAGTCGTACTTGGTACAGCCCAACCGTTTGCGCCTGATTTATATGGCTTTTCAACTCTAAATTTACCTTTGACTGTATTGAGTGGCCCAAGTGGAACGTATTTCATACTTTGATTTTCAGTAACATAGTTATGTAAATCTGAAACAATGCCCCATGAGCCATTTACGAGTCCTTCTTTTGCTTTATTTTCTTCCATTGTATAGAACTCTTTTGTCATTAAGCCTTTCTTCATAAGGTCTTTAACGTAATGTACACGTTTAAGTGGATATTCGGTTTGTGATTCATGTATAATTTTCTTACCTTTATTTAAAAATTTCTCATCAGACTGACCAGTCCACACAAGGTCATTATAGAATCTAGTACGATCGTCACCGCCCCATGCTGTTGGGCCAATAGGTGTGATTTCTTTACCATTATCATCTTTGAAGTGGTGTTCTTTCATCTTTTCAGCAAGTTTTTCTACATCTTTGGACGTCTTGATAGAAGCAGGGTCGATATGAAGTTTATCCATGATATCTTTTCTGACATAAGGACCACCTACAGTGCGACGTTCTTCTTGTCCTGGATGACGGTTAATCCCCATATGTACAAGGTACGTTCCATCTTGTTCTTTATTAAACATGATGTTATCTTTCGTATCTTTTGGTAAATATCCTTTTTTGAAATACTTACTATAAATTTTTGTGTTTTTAAGCATTTTCGTTAAGTCTGTGAGTCGACCTTGTTTCGCTGCTTTATTTAGTACTTTCATTTCAGGTCGTCCACTATCGTCTAAGTAATAAACGATGAAGTCGGGTAAATCTCCTGAAGCGAGTCCTGAAGTTAATGCTTCTGTGGAATCTTCATTAGAAACGGTTTGAAGTTCTAACGTGATGCCAGTCTTTTTCTTAAGTTCTTGAGCGACTTCTTTATTCATTTTAGGGGAGGCATCGTTATCACTTTGAAACACAAGTCCTTTAAGTTTTCTATCTGCAATCCATGTATCTGGTTTACCTTTAGCATCTGCTTCTCTTTTCGCTTCATCTTGCGTTTTATCTTTGCTACATGCTGTTACGAACAAAATGACTGCAATCATTAAGATGAGCATAGACTTTCTAAACATGTACATTCTCCTTAATATAGTGATGTATCCAGTTTCTTATCTGCGAATTTATTAATAATGACGACAGCGATAAGTCCTATCACACCCTGTAATAGGCTAATCGCAATTGCGTAACTGAAATCGCCTTGTTCAATACCAGTACGAATCACAAATGTATCCAGTATTTCTGAAACGTTAGCGTTACCTGGTGTTTTGAGTAGGTAAATTTGATCGAATCCTGCTTTTAAAAAATCGCCTAGAGAAATGATGAATAAGATAACAATTGTTGGCGTTAACATAGGTAAGGTAATATGTATAATTTGTTTGAAACGATTCGCGCCATCAATCGCAGCTGATTCATAAATTTCAGGATTAATACTCATAATTGCTGCAAAATAAATAATGGAATCCCAGCCTACATTCTTCCATATATAACTAGAAAACATGATGGTGTGAAAATACTCAGGGTTCATCATAAAGTAAGTCGACCCGTCGCCACCAAATTGATGGATCAGTTGATTCATAAGTCCATCATCTGGAGCGAGTAATTTCTTGAAAATACCGATAACTACAACCCAAGATAAAAAGTGAGGGATGTAAAGTACGCCTTGAAATAAACCTCTAATCTTACCTAATTTAGAATCTTTAATTTCGTTAAACATAATGGCTAAAATAATTGGAAATGGTAGAGCTAAAATCAATTTCATGCCACTTATAATTAGCGTATTCATAATAATTTGAATACAGCGAGGGTCAGAGAAAAAGCGTTTAAAATAGTATAGCCCTTTCCAATCACCGCCGATGATACCAGTATCGAAGCGGAAATCTTTGAATGCCAGAACAAGACTTGTCATTGGAATATAGTTGAAAATCAAGAAAAAGAGTAAACAAGGTAAAATCATTAAGTAAAGTACTTTGTGTTCCCACATTCTTTTTAACAAAGGTTTTTGATGAGCGGATTGAAGGCTTTGTTTTTTGTTTTTACTCATGATAAAACCTCCTCTTGTACTCTTTCGCCTGAATCAGAATCGAAAAAGTGTCCATCTTCCGTTTTTATACCGAAGGAAACTGTTTGTCCTAATTCAAAATCCAAATTACTATCTACAGCTGCTATGATTTTATGCTCATTGTGATGACAGTGAAGTAATTTGTATGAACCAGTTAACTCAACTAAGTCTACAGTGAATTGAGAAAGTTGGATTGGATAATTACTTATTTCGTTATCATTAACAAGATGTAAGTCTTCAGGTCGTATACCAAGTCTGTATTGTGCATGCGATGCAAGTTGAAGTAATGTAGCATCAGCCACTTTTTGTCCATCGAAGTACCAAGCATCCATGTTGTAGGTCATTGGAACCATATTCATTGATGGGCTACCAATGAAAGTGGCAACAAATTCATTGACAGGATGACGATAAATTTCTTCAGGCGTACCAATTTGTTGTATTTCGCCTTGTTTTAATATGACGATACGTGATGCCATTGTCATAGCTTCAGTTTGGTCGTGTGTCACGTAAATCGTTGTTGCTTTCATTTGTTTATGTATTTTTATAATTTCGCTTCTCATGTTACTTCGTAATTTAGCATCTAAATTAGAAAGTGGTTCATCCATGAGAAAGATTTGAGCTTCTCTAACGATAGCTCGACCAAGTGCCACACGTTGACGTTGTCCTCCAGATAAGGCTTTAGGTTTACGGTCGAGGAGGTTTTCAATTTCTAATATTTGAGCTGCATGTTGAATTTTTTCGTCATAAATTTTCTTCTTGATTCCTCGCATTTTTAAGCCGAAAGCTAAATTTTTATAAACTGTCATATGTGGATATAATGCATAGTTTTGAAAGACCATAGCAATCTTACGATCTTTAGGTTGTAAATCATTGATTACTTGATCGTTGATACTAATTGTCCCTTTGCTCACATCTTCAAGTCCTGCAATCATACGTAACGTTGTTGATTTCCCACATCCCGAAGGTCCTACAAATACTACAAATTCATTGTCCTCAATATCTAGATTGAAATCTTTAACTGCGTGACTACCATTGTCGTAAACTTTGTTTAAATCCTTGATTTGTATCATGTCTTTGCTCCTTTGAAGATTTAATCACAAGTTCAGTATAAGTAATCGCTATTAAAGTAAACTTTTTTCAAATTTAAGTTTTCGTAAATCAAAATTTTTTGTTTGTAATTTTTCAAAAAACAAAAGACTTAAAACATTTATAAGACAACATTTTAAGTCTTTTATTAACAAAAATGAAAACAAAGAAATTAATATAAGATAAATATTATTAACATTGAGCTTACAAACAATATTTATTTAAAAACGCCGATTTGAATATACTAAATAAACCACTAAAATCATTGTTTACTCACAATCATTTCAGTGGTTTGGTCAATACCTATTTAATTTAAAATTCCAACCGCGCTTCTTTATACAGCGAGTTGTTTTTTTAATATTAACGTTGATAAAACAATGCAGAAGGCACCACCAATAATGCCGGCAATAATATCTGTAGGGTAATGAACGCCTAGGTATACTCTAGAAGTTGATATTAATAAAATGAAAAGTGCGCATAAACCGATTAACACGCCTTTAGAGATACCCGAATCATGACGGTTTATTACATATATAGCGCTTCCAAAGAATGAAGTTGAGCCCATAGCATGACCACTTGGAAAACTAAAGCCGGAAATGTCAATTAAACGCAATAATGTTGGACGTTCCCTATCAAAGATATTCTTTAATAGTGGATTGAGTGTACTAGATAAGCTCATTACTATTACAAAGAATAATGTCTCAATCTTGAAACGTTTTAGCATAAGGTAGGCAACTAATAATAAGGATAGCGCAACCATTGCCCAAACTTCACCAATTTTTGTTGCACCTAACATAATAGATGTGGTAATGAAACTTTCAGATGAATAAATAAATTCATATACTTCGTTATCTATCCATTTTCCAAGCCTTGACTCATGAAAAAAAGCTATTATACCAAAAATAAGTGTAAAAACAATCAGCAATGAAATGCGTTTCCATCGATTCATTATAGGTGCCCCCTACTTGTTTAATGCATCATGAATAATTTTATCAAATAAATCTTCTTTCGTGTAACTCTCTTGATATGTTTCCATTTGTTTAATAATAGATTCACGATGTAATTCAATATCATTTAATTCTTGCAATAAGTTAACTTCTGTAAGTTGATCTTCAGGAATATGACGACCATAACCCTTAGATTCAAAGTTTTTAGCATTATCAATTTGATCTCCTCTTGATTGATCAAGTCCTAAGGGGATGAGTAGCATCGGTATTCGCAGCGTTAAAAATTCATAAATTGCGTTAGAACCTGCGCGACTTATAACAGTATCAGTGATTGCTAATAAGTCAGTTAAGTCGTCTTTAACAAATTCAAATTGAACATAACCTTTTTTATTAATTGAGTCATCAACAAGTCCTTTTCCAGTTAAGTGTATAATTTGATAATCATGGAGAAGTGCCTCAATATTATGACGAATGATATTATTAAGTTTTTTACTACCTAAACTTCCACCCATGACCAATAACACTTTTTTGTTTTTATCAAAATCAGTGAGTTGATAACCTCTTTCTTTATTCCCTTGTTTTAAGTCCTCACGTACAGTAGCTCCAACAAAATCAGCTTTATCTTTTGGAAGATATGCAAGTGTATCTTCAAAGGTTGTGTATATTTTCTTAGCAAATTTTAAAGAAATTTTATTAGCTAATCCAGGAGTTAAATCTGATTCGTGTATGATAGTTGGAATTTTTAAAGAACGTGCGGCTATAACTACCGGAACACTAACAAAACCACCTTTTGAAAAGAGTAAGTCTGGTTTTTGTTTTTTAAGTATTTTACGTGCATCTAAAATTCCTTTCAAAACTTTAAAGACATCTTTTGCATTTTCAAAGGATAGATAACGACGTAATTTACCGCTTGATATTGGATAGTATTGAATATTAGGAAGTTGTGACTCTATCATTTCTCTTTCAATACCATGTTTTGAACCAATATAAAATGCTTCGTGTCCTTTTTCAATCGAAGTAGGAATTAAACTTAAATTCACTGAAACATGTCCTACTGTTCCTCCACCTGTATATGCAATTTTTGTCATAATTACAACCTCTATTCTTATATGTTTTTATAATAAGCATAAAAAGGTGCCCCTCTATCAAAAGGATGATAATCTATCTCTATCTCATCAACTTTAGTAAAACCAAACTTTTCAAATAATCCTTGAGCAGGTTTATTGAGGGCAAATGTATCCGTTAAAATGACATGAATATCATGTTCATTTGCTAAGTCCATGGCAAATTGGAAAAGTTCAGTCGCAGCACCTTTATATTGTTTTGATCCAGCTAATCTGTGAATAACGTATGCTCCATTTCGATTAACAGGCCAATCAATGTCATCATACCACTCCGATTGGTTTTGGTCGATAACAATAAAACCATAAATTGTATGATCAACGTCTAAAACGTATAGTGTTTTATTTTCGATGTCTTCTTCAAAATGCTCTTTCGCGGGATATTCATCATCCCATTGGTTGTTGTTGAATTCTTCCATAATCTGTTTAGCCTCTTTGACTAATTGAGTAATACTAAGTAAATCATCTTTAGTTGCTAATCTAATCATCTTACTAAAACACCTCTTTTTTTAAATTTTAACGAGTGGTAACAATAAATTTAAATCATATTGATACTTTCAAGACTCAATCAATTAACGAAAATCTGAAAATGTTAAGAAATGATTGGGACCATACCTTAATAGGAATAACTTTTATAAAAGTTGTATTTCCAACTAATCAGAATTATCAGATATGATTAAGAGCCTGTACATATACTATATGTCTCAGGCTCTTAATTCAAACGTGAATGGTTATTAAATTTAAGAAATCCAACTCTTTAAGAATGATATTACACTTAAAGAGTTGAATGCGTTCTTTTCGTTTAATGGTTTTCTCGCAAGTTTATTTTAGTTTGTTTAGTAAATCGTTTAAAACAGTATCTTTTTTATTCGCTTTTTCAACAAGTTTTTCAGTAAATTTATCATTTGTTTTTTTATCAAAATTGCCATTAACTTTTAAATTATTGTCTTGTTGAAATGTTTTAATAGCGGATTCTAATTGTTCGTCAAATATGTTTGTTTCATTATCAATTTGATAACCTAAAGCTTTTAGACCTATTTTCATCGTTTTAACATTTTTATCTTTTTCACCCTGATGATAAGTTCTGTTATCTGGAATGACATTGAGTGATTGGTATTTTGGTGTCGAGATACTAACATCTGGTCTAATTCCTTTACCATGTATATAATGGCCATCTGGCGTTAGCCATTTCATTTCTGTATATTTAATTAATGAACCATCACTGAATTCACGAGTGGTCTGAACAATACCCTTACCAAATGTTTTAGAACCATAAACTTTAGCTTTATGATAGTCTTTCATAGCACCTGTAAACACTTCTGAAGCACTAGCTGATCCCTCATTAACTAAGATGGATACTTTCATATCTTTTGCTTGTTTTAGTGCTTGATTAGAAG
Source organism: Staphylococcus sp. HMSC068G11 (assembly GCF_001815825.1). Taxonomy (NCBI): domain Bacteria; kingdom Bacillati; phylum Bacillota; class Bacilli; order Caryophanales; family Staphylococcaceae; genus Staphylococcus; species Staphylococcus sp. HMSC068G11. The sequence continues at coordinate 36,765 of NZ_KV822056.1, forward strand.
TTTTTAATTCTTCCTTATCCTTACCTTTTTCCAATTGAACGACTGTATTTCCCTTATCAATAAAGACGTTTGCCATCTTGACTGCTTCATCTAATAAACCACCCGGATTATTTCTCAAATCTAAAATGATATGACGGACGCCTTGCTTATGCGCTTTGATGATTGCAGATTTGAGTTCACCAGAAGTATTGCTCTGGAATTTATTGATTGTTAGAACGCCTACATTGTCCTTTTTCTCATACTCTACACTTTTAACGTGAATGGTATCACGTTTAATCTTAATATCTTTTTCTTGCGAACCACGTTTTATAGTTAAAGTAACATATGTTCCTTTTTTACCTCTGACCATTTTAACAACTTGATCAAGTGGTTTACCGACTACCGAATGATGATTTACTTGTGTGACGATATCTTTAGGTTGAATACCAGCTTTTTCTGCTGGTGAATCCTTCATTGGACTAGTAACACTTATCTGTTCATTTTTCTTTTGCATTTCGGCACCTATGCCAACGAAATCACCTGATACACCTTCATTAAATTGTTTTGTTTCTTCAGCAGTCATATATTCTGAATATGGATCTTTCAGTTCTTTAACCATACCATTTATGGCAGATTGAGCTAATTTATCAGAACTTTGCTTTTTGTAATAATCTTTATTAAGTGTTTGATAGACATATTCAATTTTTTTTAAATTTGCACGTTGTTCTTTATTTAAACCACTTTTTTGATGGCTAATTAAAATAGTTGATACTACAGTTATGATAGATGTTAAAAGAATAATGCCCAAAATAATGAGTATGAAATGCCATAATTTAATTTTTATTTGCTTGCTATTTTTAGACGGTGTTGACTTTGTATTATCATCTTGATATGTTGCATGATTTTTTTGATGATCATTCATGGTATCACATCCTTATACGTTCATATTGAGTTATACAAAATATAAATTCATGGTTATATTTATACTTAATCATTAACAAGTTATTGAGGAATTTTCATCTTGTATGTATTCGAATATTTTTAATTATGATGTATGTAAGTAAAAATCACATGAGGCTTGAGTAGTACATGCTAAAAATTACTATATTAAACGTATGTTTCATTGAGAAAACAGTGTAATTATTCTGTGTACGTCAAACAAAAGTTATAACTAAAAAAGTGTAGAGTTTGAATCCCTTTACATTAAAACACCTGAGACAATGAGTCGTGTCCCAGGCTCTATCAATATTTATTAATGAAAAGAATTTAAAACTTCAACCATTCCGTATAGTCATCATACAAGTCATCAAATACAGACATTGGTAGGGTGAATTCGCTATGTGTCTCAATATATTCAGATAATGTATTAAAATCATCTTCGTGTTTTGGAAAGGCAAGGTCTTCAAAAATTTGCTCAGCAAAAACCCCTTTATCATCTTTTCTTCCACGCACGGTCATAATAAATTGATAAAATGAATAATTCTTAACCATTAGTTTACTGTCACATCAATAACTTGTGTTTCCCCTTTAACTACTGCTTGTACGTCTTCAATATGAATTGATTCAGTTTGATCAGAGTTTGTAATAATAATAGGGGAAATAATAGATTTTGCATTATTATTAATATATTCTAAGTCAAAACGTATAAGAGGATCACCTATTTTAATGTCATCCCCACTTTCAACAAGTACTTCAAACCCCTTGCCATCCAATTGAACGGTATCTAATCCGATATGAACTAATAACTCTAATCCATTTTCGGCTTTTAACCCTACAGCATGTTTTGTTGGAAAAACATTATCGACTTTGCCTTCAATCGGTGAAACAACCTCACCCTCTGTAGGATTAATACCAAAGCCTTCTCCCATCATTTTTTGCGCAAAGACTGGATCAGGAATATCTTCAATCTTGACATACTCACCTGTCAAAGGTGCGTAGATTTTAATGTTTTTGTCAATTTCTTTACCTTTTCCAAATAACTTTTTAAACATGTAAATGCACTCCTATTTTTTGAAATGTTTAATTAAATCTCCATATCCTAACTCTTCTAGTTTATCATAAGGTATAAACTGAATCGCAGCAGAGTTAATACAGTATCTTAATCCACCTTTTTCTTTAGGTCCGTCATTAAAAACATGTCCCAAGTGGCTATTCGCTTTTTCTGATCGAACTTCAGTTCTAATCATACCAAATGATTTATCAACAAGTTCTACGATTTCATCATCATTTAATGCTTTGGAGAAACTTGGCCAACCGCAATTAGATTCAAATTTATCCTCTGAAGTAAATAATGGTTTGCCTGACAATTTATCAACGTAAATTCCTTTTTCAAAGTGATTCCAATACTCGTTTTGAAAAGGAGGTTCAGTACCATTTTCTTGAGTGACTAGATACTCTATGTCATTCAGTTCATCTTTGTTTTTTTTAATCATTTTGAGACCCCCAGTGTGATTCAATAAATGCTTTTCTACCAGATCCACGTTGGTATTGTTCATAATGCGTAGGATTCTTTTTGTAGTAATCTTGATGATATTCTTCTGCAGGATAGAAATTTTTATATGGTTTAATCGGTGTGATAACCGGTTTTTTAAAGATACCCTCTTCGTCAATTTGTTGTTTCTTCAACTCGGCAGCTTTGCGTTGATTCTCATCATGATAAAAAATGACAGGTTGATAGCTTTCCCCCCTATCAAAGAACTGCCCTCCGCCATCAGTCGGGTCAAATGTTTTAAAATATACGTCTAAGATATTTTCAAATGTTGTAATATCAGGATCATATTCAATCTGTACTGCTTCCACATGCCCTGTTTGATTTGTGCATACCTGTTCGTATGTTGGATTTTCTACATGTCCTCCACTATATCCGGAAACGACTGATTTTATTCCAGGATATGAGGTGAAGGGTTTAACCATGCACCAAAAACAACCTCCAGCTAGTGTCGCATATGCCATGTTATATTCCCTCCTTAAGTTATCTGTTTGTTTAAATTTACGCTATATTGTCGGGAATTTAAAGTATTTAACTCAGAATCTTATATGTGATTTTGTGACAACTTAGTTCAACGTATCTCTTAATACCACAAGTCCAATTGCACCTTGTCCAGTGTGCGTCGAAATCACTGGAGTTGTTACATTAATATCAAATTGGTTAAAATCAAATGATTCTGTAAATGATTTTTTGATTTTATCAACGAAATCTTTAACGTTGGCGTGAGCAATCCCTATTGATTTAATTTTGTGATCTTTAACAAAATCTGTAATTTCTTTTTTTAAATATTGGACACTAGAGTTTTGAGTTCTGGTATTATGCACTAGTTCAAGTTGACCATCTCTTAAAGTTCCGATTGGCTTAATTTTCATAATGTTTCCAATTAAACCTTTTGTTTTACTTATCCTTCCACCTTTAATGAGTTGATTAAGCTGACCGATAACCACAAACAGTTGCAAGTTATCACGTAATTGTGTCATTTCTTCCACTATTTTTTCTGTTGATGTACCTTGACTTATTAATTCAACAATTTGCTTAATTTGATAGCCTAACCCAAACGAAATAGATTTAGAATCAATCACTGTAATATTACCATCTACCATATGACTCGCTTGAACAGCAGTATTATAAGTACCACTTAAACCTGACGAAAGATGAATACTTATAATTTCAACGTCATCTTGAGCTAATTGCTCATATGTTTCAATAAATCGACCAATAGATGGTTGACTTGTTTTGACGTCTGCATCATTTTCAATATAATCGATATACTCACTTGAAGAGATATCAACTTGACCAGTGTAAGATTTTCCGTCGATTGTCAGGCTTAATGGTATAACATGAATGTTATGTTGTTCTAAATATTCATGTGATAAATCAGAGGTTGAATCTGTGACGATAATTTGTTTAGCCATAATTGCCTCCTATTCCCCTTTTCTACGCACTAAATGTAAGAATGTATGCGGTATAGTATTTTTTTCATCTAGTTGACCTTCCACTGAAGATTCGACCTCCCAGTTTTCAAATGTGTACGGTGGAAAGAAAGTGTCTCCTTGAAACTTCCCATCTATTACTGTGATATACATATCATCTACCTGGTCAATCATTGCTTCGAATAACGTTTGTCCTCCAAATATAAAAACATGACCAGATAACTCTTTAATTTCATCAAGAGAGTTTATTACATCTACCCCTTCATGGTGAAATGAAGCTTGGTTAGTGAGTACGACGTTACGTCTATTTGGCAGTGGTTTCTCGATAGAATTAAAAGTTTTTCGTCCCATTACAAGTGTATTTCCAGTGGTCAGTTGTTTAACATGCTTTAAATCATTTGGTAAATGCCATGGTAATTGATTTTGGTACCCAATGACTCTTTGTTTATCGTGAGCGACAATTATCGATAATGTCATGGTATACCTCCTTTCTGTATGCGAAATATTAATGCATTTTTTATACCGCAATAGGTGCTTTAATAGCAGGGTGTGATTCATAATTTATCAATTCTAAATCTTCATAATTAATATCAAAAATTGATTTATTTGTATTAATTTTTAATTGAGGTGGTCGATAACTTTCTCTTGATAATTGTGTATGTATTGCATCCATATGATTGGAATAAATATGTGCATCTCCAAACGTATGAATGAATTCACCCACTTCAAGTCCACATTCTTTTGCAACAAGATGTGTCAATAAAGCATAACTTGCAATATTGAAGGGAACACCTAAAAATATATCAGCACTTCTTTGATATAATTGACAATTTAATTTACCCTCTTGTACATAAAATTGAAACATTGTGTGGCAAGGTGGTAATGCCATTGAATCGATTTCAGTAGGATTCCATGCTGAAACAATGTGTCGTCGAGAGTTTGGATTGTTTTTAATTTGTTGTATAACTGATTTTAATTGATCATAATGATTACCATTTTTATCCTCCCAATCTCTCCATTGTTTACCATAAACATTCCCTAGGTTGCCATATTTTTTAGCAAATGCATCATCGTTTAATATACGTTCTTTAAATTTTTTCATTTCTTCTTTATACTGCTCGTTAAATTCAGGGTCTTGCTGAGAACGATGCCCAAAATCTGTCATGTCTGGTCCATGATAATCATTAGACTGAACATAATTTTCAAAAGCCCATTCATTCCATATATTATTATTATATTTAAGAAGGTATTGAATATTTGTATCTCCTTTAATAAACCATAATAATTCAGTTGCTACTAATTTAAAAGAAACCTTTTTGGTTGTAAGTAAAGGAAACCCTTTGGTTAAATCGAAACGCAATTGATGCCCAAATTTGGAAATTGTCCCTGTATGTGTGCGATCATCGCGTCTATTCCCTATTTCTAATATCTCTTCGCATAAGCCATGATAAGCTTCGTCGAATGGATTATACATGCGTACAACTCCTTATAAAAATATGTATTATATTAATGAACATTATACTAGAAAAGATGTATCGATAGAAGAGAGAGGGTTTTGAGTTTATAAAATTTTAAACCTTTTATGTAAAATATCTCATATAAAACAAGTTAATAAATAGGAATGTGTTGAATTGGTTGTTCGATCTTGACAATATGAATTTGAGTTGTGAAATTTTCTTACATAAGATTTTTTAAAGACTCAATGGACTGTTTTTTATAAAAAAACCGAGTCACAACAAATGTTGACTCGGGAATTTCAAATATGAAATGCAAGTAATTGTGAATATTTTATTTCTATTGGAGTGAAAGAAGTCCATCCTCCATGAAATATGTTTTATCACAAAAATGAGTTAAACGTTCATCATGAGTAACAATCACACATGTTTTATTTCTTTCTTTCGTTTGTTCTTGAAGTATTTTCATTACAGCCATTGCATTATTCGTATCTAGTGAAGCGGTAGGTTCATCTGCTAGTATGATTGATGGATTTGTGTAGATAGCTTTAGCTATTGCCACACGCTGTTTTTGACCACCGGATATTTGATTTGGTAATTGATTGGTAATATCCGATAAATTTAGCTGTTTAACCAACTTTTGATATCCATCTTCACTTAATGTATCTTTTTTATATTTGCCAAGAAGTTTGAATTGTTGTTCGATTGTTAAAAAAGGCACGAGATTCGTCGATTGTAATATAAAACCTATTTCGTTAATCCTTATTTTTGATAACTGCTTTTCAGATAATATTGATATATTTTTGTTATTGATGTAAATATTTCCTGAAGTAGGTCGTTGTAAGGCGCCAGCCATAGTTAAAAATGTACTTTTCCCTGAACCTGAGGGTCCCACAATAGCAATCAGTTCACCCTGAATTATTTTTAAATCGGTAGGTTTTACTGCCTGAATTATTTGATTGCCGTCTCTGAAAGATTTGCTCACTTGTTTGAACTCTAACATGTTTATGATTCCTTTCTATCCAATTGCTTTAAGTGGATTTATTTTTATTATAGACAGAACAGAAAATAGACTGCCTAATAAAGAAATAATGATAAGAACAATTCCATATATCAACATCGTTAATAAATTAAAATGAATTGGAACAACACTAGGCAAAAATGTACCTGTTAATAGTGTTAAGAGAAATCCAATGATTGTTCCAATTAAAGATAATATGAAAGTTTGAGCAAAAACCATTTTTGCTAAATAGCCGTTAGTAAAACCTTGTGCTTTAAGTACACCAAATAAGTGTGTTTTTTGGAGCGTTATAACATATAAGAATACGCCAATAACTGTTGCTGAAATTATAAATAAAAAAACGATCATAAAGTTCAAAGTTAAATTTTGAGCTTTATAGCCAGGAAGATTTTTAATAAACTGCGAGATTGAAATACTTTCTAAATCTTTGTTAAGTTTATGATTTTTCCAATTTGAGTCTTTGACTACTATGGCATTTGTTTTATCTTTTGATAATTTGGGATTAAGTTTCTCAATGGTTTTATTATTAGAGAATAGCACGGGTGAAGCATTATATTTAGCACTTTCTACAATACCTACCACTTCTAGCTTTTCATCTGATTGGGATAAAGATAAGATGTCACCTATTTTGAACCCCTTATCAGCTAATGTTTGATCAATGACTACTTCATTTGAGCTCTCAAGTTGATGACCTTTAATTATAGGAGGGATTAAAAATGATTTGTGTGTAACGCCAAAAAGTAACGCGTTTTCTTCCTGATGATGGTTTGAGATAATGACCCCTTGTTGTTTTAATGTGGTTGATTGTTCATAAGTTTTTTGGACTTTGGATATATTGAATAAGGATTGCTCTACAGTTTGATTAGCATCTTTTTTTAATATGATAGCGTCTGCATTCCACTTTTCTATACCTTCAGTATTCATTTTAATAAGGCCGTTTGCAAGTCCAGACAGTAGGAATAATAAATAACTTATAAGTACTAATATGCCAATGACTAAACTGAATTTAATTTTATTTCTTTTTATTTCATTCCAAGCTAAAAACATGAATGGTGCACCTCAATTTTTTACATAATCGTTGGTAGAGAAAGTAATCAAATAGAATGAGTTAAAGAACAATTACATTTAATATATAAGTATGATTGTAATTGAAAAAAATAGGACAGGATTCATGTTGAATCGACTGTCCCACTCTAGTGAATGATATTAGTTTTAGTGATTCTTTGACATAGCTATTTTATTAGACAATATTAAGTTTATTGACAATTATCGTCAAAAGCATCTTTTAAATCCATAGCTATATCATTGATGTCGCGTCCTTCAATATGTTCTCGAGGTATAAAATGAACTAAATGTTGACCTTTAAATAATGCGTATGAGGGACTTGAAGGAACTTGTTGGATGTAATCTCTCATTGTTTGTGTTGCTTCTTTATCTTGACCAGCAAATACGGTTACTTTATGATCTGGTTTTACTTCATTTTGTTCTGCAACTGCAACAGCTGCTGGACGCGCTAATCCTGCAGCGCAACCGCATGTTGAGTTGATTACAACAAATGTTGTATCATCATTATCTATATTTTGCATATACTGATTGACATCATCACTCGTTTCAAGACTTGTGAATCCATTGTCTGTTAATTCAGATCTCATTTGTTGTGCAAGTTCTTTCATATAAGCTTCGTACCCATTCATCATAAAATGCTCCTCTACTATAAATTGTTTCTAATTGTTCTATATAGAAAATTAATTGCTTTTAGCGAACGTGTTTTCTATTTGTGGTAATAATTCATTCCAGTTAGCGTTATCTTCTTTATCAATTGATATAAAATCCAAAACATAAAATATTGATTTAACACCTTCTATTTCAAATAATCGGTTAATAAATTCAGGTTGACCTTCTTGAGCGGCAGTATATGTTGTAGATGAGTTATCTTGACGTGGTTCACTCAAAGAAACTTTCATTGTATTATGATTAGGTGTTTCTGAAATTGCTATAATCTCCATGTGACATCCTCCTATTGTAACTCATTACCAATTTGTTTAATTTGTTTACCGACCGTGCATTCATTTATACAAAAATGATGTGCTTGTGTTTTACCGTGAGTTTTTCTATTGTGCTTTTTTAATGGACATTGGTGACAATAAATATTCATCAATTGGTCGATGTGTTGAATTGCTTGTTGTTCTGTATAAGTGAGTATAGCTTCCACTTCCCTTAGCTATAGACTATTTATAATATATACTCATTTCACATGTTTGTATTATAGCATTTATAAGTTGGGAATTTGAAATAATCAATTTTAGTTTTGAGAAAATTGATAACTTAGATGTTGGTTTAAGTTAATATTTATTTACTCTTCTTTTTTAGCATTGCATTAAAGATAAATTTTAAGTAAACTAGTATAGTTAATTTTGGCGGTTTCTAAACACCCGCTTTAACAAAATTTAGGAGGAAAATGATATGTATAATGAAATATTTGGTATTGCGTCATTTATTGTTACATTCGCTTTAATGGTACTGATGTATCGTTGCTTTGGTAAACAAGGACTAATTGCTTGGGTAGCAATAGGAACGATTATCGCTAATATACAAGTCATAAAAGCAGTTCATATTTTTGGTATTACGGCTACACTTGGAAATGTCATGTTTGCTTCTATATATTTAGCTACTGATATATTAAATGACATCTATGGTCGTAAAGTTGCTAAAAGAGCAGTGTGGCTTGGTTTCTCTTCAACCTTAGTAATGATTATAGTCATGCAAATGTCATTGCATTTTATTCCTGCTCCAGTAGACAATGCGCAAAACTCATTAAAAATGATTTTTGATTTAGTGCCTAGAATTGCTATAGGTTCCATTATTGCTTATATCATAGGCCAACATATTGATGTATTTATATTCAGTATGATTAAAAAGATATTTAGCTCTGATAAAACCTTTATTATTAGAGCATATGGTAGTACCATTTTAAGTTCTATCATTGATACCGGTTTATTTGTTTCAATTGCTTTTATTGGTACTATGCCAGGTACTGCTGTTTTTGAAATATTTATTACAACTTACCTGTTAAAATTAGTGTCAACAATTTTTAATGTACCATTTGGATATATTGCTAAGTCACTATATCGAAAAGGAAAGATAGAACAATTAGATAATGGGTATTAATATTTATTGTATTCGATATGTAGATAAACAAAAAAACGAAACAGAATTCCTTGTGCTGAACTAGCTTCGAAATTCAATTTGATTTGTCCGTAGAAATTCCAAGTGAAATTTTCAATGATAGGACGTACGACCAAAGTTAAATAAATCTTAATATAAGGGCTCAATATAGACATCAATGCCCTATTTGTTAGCAGAACCTGTAGTATATATGTTATCTTAGGTTCTGTTTGTTTTTGATTTAATTTTTAGCGTTTCGTCTTTTTAGTTTGATACAATAGAATAGATACATTTTAGCGAGTAGACAATTCTGAAGAGGAGTAAAAGTAATGACTAAAATACATTTTGATGCTGCGACTAAAGGAAATCCCGGCCGAAGTGCTTGTGCGATTATTATAAAAGAAAATTCACAAAGATATACATTTACCCATGATTTAGGTGAAATGGATAATCATAGTGCAGAATGGGCAGCAATGTTGCACGCTTTGGAACACGCACGCGAATTAAAAGTATCTAACGCGTTACTTTATACTGATTCAAAATTAATTGAAGATAGTATGCTACAAGGTAAAGTTAAAAATGCTAAGTTTAAAGTTTATTTTGAAAACATAGAAATCTTAGAGCAAAGTTTTGATTTGATGTTTGTGAAATGGATTCCACGAAAACAAAATAAAGAAGCGAATCAACTTGCTCAACAAACACTATACAAACTTACATCACAATAATCTAAAGTGTTAATATGATATATTACGTATTTAATTGTTTGTTCAACCTCACCAATAAGATTTCGGCTTTGAAAAGCTTATTATAATACGTTCGTACTCAATAATCGATGATTAACACAAAAACAAGCCCGAGGCATTAAGTCCCGGGCTTGTTCTGTGTTAAAGATATATTTTACTTTTTAGAACGCTTTTTGTTTTTTACAACTTTTTTAGTTGATCGAGGCGTTTTCTTCTTTTTAGAAGCAACTTTCTTCTGTTTTGTATCATTGTTATCACTATTTAGTTTACGTTTAACGACGGGGATTGAATGAATATCCTCTTCACTCAATTGCTTTTCTTTAGATTTCTTACGTTTAGCAACTGGAATTGAATGTTTGTCATCGTTTTGTATTTGTTCTTCTTTATCTATTTTACGCTTAGTTATTATTATTGGATCTATTTTATCAGTATCTGAAAGACGAATGTCTTTGCGATGATTTTTTATCGATTGTTTTTCTTCTTCTTCTTTTTTACGTCTTTTAGCTAAAACTAACCAGAAACTAGAAAGTAAACCAGTTAATGTGATAACACCTACAGTTTTGCCAAAATTATCAACTAAATGTTTGAATAGGCTATCATTATCATTCTTATGAAGTTTTGGTTGCTGTGTCTTTTTATTGGTTTTACCTGGTTCAACACCTGTTCCTTTTAGAACTTCTTTGAATGTTTCAGTTTGTACGATATGGTTTGCAACATCCTTTTCTCTTAATCTAGCATCAAATTTTGATTGAAGATAATTAAAGTTATGCAAATAATCCTTGAAGGATTGATTTGTAATATTTACATTTACTTTCATGATTTGCTTTATACCTTGTAACAATGCTTTGTGTACATCTTGTACGTTATGTGCATCACGAATTGAATTCATCGTTTCTAGTTGAATTTGTTTAATTCTATCAAGTGCCCATTGTTTTATAAAGTAAGAAGCAGATTGATTATTTAGTATTTGCTGAGTTTTATTTATTACAACATATCCTAATTTATGTTCTGCTATATGTTTTTCACCTAGTAAATGTGCCTTGTTTATAATATGTTCATATCTATTATTAAACTCTTGATGTAATTGATTTAATTCTACTAAATTATGAGCATGATCGACTTTTGCTAAAAATTCTTTTTGTAGTGCAGTTAACTGTTTATCAAACTGAGTTTTTTCTTTAGAAGTCAAACCTTTTATTGTTTCGATTTCTTTGAAACCATTTTGGATTTGAGTATTAACATCAGTAATGATATCCTTTTTAGCTTTATTTAGCGTAAAGCGTTTAGGATCAAATTGATCTATTTCTTCAAAATCAGTTCGTTTTACTGTTTCAATATCTTTAATCGATTTTGAATGATTCACTTTATCGATAGCTTGCTTTTTCAATCTTTCAATTTCAGCTTTTGCATCTTCACGTTGAGTAGATGTTAATTCGTTATTAGAATCTATATCTTTGATTTTTTGTTTTACCAGAACATCAATTGTTTTTATAGCATCATTTTTAGCTATTTGTAATTCTTTTTCTACAACTTTCACTGGAACATTTACAGTGATATATGAGCCATCAGCTAACATAACCTTAACTATAGCGGTTAAGTGATCAGCTACTTTATCAGTCTTTGGTAATGAAACAATATTTGCTTTAAGTTCATCAGTTAAAGTCATAGCTCCAATTATAGCTTCTAATGAAATCGTTTCATCTCTGTGAACAACCACCTCACTTGTTACTAGAGCATTTTGAAGGCTCAATTCAGGTAGTTCAAAAACTAATGGTTGTTGATCAGTATCCCAAATAACAATATGGGCTAAAGTATTAAATGCATGCTCTTTATTGTTATTGATATCATCAATTGAATTAGAATTTTCGATATGTTGAAGTGCATCTTTTTCTGTTTTATCAATATCTGCTAAAGAATGTGCTTTTTGAGAAGGTGTTAAATCAGTGTTGTTATTTATTGCATCTCGTTTCTTTTGTGATAACTCTTTTATCACTTGTTTAGCTTCTGCTTTGGCGATAATTAATTTTTTAGTAGTATCAATGATTCCATCTAGTTTTGTTGTAGCATTTTCTATTTGTTGTTTATTTATAGCTTGATGAATTTCATTCTTAATTTCATTTACTAACTTCTTAATTTGAGATATTAGTTTATTTTTTTCCTCATTTGATAAGTTTGGATTTTGACTAATTAAGTGATTTATATTTTCAACTTTTTGGTCGATCATTTGATTAGCATCTAGTTTTGCTTTAGGTAATTCATCTGCATGTATGTGTTCAATTGCAGATTGCCCTTCATCTTTTGCTTGATTAACTAAATCATTTGATGTTGCGTCATTAATATTAGAAAGCGCTTTTCTAGCTTCCTCATTTACCATTTGTTTAGCTTGATCTTTAGAATTTGATGTTGCATTAGCATGTTCAATTTCATCAAGTTGACGTTTAAGCGTTTCTTTAATGTCATTATGTGCTTTTGCTTGAGCATCTTTAAGTCTTGCGATTCCATTTAAAAGTGCTCTAGCATCATCCATATTTTGAATCATACCAATTATGATATTAACGTCTTTATTTTTACCGTTTTCTTTGTCAAGAACATTATTCGCTAAGTTGATAGCGTAATCATATTGTAATTTTAGGTCTTCATCGGCATTTAAATATTCGATGTTGTCTTTTGTAGTTGTTGTTAATTGAGTTACATGTTCTTTTAAACTTTGCATAGCATCATTTAATTCAATTGCATTATCAACAATTTGGTTAATAATTTTAATGTCTTTAGACGCTCTAATCTGATTAATTACTGCAGCTTTTTGAGCATTATTAAGTATATCTAATTCTTTAATAACATATACTTCAGATTTTTGTTGATGTTCTTTTAGACGTTGTTCACCATTTAATTGATCTTTTGCTTTATCTATTTGTGTTAAAAGATGCTGAATGTCATTGATATTGACATTTGTACCGCTATTTTTATTTAACACGCCTTTAGCTTCTTTTAAAGCTTTGTTAAATTGACGTTTTAAATTATAATCAGCATTTCTATAATTTAAACTTGCCTTAACGGGATTTACTAAGGTTTTAAGTTGATCTCTCAATAATTTCATTTTATCGTTTAATTCTAACGTTGATTGAGTGAGCTGAGATAACTCTGTTAAAGTATTTGCTGCATTTACCTTGTTTGTGACATCTTCAAGTTGCGCTTTATTTAAATCTTTTAATCCTTTTATTAATTTTAGATCTTTGCTTTTCTCAGTTGCAAGTCGTTGTTCACCATTTAATGCATTTTTTGTATCGTAAATGGCTTGACTAAGGCCTAATACTTCTTCAATCGTTGCTGGATTTTCTGAAGTTTTAGAGCTTGTTGCACTTGCTTGTTGTAGTGCCTCATCAAATTCAATTTGTAAATTCTTATCTGCATTAATATAATTCACACTATTTGGAACAGAAGATGAATTACTTTCTATAGTATCTTGTAAGTCTTTCATTGCATTATCTAAATCACTAGCATTAGATAATGTATTTGCTAAAGATGATAAATCATCAGAGTTGTGAATATTATTTTCAGCAATATGACGTTGTGCATCATTGATATAAGATAAAGATTGTACATATTGAATTGCTTTATCTTTAGCTTTTGATAAACGTTGGATACCATTTAAAGCATCTTTAGTATCCTCAATCACTTGTTTGAGTCCCTCAATTTGTACTTCATCTAAGTTTTTACCAGTTTCTTTTGCAAGTACTTTTCGAGCATTACTTAAAGCATGGTCAAATTGTTGTTTTAAATCTTCATCTGAATTTATATAATTTGAGCTTGCTTGGACAGGAAGAGCTTGATTATTAAGTGCATCTCTTAAAGATTTCATTGCATCATTTAAATCAAATGCTTGATTCACGATTCTAGACAATTGTGCAATAGAATTAGTATTCATAATTTCATCGTTTGCATGTGTGAATTGAGCTTTATTAATAAATTTTAAACTATCAATTAGTTTTTCTGCTTTTGATTTTGCAGCTGTTAAACGTTCAATACCATTTAGTGCATCTTTAGTCTTGAATATATCATCTTTAAATGTATCAATTGAATTGAAATCTAAGTTCTGACCTTGAGTTTTGTTAAGCACATCACGTGCATTGTTGATAGCTTGTGTAAAGTTATCTTTGCGTAGGTTGTCGGCGTTAATGTAATTTATACTTGCTTTGGTTTGAGCATAGTTATTAACGATTGCCTTAGCTAATTCACCCATAATGAAATTGAGGTTTGTACCTTCGTTGACAAGATGTTCTAATTCTAATAAATCATGCGATTGCGTTACTTTATCCTCTAAAGCGGACTTTTGAGCATTGTTTATTTTATCTAGTGATTTGATATATTCTAAAGCTCGTGGTCTAGCATGATTTAATCTTTCAAAACCATTTAACGATGTTTCTGCATTTATTAATTGTTGTAACGCCTGTTTTGCTTCATTTTGGGTTGCATTAGTTTTTTGTATATTTTGTCCATGTTCTAGTGCTTCATCATAAGCGATAATTTTGTCATCGTCGGCTTGTCTATAATTATCACTATTTTCAACAGAATCAGCATGATTAATGAATTGTTCTAATTTACCCATTACTTTGTTTAATGCCTGAGCATTGTTACTAGCAGTAGCGATTTCTTCTAGTTTTGTTGCGTTTTTAACACTTTCTTTCGCAGTTTGTTGTTGTAATGAATTAAGATGTGTTAATTGGTCAATTGTTTGATTAGCATGAGCTTTAGATTCTTCAACTCGCTGATCACCATTTAGATTTTCTGATGCTTGAGTTAATTGTTCTAGTGCTTGTTGTACTTGATCTAAACTTACATTTGAGCCATTTATTTTATCAATGATAGCTTGAGCATGTGAAACAGTTTGGTCTACTTTTTCCTTTTTATCCTCTGAAGCTTCAGTGTAATTAGGTAAAGTAGTATCTGTAATCACTACTTGAGTTTTATCTTCAAGTGATTTCATGGCTTCATCTAGGACTTTAGCTTTTTGCAGAAGTTGCTTAACTTCAGTTCTTAAAGCTGCGTGAGAAATCATATCTTTTAAAGATTGCTTTTGTGCATTATTAAGATAATTCATATGTTTAACTTCATCATTTGCATTTGATTTGTCATATGATAGTTTTTCTGCACCAAATAGTATTTTTTCGTTAGCTAAGACATTATCTTTAACAATATCGACCTTATATGGTTCTAATGTTGGATTTGTTGTCTGATTAAGTAGTTGTTCAGCATCAGCAATAACTCGATCGTATTGTTGTTGATATTTTGAATCTTCATTTAAATATTTACTATCGTTCAATATATTATTTTTATGAGCAACTACTTGTTGTAGTGCTTCCATAGCTTTATCAAGAGCTTGAGCATTATCTAAGTTCTTCGCAACTTGTTCGCGTGTTGTAGCATTTGTATTCGCATTTATCATGACATCGCGTTGAGCAACGTTAAGATGAATTAGACCATTAATTGCATTAGCAGCATCTTGTTGTGCATGAGTAAGTTTCTGATCACCATGTAAGTTATTTTGAGCAGTTTCAAGTTCATAAGTTATGCTATTGATTACTGTTGGATCCATTTCAGGATTTGTTTGTCTATGAATGATTGAATCAACATGATTTTTAGCTTGTTGATAAGCCTCTTTTTCGGGTTGATCTTCGTTAATGAATCGACTACTATCTAACACTTTATCTACATTTTTATAAAGTTTGTTAAGTGCTTTCATTGCATGATTTAATAATTTTGCTTTTTCAATCGCTTGCGCAACTTCTGTTCTCGTTTTAGCAGTATATATTTGATTAGATATTGAACTGCTTTGTTGTGATGTTAAATCATCCAATTTACTTAATTCTTTATCAGCTAAATCGATAGTTTGATAAAGTTTTTGTTTACCTCTGAGTTGTTTTTTCGCTTGATTAACTTCGTTGATAGCATGCTCTATATCTTCAATAGATAACGTTGGATTTACTGTTTCGTTAAGTATTTCTGTAACATGATTAACGGCGTTATCATATGTTTCTTTAACATCAGGGTCTTCGTTAATATAGTTACTTGACTGTTTAACTTGCTCTTTATCTTTGATACTTTCTTCTAAATTCTCCATGACTTGATCGAGTAGTTTTGCTTGGCCAATAATAGCAGCAACTTCAGTTCGGGTAACTGCGCTATTAATTTTCTCATTTAATACGTTTTGTTGTGCTTGATTTAAGTGCGTCAATGTAGGTATAGATTGATGTGCGTTTTGCTTATCAGCTTCTAATAATTCAACGCCATTTAAGTCATTATTCGCTTGATTTACAGCATCCGTTAGTTGCTTAATTATTTCTTTATCCAGTGTTGGATGTTGTTCATTGATAATATTTTCGACTTCTCTAACTGCATGATTATATTGCTCTTTTTTATCATCACTTGCATTAATATATTTGCTCTCTTGTCTTACAGTTGATTGATTTTGAATGCTGTTTCTTAAATGCTTCATAGCATCATTTAGAGCTTGCGCACTTTGAAGTTGTTCAGCTACTTTTTCTCTTGTTTGAGCTTTATTAACCAATCTATTTATGGCATCTCTTTGTGGTGCATTTAAATCGTTTAAACTATTAATCAATAAGTTTGCATTTTCTTTTGCTTGTTGTAATTTATGTTCTCCATCGAGTGCATTGATGACATGCTTTATATTATTGATTGCATTCTCTATTTCGTCATGAGACATCGTAGGGTTTGCAACTTGATCAATGATTGATTGTGCATGATTAACTGTATCGTTGTACATATTTTGAGGTGCACTATCCTCGTTTATATAATTGTTTGATTGTCTCACAATATCTTGCTGAGCAACGATATCTTTAAGTTTTTTCATATCATTATTTAAAGCTTTCGCTTTGTTATAGATATTATTTACTTGTGAAACTATAGTTGCTTGTTCAATTTCATGAGTTAATGCTTCTTTTTGAGCTTGATTGAGGTTATCTAAGTGATTGACTGCAAAAGTTTTTGAATTTTTATTGTCATTCAATTCACGTTCACCATGAAGTGCATCTTTAGAAGTTTTTACATTTGATGCTGCATGTTCCACCTCTAAAGGATTCATAGTTGGATTAGATGTTTGATTGATTATTTGTTTTACACGATCAACGGCATTGTTATATGCAGTTTGTTTACCAACAGTTTCATTAATGTAGTTACTTGTTTGTTTAACATTATTTTCATCAGTGATACTTTGACGTAAAGTATTCATTGAATCGTTTAAAGCTTGTGCTTTATGAATTACTTGATGTACTTCAGAACGGGTATGAGTTTGTTGAATTTCTTGATTTAATTGTTCTTTTTGAGCTTGGTTTAGACCAGCCATTTGATTAATAGTATTGATGGACTGTTGTTGAGCTTGTTCTAGTTTTTGTTCGCCATGTAAATCATTTTTAGCTTCAGTAATTTTATCAGCAATAGTGTTAATATTAGCTGGAGACAAATTTGGATCTGTTTGTTCAGCAACTATGTTTTTACCTCTATCTGTATATTCATCAAAGTTAACTTGTTGAGAAGTATCCTCATTAATATAATTACTCGTTTGTTTTACTGCGTCATTACCAGTTAAAGCATCTTCTAATTTTTTCATCGCTTCATTAAGTTGATTTGCTAATTGAACTACTTTTTGTACTTCTGGTCTAGAATTAGAGTTTTGAACTTTAGTTTCAAGATTACTTCTTTGCGCTTGATTTAAGTGATTTAACGCATTTAATGTTGCTTGAGCGTTTGTCTTGTCGTTAGCAAGTTTTTGATCACCATGTAAATTATCTTTAGTTTGTTTAACTTCATTTAGTACACTTTGAATCGCATCATTTGCCATTACTGGTGTTGGTTGATCATTAATTATATTTTTAGCTTTAGTAACAGCTTGATTATAAACATTTTGCTGTTCAGAATCTTCATTGATGTACTTACTACTTTGTAAAACTTCAATATTATCAGTAATAGAATCTCTAAGTGCTTTCATTATATTATTTAATTGTTTAGCACTTGCAATTTTTTCTCCTACTTGATTTCTTGTTGATGCACTGAAAATATGATCTAAAATCGTATCTTTTTGCCCGTTCGTCAAGCTATTCAGATTTTGTAGTTGTTCTGAAGCTTCTTTTTTATCTTCTAATAGTTTATTACTACCATGTAAATCATTAAGTGCTTGTTTAATATTTGCAATAGCTTGATCTATTTGATTTTTATCCATGATAGGAGGATGAGCATTTATCAAATCTTTTGCTGCTTGAATTGCATGATTATAAGCATCCTGTTGGCTAGAATCTTCATTAATGAAATCACTATTTTGTTTTACTGTATTGTCATTGTTAACAATTTGTTGTAGTTGATTCATAGAGTTATCTAACTGTTTAGAGTTATTTACTATATCATCTACCTGATGTTTAGTTTGAGCTTGATTAATTAAATCATGTTGTTTATCTTTTTGTGCTTGTGTTAATCCTTGCAAATGTTCGATGCTTTGATTTCCATCTGACTTAGCCTCTACTAATTTAGATTGCCCATTTAAATTATTTTCAGCATTTTTAATCGTTTGAGTTGCTCTATTTATTACATCTTTATTAAGCTCTGGTGGTTGAGTAGTTGTAATAATTTGAGAACCATAATTTAACGCAGAATTGTAATTTGCTTGAAGACCACTATCAGCATTTATATATTTACTATCAGCCTTGATTTGTTCTTTTTTATCTATTTCAGTTTTCAGTGCTTTCATAGCTTCATTAAGTTCTTTTGCTTTTTGTAAGGCTTCTTGAACTTCTGGTTTGGTTGATGCTTGGTTAACTAATGTTTTTTCAGCAAGAACCTGTCCAGGATTTAATGCTTGTAAATGATCAATTTCAGCAACAGCTTGATTTTTAGCCTCTTGAAGTTTTTGCTCACCATGTAAACTTTCTCTAGCGTTTTGCAATTCTAATAAAGCATCTTCAATTGTAGCTTTGTCTAAAGTGCTAGTTGGAACGCCATTGATAATGTCTTTAGCTTTTTGAAGTGCATTATTATATTTATTTTGTGCCGCTTCATCTTCATTGATAAAGTCGCTTAATTTTTTAACACTGTTTTCAAGAGCAACTTCATTCTTAAGTTGACGCATAGCTTCATTAAGTGCTTTAGCATGATTTAAATCATTAGAAACTTCAGTTCTTGAAGGTGCAGAGTTAATCTCATCATGCTCGCTTTGTCTTTGAGAATTGTTTAGATTTGTTAAATTGTTTAATTCATTATTTGCATCTTGCTGTGCTTTTTGTAATTTTTGATCACCGTGTAAATCGTTTTTAGTTAATTGAATATTTTGAATGGCATCTGCTATTTTATTGTTGTTTAAAACATCATCCGTAGTACCGTTTAATATTTCTTGTCCTTTTTGAATGGAGTCATTATAAATATTTTGAACTTGTGGATCTTCATTAATATATTTACTTTGTTGATGAACTTTTGACTGTTCTTCTACGAGTGTTTTCAGTGTGCCCATATCATTATTTAACTTATTAGCTTGTGCAATAATTTCTGCCACTTGTTGTTTAGTTTGAGCATGATTAATTAAGTCATTTAATGCTTGCTTTTGTTTATCATTTAAGTTTGTTGATTGATTTATTATTGAATTTGAATCTGCTTGATTTTGTGCTAGTTTATTTGCGCCGTGCAATGAATCTTTTGCTTGAATGACTTTTTGAGTAATAGCTTGAATATTACTTATATCCATAGTTGGGTCGTTTAGTTGATTTATGAGTTGTTCAGCTTGGCTTACAGCATTATCGTAAGCTAACTTTTTCTCAGAATCTTCATTGAGATAGTTACTAGAATTTAGAGTAGCATCCTTATTGGCTATACTTTGTTTAAGTTGTTGCATAGCTTGGTTTATAGCTTTTGCTTCTTCTAGTTTCTGAGTTACTGCAGGTTTAGTTATTGTTCTATCTATATCTTGGATTAATTTTGTTATTTGAGCTGAATTTAATCCGTCTAAATTTTGTATTTCATTCTTTGCAGTTTCCTGTGCTTGTCTTAATTTATTTTCGCCATGAAGATTTTGTTCAGCATCATTAATTTCTTGAATGATACGATTGATATCAGTACTACTTATTGTTGGATTATTTTCAGCATTAATTATTTCCTGACCCTTTGCAATAGCTTGTTCATATGCTTCTTTTTCAGAGGCATCTTCGTTAATATAGTTACTATTTTGTCTTACTAATGGCGCTTTGGCGACTGCAGCTTTTAATTCTTCCATTTTTCCATTTAAGAATTTGGCATAACTTAACTGTTTAGCAACATTTGGTCTACTTGTTTGTTGGTTAATGATGTTTTCCAATGCTTGTTTTTGTGGTTCAGTTAAACCAGTAAAGTTAGTAATTTGTTGTTTAGCATCTGTCTTTGCATCTTGAAGTTTTTGATCTCCATTTAATCCATTTTTAGCTGTATTTAAATCTTGGATTGCTTGTTTGATTATTTGAGGATCCATCGTCGCATTGTCTTCACCAATAATGCTATTTATATTGTCAACTGCATGATTATAGGCATTTTGTTGAGCTAAGTCTTCATTAGTATAATTGCTATTTTTACGAATTTGCTCTTGATTCATAATGCTATCTCTCATTGCTTTCATAGCTTCATTAAGCTCTTTTGCTTTCTGTAATTCTTGAGCTAAACTTTCTAGAGTTGTCACATGGTTAATGTTATCCTTAACAGTTTGACGTTGTGGAACATTGAGACTGTTTAAGCTATCTACGTCGTTTAAAGCATTGTCTAATGCCTGTTTAAATCTAGATTTTCCATTTAACTCGTTATGCGCTTGGTCTATCTTGTTTAATAAATCTTGTAATGCTTTATGATCTAATGTATCTGGGTGATTATGAATTAAATCTTCAGCTTCTTTAATAGCATTATCATAATTTTGTTTTTTATCATTATCAGCATTAATGTAATTGCTTAAATGTTGAATTTGATCTTTATCATTTATGACTTTATGAAGTATACTCATATCACCATTTAATTGTTTAGCAATCTCTAGTTGTTTATTTACTTCATCACGAGTATCAGCATTATTAATTAACGGTTTAAAATGGTTCTTTTGTTCTTCGGTTAAGTCATCTAAACGATTTAATTGATTATTAGCGTCTTGTTTAGATTGAGCTAATTTTTGATCACCGTGTA
This sequence comes from Staphylococcus sp. HMSC068G11, assembly GCF_001815825.1. Lineage (NCBI taxonomy): Bacteria > Bacillati > Bacillota > Bacilli > Caryophanales > Staphylococcaceae > Staphylococcus > Staphylococcus sp. HMSC068G11. The sequence continues at coordinate 58,241 of NZ_KV822056.1, forward strand.
AATTATTCACTGCATCTTTAATATTTTGGAGTGTATCAGCAATTTTTTGTTTATCTAAGGTTGGATTAGATGTTTGATTAATTATATCTTTTGCAGCCTGGATTTTATCATTATAAATTTTTTGTTTGTCTGAGTCTTCATTTATGAATGGGCTGCTATTTGAAATTTGATCATCTTGATTCACTTGGTCTTCAAGTTGTTTCATAGCTTCATCAAGCGCTTCGGCCTCTTTAAGTTTTTCTGCAACTTGGTCCCTAGACGTAGCTCCATTAATAGCTTGTTTAAGTGCATCTCTTTGGGGTTGGTTGAGGTGACTTAAGTTATCAATGGCTTGATTAGTTGTATTTTTGTCTTGCTGTAATTTTTGAGCTCCGTGAAGATTATCTTGTGCTTGTTTAATATTATTTAAAGCATTAGTAATGTCTTGTGCATTTAAGTTAGGATTTGAGTTGTTATTAATAATGTCTTCCGCTTGTTTAAGTGCATGATTGTACGCATCTTTTTGTGCGGGATCTTCATTTGTATAATCACTGTTAGCATGAACACCATCTTTTTGCGCAACTTGTTCTTTAAGTTGTTTCATTGCGTCATTTAGTGCTTTTGCTTGCTCGATTTTTTGCTTAATATCATCTCTACTATCTGAACTATTAATTTGTTCTCTGAGTTTTTCACGTTGTGCATCTGTTAAATCTGTTAATCCATCTAGTTCAGTCGAAGATGTTTGTTTGTCTTGATTTAATTTTTCAGCACCATGTAAAGCTTGTTCTGCATTTTGAACTGATTGAGTTGCTTGGTCAATGTTTGCTTTAAGTAATTCAGGATTTTGAGTTGCGTTAATAAGACCTTCAGCACGTTGAACTGCATTGTCATAGTTTTGCTTAATTTGTGGATCTTCATTTAGATATTTACTATCTGATTTCACTTGATCTTTGTTAGCAATACTATGTCGTAACTCACCCATAGCATTGTCTAATTGTTGAGCGGTTTGTAAGTTTTGTTGAACTTGTTCTAATGTTGATGCGCTATTAACTAGATTTTTCTCTTCATTTTTTTGGGCATTGTTCAAATTAGATAGATTTGTGATTGTTTGATTAGCATTATTTTTAGCTTCCTCTAATCTATGATCACCATCTAAAGCATCTTTTGTATTGTTAACGGCTTGCGTTGCTGTATTGACATTACCTTTATTAATAGTTGGTTGATTTGTTCCGTTTATTATATTTTGAGCATTTTGTACAGCGTCATTATATGCTTGTTTTTTAGATGGTTCCGCATTGATGTAATTACCGTTTGAAACAATATTAGCATTATTTTTAATACTCTCTTTTAAGGCACTCATTAATCCATCTAAAGCTTGAGCTTCTGTTAAATCGTGTTGGACTTGCGTACGTGTAGATTCATTATCAATTAAAGAATCTTCCATATGTTTTTGAGCTGAATTCAAATTCTGTAATTGAGCAATCGTTTGTTTAGCACTATCTTTATCGTGTTGTAGTTTAGTATCTCCATGAAGATTAGATTTAGCTTGAGTTACGGCATTTGCTAATTGATTGATTGTATCTGAGCTTAACGTTGCTTGAGTTTCATCGATAACGTGTTGAGCATTATTTACAGCATTGTCATAAGCTTGTTGTTCGTCATGATCCTCATTGATATATTTACTACTATTTTTAGTATCATTTTTATCTTTAATGTTTTCACGTAAACCATGCATTGCAGTATCTAATGTTGTTGCTTCTTGACGAATATTACTCACTTCATTACGTGTTGTTGCTGCAGTTACTTTAGCTACTTCAGCATTTTTCTGAGGTTCATTGAGACTCGTTAAACCACGTATTACAGTTTCAGCAGCTTGTTGGTCTTGTGTCAGTTTTTGAGCACCGTGTAATGCATCTTTTGTAGTGTTAACACTTTGAGTTAAACGTTCTATAGCTAATTTGTCTAGAACAGGTTGAGCATTGTTGTTGATTGTAGCTTGAGCTTCATTGACAGCATTATCATAATTGTGCTGTTCAGGTTGATCTTCATTGACATAATTGCTACTTTGTTTCACTTTATCAATGTGTTGTACACTATCTCTTAACGCTTTCATCGCATGATTCAATTCATTAGCTTTAGTTACTTCTTCTTGTACTTTAGTACGTGTATCTGCTGAATTGATTAACTGATTTAATTCACGTTTTTGTCCATCATTTAAGCTAGATAGCCCGTCTACATTTTGAGTTGCTTGATGTTTAGAGTTTGCTAATTGTTGAACGCCATCAAGATCTTGCTGAGCTTGTTGGACATGAGTTAACGCTTTTTCAATTGTAGCTTTATTAAGCTCTACGTTTGGTGTGGCATTGATGATATTTTCTGCGTTCTGTAGTGCTTGATCGTAAGTTGCAACTTTAGCTGGATCTGCGTTGATATATGCACTGCTACGTTTGATGTCCTCTTTATTTTGAATGCCATCTCTTAAATTACTCATAGCAGAATTTAATTCTTTGGCTACAGCTAACTTTTGAGCAACTTCTGTTCTAGTAGTTGATTGGTTTACTAAACCTTTTTCAGCATTAAATTGAGCTTGGTTCAAACTAGATAAACCTTCTATTTGTCTATTTGTGCTTTCTTGGTCAGTGTGTAATTTATTTTCTCCACTTAACGCTGTTTGAGTCGTATTGATCTGATTAATAGCCTGTTCAATTTCATTTTTGTTCATGATTGGATCTTGAATTTTATCAATAATAGTTTGACCGGCTTGTACAGCATTATCATAGTTATGTTTTGGTTGTTCATCTTCATTGAAATAATTACTTTGTTGATGAACGTTATTTTGTTGGCCTATTTTATCTCGTAAAGCTTGCATTGCAGTATTTATTTCTCTATCCGAAGTTAATTGTTGATTAACTTCTGGGATTGTCTGCTGTGCTTGAACATTTTCAATTGCTTTTTGACGTTGTGCACCATTTAATGCTGTAAGTTTATTGATTTCAGTAATCGCATTATTTTTAGCTTCTTCTAATAGATGTGAACCTTGTAACGCATTTTGAGCGTCAGTCAATTGTTGTAACTTTTGTTCAATTTCCGATTTATTTAATGTTGGATTACCGATTTCATTAATAATATTTTCTGCTTCTTGAAGTGCTTGATCATACCCACGTTGATGTTCAGTTGAATCATTAATGTAATCGCTACTTTGTTTGACATTAGTCTTTTCAGCTGCTTTATCTCTTAATTGCTTCATAGCATTATTTAATGATTTAGCTTCATTAAGATGCTCTTCTACTTCAGAACGTGTATTTGAACCGTTAACTAATGCTTCTTCACCAGATCTTTGTGGATTATTTAAATATGCTAATTGTCCAATTTCTTGGTTAGCAGTGCCCTTATCTCTTTGTAACTTTTCTGCACCATGTAAATCATTTTTAGCTGTGTTAATTTGGCTAATCGTTTGATCAATAGTAGATTTATTTAATTCTGGATTGTGTTGACCAGTTATATATGTCGAGCCATTATCAATTGCATTATCATAAGTATTCTTTTGAGTTGAATCCTCGTTAAAATAATTACTTGTTGAATGGATTGCATTTTGATTGTTAACTAAGTCACGTAATGTTTGCATAGATTGATCTAATGCCTTTGAATCACGTAAAACGTTAGCAACTTGATCTCTTGTTTCTGCATCATTAACAGCTTGATTTTCTTTAGCTTTTTGCTCATTAGTTAATCCGCTTAGGTTATTTATTGAAGCAACAGCATCTTCTTTAGCTTTAGTCAGTTTAGCTTCACCGTTTAGATTGTTAATTGCAGAGTTAATATTATTAATTGCTTGTTCAATGTTAGCTTTATCTAATTCAGGATTTTGAGAATTGTTCTTAAGTGCTTCTGCAGTAGCAATCGCATTCGTATATGCTTGTTGTTGATTCGCATCTTCATTGATAAATTTACTGCTATTTATCATTTGGTTTTTACCGTTGATGAGATTGTTCAGTTGCTCCATCACCTTATTTAGTTCTTTAACTTTTGCTAATTGAGAAGCAACTTCTGTTCTAGTTTGAGAACTATTGACTAAACCTTTTTCACTGTTTCTTTGTGCATCAGTCAATTGATTTAACGTATTGATTTCTTGATTGGCATTTTCTTTAGCACGACGTAATTGATCTTCACCGTCTAAAGCATTCTTAGTAGTGAGAATCGCTTGTGCTTTTTGGTTAATTGAATTGGCATCAAGAGTGGCTTGTTGTTCATTAACTATTTCTTTAGCATTATTTAGAGCCTCAGTAAAGTCATGTTGTTTTTCGGGTTCAGCGTTAATATAATTACTTTCGTTTGTTACTGATTCGTTGTCAGAAATGTTTTGTCTCAACGTGTGCATTGCACTATTTATTTGATTAGCTTTACTTTGCTCTGCAGTTACATCAGTTCTTGTATGAGCAGTGTTAATAGCTGTTTTAATAGCCTCTTTCTGAGGTGTGTTTAAATCAGCTAATGTATTAAGTGCATTAATTGCTTCCGTTTTAGCGGTTGTTAATTTTTGTTCACCATGTAGTGCATTCTCTTTAGTTGAAATGTTACTAATTGCGTTATCAACTAAAGTTTTATCAAGTACTGGATCAGCTGTTTTATTAATTATAGTTTGTCCCATTGTAATGGCATCATTATAAGCAGTTTGTTCAGGTTGATCTTCGTTAATATAAGCACTTGTTTTTTGTACTGTAGGTTGTTTAGCAACTAATGATTTTAACGTGCCCATAGAACTATCTAGTGACTTAGCTTGGTTAAGTTGTTCTTGTACTTCCGTACGAGTTTGTTTACTATTTACCAGTTCCTTTTCTTTAGCTTTTTGATCATTAGTTAAGTTTGGTAAGTTACCGATTTCTGTATTAGCACTAGTTTGTGCTTGTTCTAACTTTTGTTGTCCGTTTAAATTCTGATGGGCAGTATCTACTGCTTGTGTTTTTTGATTTACTACGTCACGGCTCATTTCAGGGTTAGATTGTGCATTTATCAATGTTTGAGCATGAGTAACGGCTTGATTGTAAGCTTCTTTTGGACCATTATCTTCATTTATATAATTGCTGCCCGTTTTGACGTTGTTAACGTCGTTCACACTGTTACGTAATGCTTGCATAGCAGTATTCAACTGATTGTACTCTTGTAACTGACTCGCAATATTTGTTTTTGTAGAAGCTTTGTCTACATTTTCTTTAGCTTTGTTACGTTGAGCTTCATTTAGATAAGTTAAACCATCGATGGTTGTATTAGCATCCCTTTTAGCTTCAACTAATTTGTCATTACCATTTAAATCATTTTTAGTCGTATTGACTCTTTGTGTAACTTTATTAATTTCAGCTGGATCAAGTTGAGCTTGATTAGCATCAGATTGACTAATCAGTTGTTTAGCATTGGTAACAGCGTTATTGTATGCATCTTGTTTGTCTTTATCTGAGTTAATGTAATTGCCGTCATGCAATTCATTGTCATAGTTAGCAATAGTTTGTTTAAGTTGAGTCATTGCTGTGTTAACAGTATTAGCTTTATCTTTAGCTTGATTCACTGAATTGATGTTTGGAGAGTGATTTATAGTATCAGTTAAAGCTTGTCGCTGAGCATCGTTTAAATCATTTAAGGTATTTAAATGAGCTATTGCTAGTTGTTTAGCTTCTTCTAATCTGTGATTTCCGTCAAGAGCATCTTTAGTACGTTTTACTTCTTCAGCTTTTTGATTAATCACATCAACACTCATAGTCGGACTTTGAGTTTGGTTGAGAATTCCTTTAGCCGCATTGACTGCATTGTCATAGTCTTGACGTTTATTGTTAGATGCATCTAAATAATTTTCTTGTTGTTTTTGATTTTCGTAATCTGCAATACTTTCACTTAATGCTGTCATAGATTGATTTAAAGTATCTGCCTTGTTTTTAATCGTTTCTAAAGCATTATGATTAGGTGCTGAGTTTACTTGAGCTTTAAAATTATCTTTTTGCGCGTTATTTAAATGACTTTCATTATTTATATGATTGATATATGGCTCTCTATTTAATGTAAGTTGAGAACGAGCAGTGTCTAACGCTTGTGTATAACTATTAGCTTCGCTAGTGTTCTGTCTTATTTCAGCTACAGTAGGTTGGCCGTTTAAAACTTGAGTGATTTTTTCAAGATTTTGTCTAGCTTTAGTTAATTTATCATTATAAGCGTTAAGCGAATCTTGTGTCATGCCGTCAGTATCTGTTTGTTGGTTAATACTATTTTCTAATCTATTTTTAGCTTCTTGAAGTTGAGTTTTGTCTGGAACAAGTGAATTACGAGCATTTTGTAAATCTTGTATAACTTGTTGTGCATTAACAACGCTCTCTTTAACTTGTGCTACTGTCGGATTACGTTTAAGTAATTTATTTACTTTGCCTTTTTCTATAATTGCTGCACTTAGGCTATCATTATAGTTATCCACTGAATCTTGAGTCATTCCATCTGTGTTAGTACCTTGATCAATTTCATCTTGTAGTTGTCTTTTTATTTTTTCTAAAGGTTGAGTATCAACTTGTAAGTTATTCTTAGCTTGTGTTAAATCGTTACTGATTCGTTCCGCTTCTGCTTTATTTGTTCTAATTGCATTAACATCAGGATTATTCGCTAAAACGTTATTAATTGTGTTAATTTCGTTTTTAGCTATTTGTAGTTTTTGATTATAGTTTGCAACAGATTGCTGAGTCATACCATCTGTACTAGGTACCTGGTCGATGTTATTTTGTAACGCTGTTTTAGCGGTTTCTAATGGTTCTTTATTAACAGTTAATCCGTTAATTGCTTGAGTCAAGTTTGCAATTTGCTGATTGACTCTGTCTGTTTCAGTTGTAATTTGTTGTTCAGCGGCATCGCCATTATTAATTAATGCTAAAGCAGTGTTAGATTCATTTTGGGCTTCACGTTTAGCGTTTTGATAAGCGTCTACTGATTGTTGTGTCATACCGTCAGTTTGTACTGTTTGATTTATTTTATTTTCTAACTCTAATCTTGCAGCTTTTAATGCATCATTATTTGATAGCGGCTGAAGTTGACTAATTGCTTCAGTTAATTGTTGATTCAACTGATTCACTTGTTGTAATGCATTATTTACTTCTTGAACAGTACGTATAGGTTTTTGTATCACAGCGTTGGCATTATCTTTAGCAGACGTAATTTGTGTTTCTAATGATTGAATTGCTTTATTATATGCACTGATACTTCTTGGCTTTTTATTATTTGTATCGCCTCTTCGATTTAATTGTTGAACTGCTGTTTGTAATTCAGTAGTATCTGCAGTTAATTGTTGTTTAGCATCATTCAAATATGCTAGTGCTTGTTCAACTTTAGATTTCTCGTCTGAAATTTGTTTTGCTGATGCATCGCCATTGTTGATGACAGATTCTGCATTTCTGATAGCACTTTGAGCCTCATTTCTCTTAGCTTCATAGTTATTAATAGAAGCTTGAGTCATACCTGTTGTTAATGGTTGATCATTAACTGCTTGTTGCAGTTGATTTTTTGCTGTGACAAGTGCACTATTATCTTCTTTATCTTGAAGCATTGCTATCGCTTTATCCAATTCAGGTTGTACGGCTTCAACTTTTTGTAATGCTTGTGCTACTTCATTAACTGAAGGGTTACCATTTTCAAGAATTTGATGTGCTTCTGATTTAGCTTTATTGTATTGTTTCTCAATGGCTTGTCGAGCAGCTTGGTATTGTTGAATACTTGCAGGTTTTTTATCATTTGTATCAACATTTTGTATTAGTTGGTTATAAGCGTGTTCTAATTGAGACTTATCAGCACGTAAATCGTTTTTGGCTTTGTTTAATGCATTAAACGCTTGATTTACTCTATTTGTTTCGTTATTAATTTGTTGCTCAGTGGCATCGCCATTGTTAATGATTTGTTGAGCTTTGTGTATTTCATCTTCTGCTTCACGTTTTTTGGATTTATAGTTATTAGCAGTATCTGTTGTCATGCCTTGTGTTGGATCTGCTTCATTAACAATTTGTTCAAGTCGTTGTTTTGATTGAACTAATGCATCATTGTTTTCTTTATTCTGTAATAATGCGATTGTTTTATCTAGTTCAGGTTGAACGGCTTTTATTTTGTTTAACGCAGCAGTCACTTGTGATACTTGAGGGTTGTCATTTGTTAAAACACTGTTTGCTTCATTTTTAGCTGAATCAATTTGAGATTGAATACGAGACTTAGCTTCATTGTATTTCTTAATACTTGATGGCGTTTTACCGCTCGTATCAATATTTTGAGTTAATTGATTATATGCATTTTGAAGTTCCTCTTTGTCTGCTCTTAAACCAGTTTTTGCATTATTTAATGCTTCTAAAGCGCGTTCAACATTTGTTTTTGCGTTAGAAATTTGTTGTGTAGTCGCATCGCCATTATCGATAACTTGTTGTGCTTTTGTTATTTCTTGTTGAGCAGCTTGTTGTTTTGAATTGTAATCATCTTTAGTTTGTCGCGTCATTCCTTCTGTTGAAGGAACTTGATCAACCGCTTGTTGAAGTTGCTCTTTTGCTCGAACTAGTTCGTCGTTATTTTCTTTATTTTCTAAAAGTGCTCTGGCTTCGTTTAATTTTTGTTGTACTTCTCTTACTTTATTTAGTGCATTGTTGACGTCAGCTACACTTGGGTTTTGCTCTTTTAAAATTCGGTCAGCATTTGTTTTAGTATTGTTCAATTCATTACTAAATTGTTGATATCTTTGATTGTAAGCAGTGATAGTAGCTGGTTTCTTATTATTTAAATCCGTTGGTTGAATCAACTGGTCATATGCATGCTGTAATTCTTGTTTATCAGCTCTAAGCGCTGATTTGGCGTTGTTCAATTCATTGAGTGCTTGCTCTACCTTAGATTTCTCATCAGACACTTGTTGTACACTAGGTTGAGCGTTTTCAATTACTTTATTTGCCTTTTGAATAGCTTGCTCAGCTTTTTGACGTTTAGCATTATAATTTTGAATTGTTGCTTCAGTCATACCAGTTGTACTTGGTTGATTATCTAGACTTTGTTGCAAAGCAGTTTTTGCATTAATCAATGGTTGTTTGTCTACAGTTAAATTTTGACGTGCTCGATTTAGTTCATCTTTTGTATTATTAGCATTTTGTATCTGTTCATTAATTTGAGTTACAGTTAATGATTGTTTTAATACTTCATTTAAATCATTTAATTTAGTTCTAGCAATATTTAATTTATCGTTATAATTTCTAACAGATGATTCGGTCATACCAGTGGTATTTGTATCTGCATTTACACTTTGTTCTAGTTGATTTTTGGCATTTACTAATGGTTGTTTATCTGGTGTTAAGTTAGAAATGGCTTGATCCAACTCTTCTTTAATTTCTAATGCATGTTCTTTATTAGTATTAATGTCATTGACATTTGGGTTGCCGTTAAGTACTCCATTAACCTTTTGGATTTCGTTTCTAGCTTGTTCTAATTTTTGAGTAAAGATATTTTTAGATTGCTCAGTCATTCCTTGTAAATCAGGATTACGATCAATACTATTTTGTAATTCATTTTTTGCATTGATTAAAGGTTGCCTATCAACAGTTAAACTACTTCGTGCACTATCCAATTGAGATTTAATGCGTTCGGTTTGAGCTTTTGTATCATTTACTTGAGAAACCGTAGGATGATTAGATATAACATGTTCGATTTGTTTAATTTGTTCTTTAGCTGCATTTAACTTCTTATTAAATTCATTCACTGAAGACTCAGTCATACCATTTGTATTTGTTTGAGTATCAATATCATGTTGTAATAAATTTTTGATTTCAGTTAAAGGTTGTGTATTAACTACTAAATCATTTCTTGCTTTAACTAAGGCATTTTTAGCATTATTGACCTGCTGAATTTGATCACGTATCGTTGTTACGCTTGGAGAATTATTTAAAATACGTTCTACTTCTTTAAGTTTTTCTTTCGCTTGATTTAACTTTTCATTAAAGTTAGCAATAGATTGTGTAGTCATACCTTCAGTATCAGTATTTTGATTAATATTTTCATTCAACTCATTTTTAGCTGTTTCTAAAGGTTGTGAATCAGGTTTAAGGTTCTTTCTTGCTTCATTTAGTGCGTCTTTAACTGAAATGGCATGTGATGAACTCTCATTAATTTGTTGTACTGTTGGGTTTCCATTTAGTGTACGTTCAATAGTTTGAAGTTCATTTCTAGCTTCTTGTAATTTTTGATTAAAGTTATCTTTTGATATTTGAGTCATACCTTCAGTATCAGTTTGTTGATTCACACTTTGTAGTAGTTGAGATTTAGCATTCTCAAGTGGTGCTTTATCTACTATTAATTGATTACGTGCCTGATTTAATTGTGATTGAATATTTTCTGCAGTAGCTTTATATGATTTAATTTCTTGAACTGTCGGGTTTCCTGATAAAACTTGATTAATTCTATTTAATGTATCTTTAGCTTCTTGCAATTTTTGGCGATATGCATTGACAGATTCTGCAGTTTTACCAGTTAATTCTGTTTGAGTATCTATACTTTGTTGTAGTGCATTTCTAGCATCTTCTAGAGGTTGTTTATTAACAGTTAATCCGTTTATCGACTGAACCAGTGAATTATATTTTTGTTGGAGCTTATTTATCTCAGTTGAAATATCCTGATCGCTAGCATTACCATCATTAATGATGCCATTAGCAGTTTGTATTTCAGTTCTAGCTGCATTTTTAGCGTTATTGAATGATTGGATAGATTGTGTTGTCATGCCATCAGTCAAAATATTTTCATTTATTTTGGATTCTAATTTATTTTTAGCTGCTTTTAGACCACTATTATTTGCTAGTGATTGTAATTGATCGATTGCCGAAGTAAGTTGATTATTTAGTTGTTGTACTTCTTGTAAGGTTTGTTTTACTTCATTTACAGATCTTATAGGCTTTTGAATTATTGCATTAGCATTGTTTTTTGAGCGTTGGATATTATTTTCAATCGCTTGTAGTGCACGTTGATAATTATTAACGCTATTTGGTTTTTTATTTTGTGTATCACCACGACGATCTAATTGTCTCACAGCATCTTGCAATTGTGTCACATCAGCAGTTAACTGTGATTTAGCTTGATTTAAGTTGTTTTTAGCTTGATTAACCTTAGTTATTTCATCACTTATTTGTTGTACAGATGCATTACCGTCGTTAATTACACCATTAGCATCTTGTAAAGTTTGTTTAGCTACTTCTAATTTTGTAACATAATTTCTAGCACTTTCTTTTGTCATTCCAGTTGTTGAACTTTCTGGATTAATTGCACTTTGTAATTGATCTCGTGCTATCACTAATTGACTATTATTAGCTTTTTGTTCTAGCAAACCAATAGCTTGATCAACTTTCGGTTGAACCTCATTTATTTTTCTTAAAGCTTCTCTAACTGTTGCTACTGATGGATTACTATCCCTAAGTGCAAGAATAGCTGCATTTTTAGCATTATTTAACTCATTTCTAATTCTATCTAAGGACTGATTATATTTATCTACAGATGCTGGTTTTTTATCGTTTGTCTCAATATTTCTATTAAGTGTGTCATATGCTGTTTGTAATTGTGATTTATCTGCTCTTAAATTACTTTTAGCTTCATTGTATTCCCTTTCTGCTTGTTCTACTCTGATTTTTGCATTTGCAATATCTTGAGTACTTGCATCCCCATTATTAATCACGCGATTAGCGTTTTCGATTGCTTGTTCTGCATTTTGACGTTTTAAAGTATAGTTTTGAGCACTAGATTGGGTCATTCCCTCAGTTGAAACCACAGGTTGTAAAGCATTTTGTAATTGGTTTTTAGCTGTAATCAATTGATTGTTATCAGCTCGATTTTGAAGCAAAGATTTAGCTTCATCAATTTTGGTTTGTGCAGCTTTCACTTTTGATAATGCATTGTTTACTTGCTGAGGTGTAGCAAACTCTGTATTAATCACTTGATCTGCTTCGTTTTTAGCAGTATTAATTTGTGCCTGAGCACGTTCCATAGCTTGATCAAAATCTCTAATACTTGACGGCGTTTTGTTTTCTTTACTAATTGTTTCATCAAGATGATGTCGAGCATTAATTAATTCGGTTTTGTTTACCTTTGTCTTGATTATTTCAGTAATTTGTTCACTACTATTATCGTTATAGAAAATAGTTACAGGAATTTCAGTAGTACTTCCCCCAGCAAGGTTTGTAGGTAAAGATGTACCTCTTTTAATAGATGCTTGTCGCTTATTTGCTACATTGACTGCATTATTCACATCATCATTAGAAACGTTTTGGCCTTGTTCTTTAATAATTGGGTTAATCGTTATTACGTGTTCAGCTGGTGCTGAAATCACCAGAGGATTTGTATTTTCGACATTACCCGTTCCAGCTTTAGATGTAATAGTTACTTGGGAATTTGGTTTAATAGTGTTTGCTGAGAATACTACTTTACCATTATCTGAGTTAAATTCTACATAGTCCGGTTTATTGTTTATTGACCATTTGCCATTACTGTTTTTTGTTATAGTAAATGACTTCGATATTTCATTGCTTTGATGTGATTTTTCAGTGTAACTGATTTCCACTCTCTCAGTTGGATTAATTGTATTACGCGTGTTGTCGGGAAGTATGTCCATTGTACCGTTATCATATTTGTTTATTGACACTTGTTCAGGCTGCGGGGCCTTTACAATGAATTGGTCTGAATGAGCAGTTGGACTTACTGTCTCACCTGAACCTGTTGATGCAATAGCATCTATGGTATCTCCCATAGCTACGGAAATACTACTTAAAGTAATTTGACTACCGTCATTTGACGCACCTATTCCTCTTACATCTGGTTCTCCTTGTTGTACTTCCCAATGCCCGTTGTTATTTTTAATAAATGTTGTTAATTTACGACCATTTTTATTGATGACAATTTTATCAGCAATAGCATCTACATAATCTGAAGTGCCACTGATGTTTACTTTTCTAGGTGATCCTGGTGTGATAATAATATTTCCATTTTTCAATTGTGAAATTCCAGGTTTGTTTGGTTGTGCGTTAGTAACGATAAATTTGGCTGTTTCTGAACTTACCCAATCATGATTATTCAATAAAATATCATATCTACCAGTTTTTACAAAAGTATTACGAGTATACGCTAAGGATTGCCATTGAGTATTGTTGGAACCTGTACTAGCTTGATTCCAATAGTAACTTAATCCAGTAGTGCTTAAACCATCACCATTTTCAAGGTGATGATAATTACCAATCCAAGTACCACCTGGGAAAGTTTGTCCTATTTCAATTTTATATACCGGTTGAGGGAAGTTGAAATTATACACCCAAACTTTCACAGGTATCTCTATTGAAGTTGTTATTCCAGGATAGTTAACAACAGCAGTTAGGTTTTGTATACCAGCTGAATTTTTATCTGGTTGACGATTATCTTTCCAAGTAGCTGTACCACCATAGCGATTATTTCCTTCAAAAGTAATATAATTATAAACATCTGTTCCACGTACTAAATTACGACCTTTGATATCTTTTATAGGATCATTAGCTATAACAGTAGGATAAATTATTATTGGTACATCTATAGTTCGTGTACCTTGATTGTTAGATAATGTAACATTTACAGTTTTAGTTGTTTGACCTATTGTGCCTTTCCAAGTATCTGGATTTTCAGTCCAATTAGATCTTGAATTTGCAGGTATGTTACTAATAAATTGACTATAATCATTAAAATTAAAATTAGTTCCCTTTATAAACTTGATTCCACCATTTTTAACCTGCATTGCAACAGTGACATTAGCTTGATCACTTTTATCAGAAGTGACTGTTATGTCTTCTGTCACTTCAGTGACAGTTTGATTTATTACTTTATTATAATTTAACTGATTTGTTGTGACACTCGATTGTGCAGTGATACTTCCAGTTGGCAACTCACCTGCTATAGTTACTGTTGCAACACCATTTGAAATTTGTGTAGTCGTATTTGGTATCGCTGTACCATTTGATTTATATAAAGTAATCGTTGAATCATTAGGCACGTTTCTTACAATAACTTGTTGACCTGATAATCCACCTTTTGCTATTAAACTATTTTGATCAATAACAGGTTTATTAGGTTTAACTTTAAATAAAATTTTGACTTCTTCTCTTTGGCCATTCGAATATATTGCAACTGCTTTTCGTACGAATGAGCCAGCACTACTGGAATTTGGTGCACTCGATCCTTGTGCCCAATCAAAGTTCATTCCACCTGGCCATGAGTTATCAACACCTTTGATATAAGAGCCTGCAAAGCCAGGACTATCAGATTGGTCTACAAATTTTCCATTAATTGTTGTCTCAAAAATACGTTTAGGTGAAGATTGAACGACTTTATAACTTGTACTCTTATGAATAGGTAAAGTCTCGCCATCAAACCAAATTTCTGCATTTAAAGGTTGTGAAACACCTATTTGATTACTATTAATATTAGGTGCTCCATTGTTAACCCAATTTACACGTGCATTTAATGGACTTCCGTCACGTAATTTAAAGAAATCTTTAGGGTTTGCTCCTTTACCTTCTGGGAAATTTTGTCCTTTAACAGTAAATCTCATTTCAGATAGGACTTCTGGTAGTACATGTTTAACTGGAACTGAAATTTGATTTGTTGTGCCATCAGAATATGTGACTGTAACTATAACTGTTGCGTCATTTCTTGGTCTGATAACACGACTAACTTCTTTAGTGCGTATCTCATTAACACTATCGGAAGCATACGCTCTTGTAGGTGCTGATTTAGTTATTATTATAGAGTTAAGTACCGCTTGTCTTTCACTTGATGATAATGTAGCTCCATTTTGAATATTATTTAAACGAATTGGATTCGCATTTGTAGCACTAGTTGTCACAGTATATTTATCCTTCAATGGCTTTATAACTACATTGAATTGTGCACGAGCTTGATTGTTACTTTTATCAGTGGCAATAATTTTGACTGTTTTAGTTGTTTGACTATTAACGTTCGGTGCAGTTCCAGTTAATTGTGTGAATGTGTTATTTGTCGTTACATTTATAGCACTGTCATTTGGAACTGAGGTAGATTGTACGCCAAAGTTATCCTCTATTGTCATCGTATTTCTAAAAGTTTCGCCACTGAATATTTCATTGTGAGAATAATCACCTAATTGAATTGTTGGGTCAACATGATCGCTAGGAACAAAATATACATCGTAAACATTGTTAGTTGTATTAATTGAACTACCAGTACGCTCTATATAGGTTTTTGGTTGGTATGGAGTAAGGAATAATTGTGCTTTATAAATGACACCCATGATACCGTTTGATACATCATTTGATTTTATAACTTTTTCAATTGCAAATTCTGCTGCTTGGTTGGCAGCTGGTATAGTACCATTTACTACTTGAGCGTTACGTTCTGTGTAAACTCGATTCGAATGACTTACAGTTGTTCCTCCGTTACCTGATCCAGATTCAACTAAATCTAATACTTGTATCAATTGACCATTTTTCGTGTAGGATTGTTGACCGTCTCTATTCGTTGTTTTGGAAAAACCGCTGATATTATAATATGCTGCTCCTCCTGCTTCAGCTTGTAATTTATCGTTACCTGAAATGTTGTTTCTTAACCCAGGTACATTAGTTGTAGCATTAAAAAGTTTAAGTGCTTGATTTAAATTAATACCAGTACCTTTAGTGGCATCATATCGGTAAATAATTGATTTGTGATCTGGTGACCATGATAATCCTTCGTCAGTGGTTCTACCTTCAATTTTAGAATTTGACCAACCTACTGTGTAGTTGTCTCTAATGTTAGTCCATCTTAAGAAATTTAAATCTCTTTCGTTTGAAACAAAGGATTTTGTATATTGGTCTTTATGAACTGTAACAGTAACTGTACTTACCCCGTTATTGTTTGTCGGATTATTAACATCTATATTACTAGTTTGTAATCTTAATTTAGGGTTGGCGTTTACAAATGCTTGTTTAACAGCTTCAATTTCATCATTAGTAAGTGTTATTGGATTCACTCGATATACTTTAGCATTGCCCGTTGGTGCAACAATATCTATAGCTTTAATTCGTAATGTTAAATTTTCAGATCCTTTGTTGTAAGCATTGAATGCCATTATTCTATAGTCATGAGTTTCATCCCCGAATTGTGCTATTTGCTCAGGTGTAGGTAATGTGTCGTTAGCTGCCATCAAAGTAAAAGTAGTGTTGGGAATATCTTGTCCATTACTTAATGCAAAATAAGTTCTTAAATCACGATTAATCGTGTAACGACTTCCTTTTGGTACATATAATGTTGCTATTTTATTATCATTAACGCTAGCTTCAGAATATTGATTTTTACGAATAGGTTCATAAGTGAAAATGTTTCCTTCGTTCATAGTAGCTTGCGAACCATCTTTATAATTGACTAAAAAACTGCCATTATTCTGAGGAATAAAAGTATTGCTTATAGCTAATACATTATTTCTACCTGTATTTTGCGTAGCAAGTCTATCTTTGGCGATGGCATTTTCATCTCTACTAATATTTGAAGGGTTGACTACAACAACCCTATTTCCATTTGATAATGGTACAGGTGGAAAATCTGTTGCAAGTGTTCCTACATTAATGTTAATGGTTTTGATTTGATTGCCAGTTGTTACGTTATTATCATTATCCGAAGCGGATAATCTTAAAGTTATAGAACTATTAAAAGCTTGTGAATGGCTAATTGTTCCTGATATTCTTAGCGTCCCAGTTTGACCATTTGAGCTTTTTTCGAATGATTGTGTCCAACTACTTGGCAATCCTTCAACCGTTACTTGCTTTACACCAGATCCTCCTTGGTTATCGCTTACAGGAACAGTAAAACTGACTGTATCGTCTCTATAGTATTTAGATTTTAAACCGACTGGATCACCAATTGTAGGGGGCGCGTCATCAGTAATTAAAGTAATACTATTACTAAAGTTTGATTGT
The DNA here is from genome assembly GCF_001815825.1 of Staphylococcus sp. HMSC068G11. NCBI lineage: Bacteria > Bacillati > Bacillota > Bacilli > Caryophanales > Staphylococcaceae > Staphylococcus > Staphylococcus sp. HMSC068G11. The sequence continues at coordinate 75,190 of NZ_KV822056.1, forward strand.
ACTTCATCATTGATATACGTAATAGCTTTTATTTCTCCACTTCGTGGCAAAGTTTGCAGATAATCACTAGCTTGAAACGTCACAGTATCTTGTCTATTGGTATTTGTGCTAGCAATGACTGTATACCCCACCGGTTTAGAATATGGGTCAGAGAATGCATCAGTTTCACCATTTTGTCCACCTGTGACTAATAATACTTTAGCATTAGATACAGGTGGTAAACCTGAAACTACTATGTTAGGTTTTTGTCCAGCTTTACCTTTTAATTCAATAGCTGTTGTCGTAATCCTAGGTGGTGATGGTTTAGCACGAACTTCAAATACATCTTCTCTATCACCTAAACGGACTGTTATATAATAGTCACCTGGTAATAATGTACCTACTAATGCAAAGTTACGTTCATTTGTATTATTCGTACGTTGAACTGCATCTTCCAACCGTAATGTGCTAGGATAGTTTGTTATAGCCCAATCGTTATCTTTGATTGGTTCATTACTAGTAATACGAATACGTATATCTTGTTGTTGTGGTGAATTATTATGGATATTACCAGCCATTACTTGATAAACTGGGTGGCCTGCATTCTTAGACTCTGTATACGTATCCATGCTTTTCCCTTCATCATTATGCCAATACGTAAGTGTTTGTTTTAAAGCAGGTTTTACATAGAGTTTTACTGGGACGAGTGTTTCCGGATTCCCTTTTCTATCGTATGCATTGAATCCTATCATTAATCTTATTGGATTCCCTGTTCGTGCTGCTTCCTCTAAATTATGTTTTGAGAATAATTCCTCAATTTGATTGGGATATAAAGTATTCACACCAAACACACGAGATTGATCATATGGAGCATCTGGAGGCATAAAGCCCATAACAATATCACTAATATTTTTAACATAACTTAATGGGTCATCTGCATAGTCAATGATATTATGATCGCCGTCACTATCCAAAATAGCTCGGTTTGCATCTTTACCTAATTCGGGATCATATGTGTAATTCGTACGGCCTAAATGTAATGTACGATCTTTTACTTTAATGAAATTTGCAACACGGTCTTGATATTCTCTTAACGGCTCGACATAGAGCTGATTATAGTTAGTTGATTGTCTATATTCTCCTGAACGTGCACCTGCAGCATAATATAATCTAGTTGTTGGAAGACCTTCTGTTTTAAAAGAAATACGATAACTAGCATCTCCTCTTCCTATAAAACTATATATTGTGTCTAATCCTTGAATTTGGTCAAGCTTTTGACCGTTAAGCATTTCAAAGTTTTGATCTCCGTAATACACGGCTGTTGAGGAGGCCCCTTCACGGTCAAAATAATATCCTCCACCTCTAGCAAAATCATAGAAATTATTGACGCCATCGTAAAAAGGATAACCGCTTGCAGATCCGTGTTTGAAATCGGTAGCAACGCCTGGTTTAATTGCACCAGCAGTTTGCCAAAATGTTGGTAAAGGTTGGCCTGAACCAAATCCAACGCCACCACTCGAAGTACTTGTGCCATCGCGATTAATTACTGTTAATGTTACTGGTCCAGTTGGATTTTGATCACGTGGGATACCAAACCAATAAATCATATAGTCGTGGTTTCTATGCGCATTATTAAATAGCACATCCCATTGATAACCATCTTTTACACGTTTGGTTGTAATATATGCATTCCCTCTGACATCTGAAGCGTGTAAAATATTTCTAGAACCAGGTAAATTATAGGGCCATCTTCTGTTAGATGCATGTAGAAAGGTTCCAGTAGGATAACTTGAACCATCATCATTTTGGTTTACGTAATACTCGGTTTTAGCTTCCAAATAAGCAGAACGACCTCTATCTTGACCTGCAGATCGTTCCTCAACAACACTTCTCGTACTTCTTCTACCACGTTTTTCTGTAGTAGATCGTTGTGGTAACGTACGTGCAAGTTCTAATGCTTTCTCTAATTGTTGATATGCCGAAACAAGCTGTTCTGAAGGAATATTTTGATTATTACCTAGTAAGTCATTGACGTAATCAAAAGCAGATTTGACTTTTTGATATTCTGTTGTATCCGCACGATCTCTATCAATCATTCTGTAATTGTGATATGATGCGTCAAAAAAAGCTTGTAATGCATTTTTATCTAATGGTGGCTGTACTTGCTGTGGTTTATCTTTCTCTTGTAGATTCTCTTTTTCTTTGCCATTTTTACTTGCTCGGCTTTCCGCAAGTACATTTTCTGTTAGTTTATGATGTTCATTTTCAGAAGCATCCCCATCGCTATCGCTTACTTTTTTACTATGTGCTTGCATAGTACTGCTATCAACTTGCAATGATTCGTTATTCATATTTGTTTCACTATGCGATTGATTGATACTATCATCAGAAACATTTGTAGGTAATTGTTGTGATGTTTCATTAGGGTCTTTGATTTGATCCGACAGTCGTTCATTTGCTTGATTAAGACTAGTTGATGAACGTAATGATTCAGTCTGCTCAGCTGAATTTTGTTTGTTATTTTCGATTTCTTGACTATGCGTATTCGAATCATCATCTGTTTGATTTAATTGTTTAATTAACTTTTGATTTTGATTCAACTCGTCGGCACTTGCATGGTTTGTATTGATACCCATGAACACAAGTGTTGCAATCACCGTAGAAAATGTTCCAATTGCGTATTTTCGGATACTAAATTTTTGTAATTTATCACGATTATTCAAAGCTATTGCCACTCCTATTCTTGATGTTTTTTCTTTGTTGTTTGATGTGATTTGAAAATTATACGTATTTAATGTTGATAATTTTGACAATGAATAACTTATACATTTGCTCAATAAAAAAGAGCAGATGTTCCGACCGTTTGATTTCGGTTTGCTCTTCATTTATCACAATAGCGTTTTGAACAACAATTTATTTGTTCTAAACAATAATATCACTTTAAGATAACTTTGTGAAATTAATTCACGAAGTTTTAATAAAATATTTATATTTTTGATGGAGATGCTAATTGATATTAAAAAAACCAATGAACAATATCTAAATGAAATGTTCATTGGTTTATGGTTAGAGGTGACTTGCAATGTATTTACTTGAAACGTATAGTTCATGTTCATTACAAATGGATAAAATCTCATTTAGCGTATGAGCATATGTCATCTCTTCAAAAAGTTTGTCTGTTTCGATTGGAACTTTCGTATATATTTCTGCGAGTGACTTTGATAAATGCAGATGATTTAAATTATTTGTTATTTTTTTCTGTTGAGCGGGAGTTAGTGATGATAAATTGTTCACTACATTTTCGACAGTTCCATGATTTTGAATCAATTTAATTGCTGTTTTTTCACCTATCCCTTTTACACCAGAATAGCCATCTGCTGTATCACCCATAAAAGCTTTAACATCTATTAATTGTTGAGGATTAAGCCCGTATTCATCAATGAAACGATCAAGCGTGTAACGTTGATAGATTGTAAAACCTTTTTTTATAAGCCAAACTTCTACATTATGATTAATGCATTGGAGTAAGTCTCGGTCTCCGGTAATGATATAAACTTCATGTTCTTGTGAATATGTTTCAGCTAAACTACCAATAATATCATCAGCTTCATAATTACGCTTACCAACATTTACAAAACCAAACTGATGGGATATTTCTTTAACATAATCAAATTGAGGAATAAGTTCATCAGGAGGTGCTGGGCGATTTTGTTTATAACCATCATACAATTCATTTCTGAATGTTTCTTGCCCCATATCCCAACAAACTGCTACGTGAGTGGGTTCGATTTCTTTGATAGCGCTAAAAATGTGTCTTACAAAACCTTGAATACCATTTGTAGGAATTCCTTTAGAATTGTACATAAATTGATTGTGTAAGCTTGTTGCATAAAAATGTCTAAATAATAAAGCCATTCCATCAACGAGCAATACCCTTTGAGGCATATTTAATCCTTCTTTCTACTATAAAATATTGTCTAATTGTGTCGTTTTCAATTCTAGTTGTTGTATTAATGTATCATCGATAGTGAATGAAAGTAACTCATCAATTTGTTGTTGAATGGAACTCTCCAACATTTGAAATTGATGTTCGGCATGTTGAGTCATCTCATGGATATAATCATTTAATTGTCGACGCAATGAGTTCAAATCATCTTGCAATAATTCAAGAGTTTGATTAGCTATGTGTGCTTGAATATCCTTTTGCGACTTTGGATTAACTATTTTACGTTTAGTTAACTGTTTTGGTAGTGATTGCAACATTGAATTAAGTTCAATTTGAAGTAACGCCGTATCAACGATTGATGGCTCAACATTAAATTTTGCATTTATAAAAACATGAATCTGATTTAACTTTTTCATGACTGGTATGATTTGTTCTTCTAGTTGTGAATTAAAATATTTTTTTATCCTTTCTGTAATAAGTGATTGCTCTAAGAATAAGCGTTGATGAATTTGATCTAAATATATTTTAGTTGAAATTTTCTTTTCCTCATTAAAGTCGTTATTTTGTGTCATCTGACTATTAAACACTGATTTAACCTCATCTAAGAGTTGTAGTTTTAACCGTTCATTTAGATGATATACTTGTTCTTCTACTTCATTAAAAGTACGTTGTGCAGTTGTATCAATCAACTCTTGATTTAATTGGGTTTGGTTTTTATAATGATTTAATTTATGTTGTCTAGCTGATAATTTTGCGTTGTCATCGTGAAAATCTTTAATCATGTTTTTAAAGGAGTTATTCATTTGTTGCAATTGATAAGTCATTTGCTGCTCTAAAATTGTTCTGGATTCAACCTTTGCAAAGTATTGTATACTTTCTCTTAATTCATTTATGCCAATGTTATTCCCATTTAAACTTTGACGACTTGAAACACTATATATATCAGAGTGTAAGTTAACTTGCCCCAGTGCATCTGCAACATAATCCTCAACGGCTTGTATATCCTGTTTATCTTCAGCTAGGTCAACCGCATTAATTATCATTTTAAAAGCTTGATTTTCATTTAATTGATTCATATCTTTCATATGTTCGATAAAGGCTTTGTCGTTATCTGTAAATGAATGATTGAAGTAAGTTACATACAAAATAAGGTCAGAAGAAGTGAGAATTTGTTCAGTTTCATTCGTGTGTCTTTGATTATTGGAATGTAAACCCAGTGAATCAATAATGATTTTACCCTTAAGCCAATCTAAAGGTAGCTTAAGGTGTACAGTTTTCACGAAAGTGGCATACTCATCCTCGGCACTCCACTTTTTAATTTCTTCAAGCGATACTGTGTGTATAAGTGAATGTTCTAGCATTGACGTGTACATTTCATAATGTTTCTCAATTGCACTAATAAATGCAAGTTGGTTCTTTTCTAGTTTCGATTTTAACTTCTCTAAATCGCTCTCAATAAAGTTGTCTAAGGTGTTAAACGATATTTCATAAAATTCTAGTACATGATTAACTTCCTCTAGTAATTGCTCTTTAGATTTTAATGTGATTTGACTCTCTTTACCATATGATAATTCCGTCGTTGCCGCTGTTGTTGGATTAGGAGAACTAACTAAATAGTTATCACCTAGTAGAGCGTTGATTAAGCTGCTTTTACCTGCGCTAAATGTACCAAAAACACCTACTTTTGTTATTTGATTATCGAGTCTCAGAATGGTATCGTAGATATCTTGTTTAGTGCGATCAAATAATGGTACATCTTTAAAGATATCTAATGCACGCTTAATATCTTGATTAGATGTAACAAACTCTTTACGATGTTGTGTCTCATGTTTACGATGATAAGCAGTCGAATTTTCTTGTTTAAGTTCAAAATGAGTCTCTGTTCTTCCAATTAATTTATCTAAAGAATCGTCTAAATGGATATAGTAATGTTTGTAGTTGTGGGATGTAAGCGAATCCTTTAATGTGTTAAGTTCAATGTATCTATCATATTCATACCTATCTTCATTTTCATCACTTGATAATTCATTAACTTGTACATGATTGACAGCTTCTTCAAATAGTGGCGTTGACTCATTTTCTATTTTTTTATTCAAAGCTTTTATAACTTCATCTGAAAATGTTAAAACGTATGTGTTGCTAATGCTCGTTTGAGTTTGATATAGCTCTGATATAAGTGACGGAACGACGTCATAATCTTGATTTAGTATTTTTTCATTCACAGCATGTTTATTTATGAATCTAGTTAAAAATGACATATCTTCACGAAGTGGTTGTCGTACTTGTTGATTAACTTTCTCTTGCAATTGAGTGGTCGCCTCATTAAGTCGTTTGATTTGTTCTTCTTCTTTTTTCTTATTTTTATTAAAAAATCCATTCACTTTAAAATCAGTTGCCATGCTTTCTAAATAATTCCGTAAAGATTCACGCATATCGTACGTCATGATATAAGCATTATCTAATATATCTTTACGCTTCTGTTTTAAATAATTAAATAATTGATTAGAGTCATTGAGCAATTGTGCTTCTGCGCTGACTTCTTGATTTTGTTGAAATTGAATATATGCTTCCTCGAATTGTTCTTCATTAATTTGAAGGGTGTCAAGAATAGATTGCATTTCATTTTGAATGTATATGTATTGTGCGTCGGTAATGAATTGAATTGTTCTATTAACATAGTCTTCTGTTGATTCACGATGTTGATCCATAAATACTAGAAAATTTGAAAGTTTGTCAATTTCATTCTGTGGATGATCAAACTTTGAAACGTAATAAGTATCTTGAAGTTTGATATCCCAGTCTTTGATTGATTTTTCGACTCTTGATTTAAAAGTTTCAAATGTAATTTCTTCTTCATTATGTTTATCAATCTGATTAATCACAAAAATAATTGGTATACCAGCTTCATTAATACGTTTCATAAATTTAAAGTTCAACGCTGATTGGACATGATTATAGTCTACTGTATAAAACAACAAGTTACTTGTATACATAAATTGCTCTGTACTCGACTGATGCGTTGCAACGTTAGAGTCAACACCTGGTGTATCTTGAAATGTAAACCCTAGATTAAATTTGTTTGATGGAAAATTAATTTCTATCGATTCTACATCGACATTTTGACGATTCATTTGTTTAACATCGTTGTACGTTTTTAATTTTGTATATTGTTGTTGTGTAAGGTTGGCAATGATTTCGTCTTCCTTGGCTACTGAAACGATAGCTGTATTGCTCGTTGTTGGTACTGGAGAACTTGGTAGTATATCTTGTTCTAATAACAAATTAATTAACGTTGATTTTCCAGCTGAGAAATGTCCTACAAATGTTGCGGTGTATTGATTTAAATAAACTTTTTTTATTACTTGATTAATGGTATTAATTAAAGGTCTGTTATTAGATTTTTCCAATTCTTTTTTTAATTTATATAAAGTATCTAATTGTTCATTTATTGCCATAAGTATTACCCCTTTAGTTCAGTGATAAATCACAGTATTTTTACTTGATTAAAGTAACAAAATCAGAATTCAAAATTATTTGAAAGGTAAATTAAATTTAAATGAAAAGTATCTGTAGCTAAATGATTATTGTGACTTTCATCAAAGATATTAGAAGTATAATAAATGAATTCTATCTTGTTTTTATAATTGAATGAAAGATAATCCCCTGTTTGAATTTAAGTAATATTGTACAATTTATTTTATGATAATTAGCAATAAATTCAAAAAAATAAGGCAGCCATGATGACTTGCCCTAAATTTAAGCTTATTTATCTATTTCAAATTCTATCATAATATTGATTGAAAACCCATGCATGTAGATACAAACTTTATACTAATTGAACCAAGCAGGTTTATTACCTTCTGTATTAGGTTTATTCACACCAATATTTTCTTTAGAGTGTAGTTCTGGGTTTTTGGCAATTTGTACTGCTAAAGATGCTACACTTTTACGTGATACTTCAGTACCTTTAAATGTTTCGTTCTTTGCTGTGATCTCATATACATTTTCATTTTTATCTGTAAGCCAGCCTGGACGTATTATGGTGTAATCTAAATCTGAATTTTCTATAATATCAGATGCTTTGCGGTAGCGATTCAATTTTTCGCCAAATTGTTCTTTATTCCATTGATTGAATGGTTCTGGTAGTTCATCATAAATACCAGGAGCTGCTACAAAAATCAGTCTCTTAACATTTTTGTTATCCATGGCTTTTACGATAGTTTCAGCTTGTTTATCAAGTGATCCCGATAAACTTGCAAAAACAACATCAACATTGTTTAAAGCACTTTCTAAATCCTCAATATTTTTAGCGTCTCCCTCATAAACTTTAATTCTATTAGAGGCGTAATCAGGTATACGATGCGCATTTCTCAAAAATAAATCAACATTAAATCTTGAGTTCTCTAGGAAAATTTTTGTCGCTTCGATAGATACTCTACCATTTGCGCCTACAATCAAAACAGTCTTCATATTTAAAAGCCCCTTTCTAATTAAAATATGATACATTTTTAGTATATGACTTATTTTTTAATTAAATTAAACACTCCTATTTAACTGTACTACAGTCAAGATAAGAGTGCGAATAAATAGTACTTGAATAATTACTATAATTACACAAGTATTATAAAATGTAAAATTTAATTTTTATTACTTTGCTTTTTACCCCAATACTGATAGTACGTACATTCAATATACCCGTTGAACAACTTACGTCTTTTAGTCGCTTTTCGATTAACTAAGTATTCAAATTCTTTGTTACTTGTTAATATGTAGGCCGATAAATGAGGATGTTGTTTCAAAAGTGTACCTATATAACGATACATTTCTTCAACTTCTTCACGATCTCCAATTCTTTCACCATACGGTGGATTGCCAACAAGTGCTACAGGCATGTCGGTATCAATAGACAAAGTATTCACATCTTTAACATTGAACTGTATGATATCTCCGAGACCAACTTCTTCTGCATTACGTTTTGCAATTTCAATCATTTCTGGATCAATATCAGAAGCATATACTTGTATGTCTTTATCATAGTCAGCCAATTGATCAGCTTCATCACGAAATTTGTCATAAATATTAGGTGGCATCATATTCCATTGTTCAGATACAAAATCCCTATTAAAACCAGGAGCAATATTTTGTGCAATAAGACATGCTTCAATAGCGATGGTGCCTGAACCACAGAAAGGATCAATTAAAGGTGTGTTACCATTCCAATTTGCTAAACGAATGAGGCTTGCTGCCAATGTTTCTTTAATGGGTGCTTCACCTTGAGCAATGCGATAACCTCGCTTGTTGAGTCCAGAACCAGCAGTATCAATGGTCAATAATACATTATCTTTTAATATTGCTACTTCTACAGGATATTTGGCGCCTGTTTCACTTAGCCATCCTTTTTCTTGATGAGCATGCTTAAGTCGTTCTACTATAGCCTTTTTAGTAATTGCTTGGCAGTCAGGTACACTGTATAATGTTGATTTTACACTCCGCCCTTGAACAGGGAAATTACCTTCTTTGTCAATTACGGTCTCCCATGGTAATGACTTTGTTTGCTCAAATAATTCGTCGAAAGTAGTAGCATTGAATCGACCCATTACAATTTTTATTCGGTCTGCGGTACGTAACCATAAGTTACATCTAACAATAGCACTTTCATCACCTTCAAAAAAGATACGACCGTTTTCTACTTGTGTATCGTAACCTAATTCTTGTATTTCTTTAGCTACAACTGCTTCTAATCCCATTGGACATACTGCTAATAATTGAAACATGACCGAGTCTCCTTTTAATTTATTGAATCAATATATGTATAATTTAATATTTATAAGTATTAATTAATTTAATTTTGAAGCGGAAAACCATAAATGTAAAGTGTATATTGTAATAAATTATTCTAAATCAATTATGATTTCAATTAAAAAAGCTCTCCATAAATGGGAGAGCTAAACTAGTGATGATATTTCTGTAAGCCATGTTCTGTTCCGTTGTACTCATAATGTGTACTAGTTACACTGGTACGTCGGTGGTAACCATCTGTCTACATATTTTTACTTTCGCGTAAAAATCGTCTCGTTTATACGTTGAATTCCGCTAAACAAGTGCTCCTACCCAATTTGGATTGCTCACTCGAGGGGTTTACCGCGTTCCACCTTTTATATTTCTATAAAAGCTACGTCACTGTGGCACTTTCAAACTATTCTAACCATATCAAATGACTTAGGTTATTTCATTGCCGTCAAATTAATGCCTTGATTTATTGTTTCATCAAGCACGAACACTACAATCATCTCAGATTGTGTGAGCATGGACTTTCCTCTATATTGCTATAGCGATTACCCGAAATATCACTTTTGAGATTATAACATAATTTTAAGTGTAAAGTCATAAAATTTATACGAAATAAGTAAAAATTTTATTTACCGAATACTGCTTTTTCAAGGTTTGAAATACGTTTTAAAATATCTACATTATTTGAAGCACTGCTTGAATTTTTTGAAGAAAAGTTTTTATTGTCTTGTGGTCTTGATGTAGCAACACGTAATCTTAATTCCTCAAGTTCTTTTTTTAATTTGTGATTTTCTTCAGAAAGCTTTACTACTTCATTGTTCATATCCGCCATTTTTTGATAATCTGTAATGATATCATCTAAAAAAGCGTCTACTTCTTCTCTTCTATAGCCTCTTGCCATAGTTTTTTCGAAATCTTTTTCATAAATATCTTTCGCTGATAATTTTAATGAAACATCTGACATCTTTTTTTCCACCTCATTCGAAACTTTGATCTTGAGACCACTGCAAGTCGTTGATGAAGTCAGTGAGTTCATCAAACGTCACAATATCACAAGTATAGTTTGTTTTTTCCATAAATTCAACTAACATAGCCTTAAAGTATTTAGGGCTTGCCTCTTGTTCATCATCATAAATTAAAATAGTGTAATCGGTATGATCAAGCATGAATTGATCTGCTTGTTTAAATTGATAGGCACCCATATACTCAGTGTGATGAATGCTTTCAGTAAAATCGGCTTGTTGTATAATATTTGTATACTTAGCTTGATTCTTATCATTCCATCGTTGTGTATGACCTAGAAATGGCGTAATTATACCTAGTTTAATATCTGGGAAGTCTTTTTTTAGTTCAATCACTACTTCAGCAGACCATAATTCTATACCCATTTGTCCTTGTATCAATACCCACTCTAAACCTTCATCTAAAAGATGTTTTAATTTATGAGCTATAAATTGCTTTAAATAATATACTTCTGGCATATCGTCTTTATAGATATTCAGTTCAAAAGATTTATAACCAGTAATATAAACAGTTTTAACCATTTTTTTCCTCACTAAACATAATTCGATAAAATATTTTTTAAATCGTACTGGGCACTTTTAAGTTTTTCGACAAATAATTTACGGCTCGTTCTAGGAAAATGACAATCTACAGAAAGCTTTTGTATATTTAATATCAATAGATCTAACTTTTGTTGGTTCATATATTGTGTTTCTGTAATGCTTTTTGAGTAACAGTTGAGTGCCTCTAAATGATTATCAATATTTTTGACATAGGGTTCAACATCTTTATAAAAATCGAATGAACCGCCGTTAATTTTTACATGTTGATACCTATAATTCATTTCATCAATATCCTCTAACAATTGTTTAATGATTTGATACATTTAGATGCCTCCTACTTAATTAATTTAACATATTATAAATCCGAAAGTCATGGAAATATACATAGAGTAAAAATATAGAAAATGATATTTTTGGTTTGTTAAATTCTATTAGTAATACTAAATAAAAAAATATGAAATTTATGGAATTTTATTAACTTGAAGATTACATTTATCTTTCATTTATGAAAGAAATCGTGACAGATTGGCATAAGCAAGTTAAAATAGTGATTGATGTATGTTTTCTTTGTGACATATACATTCAAATACGATAGTTTGTTTTAATTTTATAATTTTAAATAATCATTTAGTATAAAATAGGAACAAACTTGTGTGGTGAATTATGATGAATTATCCAAATGGTAAACCATACTCTAAAAATAAGCCTTTGGACGGACGTAAGAGTTCGCCATTTTCAAGTAATATTGAATATGGTGGACGAGGTATGACACTTGAGAAAGATATTGAACAATCGAATACTTTCTATCTTAAAAGTGGCATAGCAGTTATTCATAAAAAGCCGACTCCGGTTCAAATAGTTAATGTTCACTATCCGAAACGTAGTAAGGCTGTAATAAATGAGGCTTATTTTCGCACTCCTTCAACAACTGATTATAATGGTGTCTATAATGGATATTACATTGATTTTGAAGCTAAAGAAACTAAGAACAAAACTTCATTTCCACTCAATAATATTCATGCACATCAAGTAGAACATATGAAAAATACATATCATCAAAAAGGAATTGTCTTTTTAATGATACGTTTTAAATCACTTGATGAAGTGTATCTTTTACCCTATTCAAAATTTGAAAACTATTGGCAAAGATACATTAATAATATTAAAAAGTCGATAACTGTTGAAGAAATTCGGAAAAATGGTTACCATATTCCTTATCAATATCAACCAAGATTGAATTACCTCAAGGCAGTTGATAAGTTGATATTAGATGAAAGTGAGGACCGCGTATGACGGAAAATAAAGGGTCTTCCCAACCTAAAAAGAACAACAATGGGAAGTCCAATGGAAAAAAGAATAGGAATGTAAAGAGAACGATTATTAAGATTATAGGTTTTATGATTATTGCCTTTTTCGTTCTATTGCTACTCGGTATCTTGTTGTTTGCTTATTATGCGTGGAAAGCTCCAGCATTTAGCGAATCAAAATTAGATGATCCAATTCCAGCAAAGATTTACGATAAAAACGGAGAACTTGTAAAAACACTTGATAACGGACAGCGACATGAACATGTGAATATCAAAGATGTTCCTAAAGACATGAAAAATGCTGTTTTAGCTACTGAAGATAACCGTTTCTACCAACATGGAGCATTAGATTACAAACGTTTATTTGGTGCCATTGGTAAAAACTTAACAGGTGGATTTGGTTCGCAAGGTGCGTCTACACTTACACAACAAGTTGTAAAAGACTCATTCTTGACACAACAAAAATCTATCGGTCGTAAAGCACAAGAAGCTTATCTTTCTTATAGATTAGAACAAGAGTACAGCAAAGATGAAATATTCCAAGTTTACATGAATAAGATTTATTATTCGGATGGCGTTACTGGAATTAAGGCCGCCGCTAAATATTACTTCAACAAAGATATGAAGGATTTAAATTTAGCTGAAGAAGCTTATCTAGCTGGTTTACCTCAAGTTCCTAACCTTTACAACATTTACAACAATCCTAAGGAAGCTAATAATCGTAAAGATACTGTGCTTTATCTTATGCATAAACATAACCGTATTAATGATAAACAATATGCGGATGCTAAGAAGATTGATCTTAAAGCTAACTTAGTTGAACGTACTAAAAAAGAACGTCAAGTCACTGGAAATGAAAAAAATCCTGAGTATGATTCTTACGTTAATTTCGTTCAATCTGAATTAATGAATAACAAGTACTTTAAGGATAAAAATTTAGGTTCAGTTCTTCAAAGTGGTATAAAAATTTATACTAATATGGATAAAGATGTTCAACAAACGTTACAAGATCGAATTAACAATGGTTCTTTCTACAAGAATGAAGACCAACAAGTTGGTGCAACAATTCTAGATAGTAAAACTGGTGGATTAGTTGCGATCTCAGGTGGACGTAATTATAAAAATGTTGTTGAAAGAAACCAAGCTACTGATCCTCACCCTACTGGTTCATCATTAAAACCTTTCTTAGCTTATGGACCTGCAATAGAAAATATGAAGTGGTCAACAAATCATGAGGTTCAAGACGAATCATCATATTGGGTAGATGGTTCTCAATTCAAGAACTATGATACTAAGAGTCATGGAACAGTATCTATCTATGATGCATTGCGTCAAAGTTTCAATATTCCAGCTTTAAAAACTTGGCAACAAGTTAAAAGTCAAGCTGGTAATGATGCACCTCAGAAATTTGCATCTAAATTAGGATTGGATTATAGTGGCAAAATTGGACCTTCAGAAGTATTAGGTGGATCTTCATCAGAATTCTCACCTACTCAACTAGCTTCCGCTTTTGCAGCAATAGCAAATGGTGGTACTTATAATAATGCGCATTCAATACAAAAAGTTGTTACTCATGAAGGAGATACAATTGAGTATGAACATACGAGTCACAAAGCTATGAAAGACTATACATCATATATGTTAGCTGAAATTCTTAAAGGTACATTTAAAGCATATGGTTCGGCTTATGGACATGGTGTGTCAGGCGTAAACATGGGTGCGAAAACTGGTACTGGTACGTATGGACAAGAAATATACGAAAAGTATAATTTACCTGATAATGCTGCCAAAGATGTTTGGATCAATGGTTTCAGTCCAGAATATACTATGTCGGTATGGATGGGCTTCAATAAGGTTAAACAATACGGAACAAATTCATTTATCGGTCATTCAGAACAAGAGTATCCACAATACTTGTATGAAGATGTAATGTCTAGTATCTCATCTAAAGATGGTGAAGATTTCAAAAAGCCTAATGATGTACAAGGAAGTTCACCGGACAGTCTATCTGTATCAGGTCATTCTGATAATAATACTACTAACCGTAGTGTTCATGGAAGTAGCGATACATCTTCTTCATCAAATGGTGGCTCTAACTCAGCATCAAGTAGAAACAGCTCGAATAGTTCAAATGGTGCCAGTCAAGGTAACTCAGGCAATACATTTACACGTCTATTCAATTTAAACTCTATATTCGATTATAAAGTTTCATAAATAATTAAACTTAAAGCTCCAATTTCAAGAAAATGAAATTGGAGCTTTTTCTGTCCTAGAAAAGTAAATTTAGCATGTGCAGTAATAATCTGAGTTCTCTAGTTATTAATTAATTTGATTAACTACATCGAATGTGAATTATAAATGTTGATATAGGTATAAAATAGAATAATTAAAATTAAATTAAATTTATTTTTGTTGACGTTGCTTTCTAATTAGATAAGATGCATTCATTTTTATTAATTCTGATTTCAATGTTTTCATTTGACGATAGCCCATAAAATGGTGTTTACGTGCAACCATATAATGATAGCGTTCATCAAAATTCATTGGAACCACTGGATATGTATCGAGTTGATTAAAATGAATTTCATCTATGTTATTTATTTGTTTAAAATAGTTAATGATTAAATCGAAATAAGTATCTAAAAGTTCCCTAGCTTCTGGTGTTTTGAGTTGTTTATTACTTGCTAGTTGATCAAGTTGGTCTTCTATATGATTGAAATCCTGTTTTTCAATCATATCATCACGCCTCCTTTATCTTTGCTTTCTGTCGTTTTTGCCCTTCTCTACAATCATTTAACAATGGACATATCTCACATTTAGGTTTTCTAGCAAGACAATGATATCTCCCAAAAAATATTAATTGATGATGGCTTTTATTCCATCTATCTCTTGGGATAATATCACATAATCGATCTTCTACTTGCCTTACATTATCTTTCCAACGATTAATTCCCAAACGTTTAGAAACTCTCTCAACATGAGTGTCGACAGCTAAAGAAGGTTCTCCAAATGCAACACTCATTACAACATTTGCTGTTTTACGTCCCACTCCAGCTAGACTCTCTAATTCTTTATGTGTTTGTGGGATTTGACCATTAAATTGTTCAATTAAAGAGTGACATAATTTTTTTATATTTTTGGCTTTATTGCGATATAATCCAATAGAGCGTATATCATTTTGTAATTCTTCATCACTCACATTTAAATAATCTTCGGGTGTTCGATATTTTCTAAATAATGATTGCGTAACACGATTGACTAGATTATCAGTACACTGTGCTGATAATAATACAGCTATTGTAAGATCAAATGCATTTCTATGGTTTAACTCACATTCTGCATTAGGAAACATATCCGCTATAACATCAATCATTTGTAATGCTTTTTTCTTACTTATCATTAGGATTCTCTCCATTCAACCAGTCAAATTTAGGCACCTTTTTAACAACATGCTTCATTTTTGGTTTGTTAAACTGTTCTCTTATTTTCTTTGAATCGTCAACTGTTTTCACATTATTCTTTTTCCAATTTAATAAAATACGATCAATATATTTAAAACTAAGTTTATTTTGGCTAAGTGCCTCATCAAGAGCGGCTTGTATAACTGATAAGTCATGGTGATCGACATCAATCCACTGATTTAATGTTTCAATTTCATACGGCGATAGTGGTCTGCCGAACGATTGCTCAACTAACTGAAACAATTGCTTAAATTGCTCTTTTTTATCTTGTTCCTCATGTTTTAAGTATTGATGTTTTAATAATTGATTTAATTTGTGATAGAAGGGATCTAAATTCATGTATTCAGTGAATTTACCTTCTTCGTCTTTATTAACATTGAGTTCTAATAATTCTCTTTGAATTAAGTTTTGTATTACGGAAGTAATTTGACGAGGTTCCATAGTTGATCCTTTTTGAAGAAACTCAATAGAAGGTTGCTTATTAGAAGTTTCAGATGCATATAAAAGTTTTATCAAAATAACTAAATCTTGTTCATCCAAACCTAACTCTGAATAATGATCAAACAATTCTCGTCTTATAACAACAGGTCTTGTTTTTAATTGAATTAGATCCATAATATTACTACCTCCTATTTAAAATGAACGCCCAGCCTTAAAATGACTGGACGTTTCAAAAATGGTATTTTGAACATAAATACGAATAATCAATTATGGATATAAGCGATTAAGTAAACGTGGGAATGGAGATGTTTCACGAACATGTTCAACTCCAGAAATCCAAGCTACTGTTCGCTCCAAGCCTAAGCCAAAACCACTATGTGGTACGCTACCATAACGACGTAAATCTAAATAATAGCTATAACTTTCTTCATCCAATTCGTGCTCATTAATGCGTTGTTCTAATAATTCTAAATCATTAATACGTTCGGAACCACCAATAATTTCACCGTAACCTTCAGGCGCAATTAAATCAGCACATAATACTGTATCTTCATTATCCGGATTTGGTTGCATATAGAATGGTTTAATTTTAGTTGGATAATTTGTAATGAATACTGGTAAATCATAGTGATTAGCGATTGCTGTTTCATGTGGTGCACCAAAGTCTTCACCCCATTCAATATCATCGAATCCCTCTTTTTTCAAGAATTCGATAGCATCATCATAAGAAATTCTAGGGAAAGGTGTAGCAACTTTTTCTAGTTTAGTTGTATCTCTATCTAAAGCTTTGAGTTCTAATTGGCAATGATTTAAAACAGATTGAACAATGTGAGACACATACTGTTCTTGTATTTCTAAGCTTTCTGCATGATTTGTAAAGGCCATTTCTGGTTCAATCATCCAGAATTCAATTAAATGGCGACGTGTTTTAGATTTTTCCGCACGAAAAGTTGGGCCGAATGAAAAAACACGTCCGTGAGCCATTGCGGCTGCTTCCATATACAATTGCCCACTTTGTGATAAAAATGCATCTTCATCGAAATATTTTGTATGGAATAACTCACTTGTCCCCTCTGGTGCACTTGCTGTTAAAATAGGTGGATCAATTTTAGTGAAGCCATTTTCATTGAAAAACTCATATGTTGCACGGATGATTTCATTTCTTATTTTCATAACAGCATGTTGTTTTTTTGAACGTAACCATAAGTGACGATGATCCATTAAAAATTCTGTTCCATGATTTTTTGGTGTAATAGGATAATCATGTGCTTCATGTACAATTTCGATTGATTTAACTTGCATTTCGTAGCCTAAATCAGAACGATTATCTTCTGTAATCGTTCCTGTGATATATAAAGATGATTCTTGAGTAATATCTTTTGCTAGTTGAAATGTTTCTTCATCTACTTCAGATTTTACTACTACTCCTTGCATAAATCCTGTACCATCGCGTAATTGTAAGAACGCTATTTTACCACTTGAACGTTTATTAGTTAACCAAGCACCAATTGTTACTTCTTGGTTAAGATGTTTTTTCGCTTGTTTAATCGTAGTCTTCATAACCAAACTCCTATATTTTTCTTTTTAAATACTCATTTATTTTAACAAAATATGTCTTTAACTTCTACAAGTTGAGTAACTGGAATCATACGATATGATTTATTATAGATTTCTAAAAAGCTAGCTTTTACTCTCATTATCGATAGACCTCTGTATTTGATTCAGTAATTTATTAAACTGTTTAATGTTACCTTTTCGTTGTTTAAAATGTTCTAGTGATTGAGCAAAAAAGTTTTTATATGTGCTATTTATCAGTCGATCATCAAATGACACAATAAGTCCTTTGTCGTCTTCGTGTCGAATAAGACGTCCAAGACCTTGTCTAAACCTAGTCACAGCATCAGGTAATACATAATCTTTGAAAGTTGATGTGAATTCAGAGTCCATGAGCCAGTATTTAATATTATGTTTATTCATAAATGGTAGTTTAGCTATCATTACACATTTAAGGCCATTGGCTTGAAAATCAAAACCTTCAAAAAATGTTGATGTTCCAAGAAGTATTGATTTATCAAAGTTATTAAACTGTTGAACAATTTTATAATTTTGGTTTTGCTGTTGGGTTAAAATGACATAATCTTCTAATTCAGGTAATTCATTTAACAAATCTTGAACCATATGCATCATTTTATAGCTTGTAAATAAGACAAGACATTTCGACTGTGTTACTGTAATGTATTCAACAATATAGTCAACAATTGAAGCTACATAATCGTCTAAATTTTTATAATTGTACGTTTCAACATCATTGGGCACAAAAACATTTGTATGATTGGATGATGTTAAAGGTGTTGAAATTTCAAATGTATTAAAGTCTATGTCTTCATTAAACCAATTTTGAAATGCTTTAAATGAGTGATTGAAAGCTAATGTGCCTGATATAAATGTAAGAGACTTAAATTTTTCAAGTACTTGTTTCGTCAGGATATCCTTAACATCATAATCCTTGACTAAGAGTCGGATTGTTGATTTTTGTGCTAAATTTTTAATTGAAATAAAGCTAGTATGGTGATCTTTTATACTTTGTTCGATAAGTTTAAATTTGTCATGTAAGTATAATAATTGTTTCCGTACAGACTTTATTGTTTTGTGATTCATTCCGTTAAAAATTTCTATCGTTTTATTTAATTTATCTATGATTGAACGTAAATCTTTTAAAATCTCACCCGTTTCAAAGTCATAAACGTAATGATACTTATGAATGTCATCATCATAAACGTCTGATGTTTGAATAATGTTATAAATTGTAGTGAATAGTTGCTCATTTAAATCATGTAACTCATTGATATTTATTTTTAGACCAAAAACGTCTATAGGTGAAATATCTAGTTTCTCTAAAATACGTTGTTGCTCAAGTTTGTCTACTGCTTTAAGTAGTTTTTCATTTTCATTTTTGCCAATAAGTCCTAATTGATATTTAACATCTGAATAATTTAAATCATTGGTAACTTGATTTAGCGCATAGTCAGGCAATCTATGTGCTTCATCGATGATGCAATCATCAAATAGTTGATATATAGTGTTTTCGCTGTCTGAATGAATTAAGTGCGCATGATTAGTGATACCAATTTGTATGTTTTGAGCATTCCTTTTTATATAATTGTAATAATGGATATCATGACGAACTGGAACGTATGTTTCAATTTTTTGGTCAACATACATTTTTTGTCCACCTTTAAGATTTAATTCTTGTATGTCCCCAGTATTTGTTTCAGTTATCCAAATAAGTAACTGCATTTTAAGAATATTTACTTCATAATTACTTGTATCATCTTTAAGAATTTGGCTGATAAGACCAAGAGATATATAATCATTTTTACTTTTGATTAATGACGCGTTAATTTTAAAATCTAAAACATCATTGAGTAATGGTATGTCTTTTTCTAATAGCTGACTTTGTAATAATTTTGTATTTGTTGAAATCATTACATGACGACCGGTTTCAATATTATACATTGTTGCTGCAAGCAGATAAGCAAGAGACTTTCCACTACCTAAAGGTGCTTCAATCATTGCTTTATCACTATGCATCAACTGATCAAGTATAATTTCGGCTAGGTATAACTGTTGTGGCCGATATGTAAGATTTAAAGATTGAGTAACATTTTTATATAAATCTTTTAAAGTACCATCAAAATTGACAGCCGGTTTTTTTAAATCAATTTGTTTACGGTAAATAATTTGTTCAAATTGTTCAAATTGGTTGTTAGGCGGTTTAGTTTGATAATTTCTAACCATTTCAAACAAAATATGATAAAGATCATACTTGAGATTTTTACTTAAATAGTACAGTTGTTTTTGAGTATCTAAATGCAATTGCTCGAACTTCTCAAAAGCTTTAATCATCAATTTAGCAGTTGTTGTTGCATCTTCATCTGCTCTATGTGCATTATTTAACGGGATATGATGTGATTCAGCCAATGCGCTTAACTGGTAGCTTTTGTCTGTAGGGAATGCGATTTTAAACAATTCTAAAGTATCCATGACTCTTTTAGGTTTAAATTGAATATTACATTTTTCAAAAGCTTTTTTTATAAAATTAAGATCGAATGAGATATTATGTGCAACAAAAACACAGTCTTTGATAAGTTGATAAATGTCATCTGCGACCTCATTAAAATAAGGTGCCTGTACCAACATTTCTTCTTCTATAGAAGTTAAGGCTTGGATAAACGGTGGAATTTCTAAATCGGTACGTATCATTGAATGGTATGTATCAATGACTTGATTCTGACGTACAAATGTAATGCCAATTTGAATGATTTCATCATAATCCAGTTGATTTCCAGTTGTTTCTAAATCCACAACTGCAAATGTTGCTATTCCCATAATGTCCGCTCCTCATTTTTGTGTTTATAAATCTATATCTGCACTCATAAGTCGATGTAATTGACCTTCTTCATCTTTAACTATAAGGAATCCATCTGAATCAATATCTATGGCTTCCCCCAAAAATTGATGATCATTTTCAGTGAATTTAAGTTGACGATGCCATATATTTGTAGCGTGAATATATTCTTCTCGAATTGACTCAAAAGTTTGATGTAAAAATTGATCAAATCGATGTATAATTTGAGTTAATAATGTAGTTAAAAAAGTATATCTATTAATTTTACTATCGGAATGCATACGTATACTTGTTGCTTTATCTTTAATATCCTCATCAAAATCACTTTCAACATGATTCATATTTATACCTATACCACAAATTATTGCTTCTATTGCATCATAGTTAGCAACCATTTCAGTTAAAAATCCGCAAATTTTTTTATTACCAATATATATATCATTTGGCCATTTAATTGTTACACGTTCGTTCGAAAATTGTTGAATTGCATCTCTAATACCTAAAGCAATAAATAAATTAAATTTAGGTATCATAGAAAAAGGTACGTCAGGTCTTAGTACAAGTGACATCCACAACCCTTTTCCTTTAGATGATTCCCAATTACGATTGAATCTACCTCGACCTTCTGTTTGTTCATCGCTCAAGATTAAAAATGTATCATTATTTCCAACGAGTGCTCTCTTTGCTTTTAATTGTGTTGAATCTACAGTGTGATAAACTTCTAGATGATTAAAAAGACCAAGTTCATCAAGAATGGGTTTTACAATACCGCTATACCACTGATCAGGTAATGAATTCAGTTGATGGCCTTTGTGGTTTATTGACTCGATATCACAACCATCTTCTTTTAATAGGTCAATAACTTTTTTGACACCTGCCCTAGAAATATTGAGTTGATTGGCAATATATTGCCCTGATATGTAATTTGATTGATGTTCATACAACATTCTAATGACATCTTGACTATATTTTGACATGTGCATCCACCCATTCTAATATTTCTTCTTTAGTGTTGGCTATTTGATTTGATATGACTGCGATTTCTATTTCTCTAAGTGTATCTTTTAGCCATGGTCCTGAATTTTTATTCGTATGATTGAGTATATCTTTACCATTTATTGCCAATTCTTTTCTGCAATGGATAGGTAATTTTTTATTTGCTTCGCGAACACTTATTTCATTAATGATTAAATGATTGGCTGTTGTAAGCCCATTTTGTTTAAGCAAATGATGTAATGATAATAGGATTTCAATATCTTTTAAATTGTAATCATATACTAATGTTATTAAAGATTGCTTTGACTGTATCTTAGGCAATGTTTGGATGAGTGTAATCCATTTTTTGATAGTTGCTTTTTCTTGATTGCTAATTTTCAAGGAGCTTAATTGTACATCTTTTGGTTGTTGGACGATTAAGATTGCAATCCAAAGTTCAAATGTGATGGGCTCATCTATATGAAGATGAGACATCTCAAATGATTTGAAAAAAGGTATATAATTAAATGCTTTCATGTTTTGCATGACTTCAAAGCTTTGTTTAACATTGTTTCCCATGATAAGCTTTTTAAGCTCTACTACTACACGTTCAACGGATAAATATTGTATATCTGAAATATGAGAAGACATTGCATGTAATGTGTCTGAATCAATTTGAAAATTAAGTTGTGATTGAAAACGTAACCCTCTAATGATACGAAGCGCGTCTTCTGAGAACCTTTCACTTGGTACACCAACAGTACGAATTACTCGATTTTTTATATCTTGTTGACCATTAAAATAATCATACAACTGGTAATTTAGATCCATTGCTATAGCATTCATTGTAAAATCTCTACGTTGAACATCTTGATATAAATCTCTTACAAAATACACTTCACTGGGCCTACGATGATTGATGTATTCATCTTCAGATCTAAATGTAGTGATTTCATAATTGTCATTTTGAAAGACCACGTTGATCGTACCGTGTTCTTTACCCACTGGTATGGTTTTGTCGAATATAGATTCTATTTCGTCAGGCATTGCACTGGTGGTAATATCAACATCATGTATAGGTCGTTGCATGATGTAATCACGTACTGATCCACCAACGAAATAAGCCTTAAAACCTTTATTTTGAATTTTTTTTAAAATAGGTTTTGCTTGTTCAAATATTTCATGACACATTGCTGTTCTCACCTTGTTCTAGCATCTTTCGATAATAGTTTTCATATTGGTCAGTAATTAAATCTGAACTAAATCTTGCTTCAATATCTTTCAACATTTGGGATTGCATTTTTTGATATAATTCTGGATTTGATAAAAGTTTAATAGCATACTTTGCAGCTTGTGTACTATCTCCTATATCTACTATAAATCCAGTTTCTTCGTGTCTGATGACCTCTTTAATACCACCTGCACGACTCCCTATAGGTAAGACACCTGTTTTCATTGCTTCTAAGAGAGTTAATCCAAAACTTTCTTTCTCACTTAAGAGCAATACTAAATCAGATAGTTGGTAGAATGCGCTTACGTCATTTTGTTTGCCTAAAAAGAGTACGTGTGCTTCCACATCGAGCTCTCGTGCTTTATGTCGCATATCGATTAATTCTGGGCCATCTCCTAAAAGTATCAACTTGGACGGTATACTCTCATGAACTTTTGCAAATGTCTCAATCACTGTATCAATGCGTTTTACTTTTCTGAAATTAGAAACATGTATCAGTACCTTTTCTTCAGAAGAGATACCATAACAATCTTTTAATTCTTCATTATGACGAGTTGGGAATTCATTTTCCCGTACAAAATTATATATAGGGATGATTTCCTTTTGAGTATTGATAATTTCATAAGTTTGCTGTGCTAGTGAATGACTAACACTTGTCACAATATCACTTTGTTCTATGCCAAATTTTATCGCGTTTTGTAAAGTATGGTCATAACCTAACACTGTTATATCAGTGCCATGTAGTGTTGTCATAATTTTGACGTCTTTACCTGACATTTGTTTAGCTAATATACCACATACAGCGTGAGGTACAGCATAATGCATATGCAATATGTCTAAATCATATTCTTGTATAACGTCAGAAATTTTTGTACTTAATGTAATATCGTATGGTGGATATTGGAATACGGCATATTGATTGACTTCAACTTGGTGGAACGTCATGTTAGGTAAAGGTTTGCGTATTCTAAAGGGTATATTTGAGGTAATAAAGTGAACTTCATGGCCACGTTCTGCCATTTTAATACCGAGCTCTGTAGCAATAATGCCAGAACCACCCATGGACGGGTAACATGTTATACCGATTTTCATTTGTGCCCATCCTTTCTTAAATTATTTTCTTTCAAAGCGATTTTTATCTCTTGTATTAAACTTATTCATCGTGTCATTAAAGCTTTCTGTCATATCTATGTTCAGAGAGTTTGCAATACACAGTAAAACAAATAAATTGTCTCCCAATTCAGCTTTAATTGTATTATCTTCTTCAGTATCTTTCTTTTTTTTCTCTCCAAAATGATGGTTTATTTCGCGTGCTAATTCTCCAACTTCTTCTGTCATTCTTGCAAGATTAGCAAGTGGTGAAAAATAACCAGCTTTAAATTGACTGATATAGTCATCAACTTCTTGTTGCATTTGCTCCATAGATTTCATATGAAAGTACTCCTTTATTGCTATTCTTATATAGTATATTACAAAATAAAGTGACTTGCATTTCAAGTGCAATGTTTAATATGTATTAAAAGATAGGCTTTTGTCACGTATTCAAATAAAAAAGGTAACCATTACAAATCAATTGTAATGATTACCAGGAACTGCGTTGTTATATATGATTAATCACTTGATCTTGCAATTAATATAATACGAGCAAGTTCAGCTAATGCAACTGCAGTAGATGCCACATATGTCATTGCTGCTGCAGATAAAACTTTTTTCGCGTGTTTGTATTCTTTCTCATTAACGATATTTAAAGCCGTTATTTGTTTCATCGCTCTTGAACTAGCGTTAAACTCAACAGGTAATGTCACGATAGAGAATAAAACTGCAAGTGACATTAAACCAGCACCAACCCATAGAACTGTAGAGCCAAAGACACTACCGAGAGCTGTTAAAACAATACCTACCATAATAATAATGTAGCTTAAAGAACTACCAATATTAGCTAATGGTACTAATGCTGTTCTAAATCTTAATGGTGCGTAACCTTGCTGATGTTGAATTGCATGTCCTACTTCATGGGCTGCAATTGCAGTACCAGCAACTGATGGTCTATCGTAGTTTGCAGGAGATAAACAAACAACTTTTTTATTTGGGTCATAGTGATCAGTTAAGAAGCCTTCGCCTTTAACGACGTCAACATCGTAAATGCCATTAGAATGTAAAATTTCTTCAGCTACTTCACGACCAGTTTTACCACTTGTGGATCTCACTTGTGAGTATTTTTCATAATTAGATTTAACTTTATGTTGAGCCCACATTGGAATGACCATTAATATTACGAAATATATAATCATTGATATTAAAGACATTAAACTCACTCTCCTTTATTTTCATTTTACTGTCAAATTTATCTTTAATCAAATGTTTTAACTTTCAACCACTTTTGTAATTTTAAAAATAAAATATACGATATGATAGTGAGACTATAAGCCAACACCCCTACTTCAATTAAATGTTTGGCGATAAAATTATAGTATGGATATTGTCCGTATATGTAATCTATTACGTCATTGACAGTCACCCATATGAAAGTCATCAATCCAGCCAACTTAGATATTTTAAAACGAGGATAAAAATAGATAGCTTCTAACATCATAATTGCGTGAGATATGAGCAACATAAGTCCGTTTATAGCAACATCATTCATTTTTATGAACATCCAAATATTCATAATTACAGCCCAACTACCATATTTAAATAGAGTTATAAAAGCTAAAGCGTCAATCAGTGCATTACGCTTATTAAATAGTATGAGTAATAATGATAAACATAAAAATAATGTAGCAGTGGGACTATCTGGAACAAATAATTTAAAATAATTTGGCGTGTTAGCCAATTGACTACTATACCAATGATAACCGTATATCGTACCAAATATATTGCAAACTAAAATAAAAGAAATCAACCATTTTTGATAAAGTGAAGTTTCCCAAAGCCATTGATTCATCTTAGTATGGGCTACCTATCATTTAAAGTTGATTGAATATCTTTTGATTTTAACACATTAAGTATTTGTGTGAGTTGATAAAAATAATCAGGTTCATTCATTTGTAAACTTAAATCAATATTGTTTTGTAAGGTTTGAATAATAGTTGTTTGTTTTCTTTTATCCATAGAAATTGAATACAAGTCTTGTACATAAGATGAATAACTAGGTGAATGAATGAGCTGCATTAATATTAAATCATCTAAGCGAGGTTCTCGCGCGTGACAATGAGCAAAATGTATTTGTATATCTAATCTTAATGTATGATTTGCAATATAATTAAAAATTTGATTTGTATTAATATAAGCTTTATTATCCTTGCTCAATTGAATTGCAGAAGCAGTTGTATCCACTTCTGCAATTTCTAAGGTATAATGATTATTGATTTTACTATTTACGAAATGTACATTATTTAGCTTATCTTGATTTGCCTTTAAATAATTTAATACCCACACAGTAATTCTTGATTTAAAACGATAGTTAAACAGAATATATTCTATAAAATTTTGTTTGATACGAATAAGAGAATCATTCATTTAAGTCACCAACTTACATTTGCAATCTCATTGACTCATCATGCCAATTTTCATTGCTTGGATCAATTTCTAATAATTGATTTAAAATCAAAAGTGCTTTTTCTTTTTGACCAATTTCTAATAAATAGAAGTAATAATCGCTTAAAAATTCAACTTGAGTTTGTAATGTTGGATATGCTAATTCAAAGAAATGTTGCGCTTCTTTATCTCGTTCTTCTTGACCGTATGCATATGCTAAATGCCACATGAAAATAGGATCTAAATCTTCTTCGTCTACATAAGTCAACAATTGTATAATTGATTCATAGTCTTCTTCATTACGATATAAATCACTTAAAATCAACAATGGTTCATGATATGCATTATCGACCTCTAAGGCTTGTTTTAACAATTCTACACCTTCATTTGCATCTCCATGCTCTATTTCTAAGCTACCTGTAGAAACCATTAATTCTTTGTAAAATTGACTTAAACGTAATCCTTCCTTACCAGTTTCTATAGCATCAGGATAATTTTTTTCATTTTCAAATAGAGATTGAAGATAAAAATATCCTTGTATAAAATCAGGATCTTTTGAAAGTAATGTTTGCATAATTTTAATTGCTTCTTGCGTTAAATCGTTTTTTTCATAGGCAATTGATTTTTTAAAGTAATCTTCAGAATTCATCTCTTCTTCACTAATTTCATCAAATAAGCTAATAGCATCTGAATAATTACCACTTTGTAAACTACAATCTGCCATTCGCGAGAAAAGATTTACTCCATTCACTTCATATTCACCTGTTTCCAATACTGTTTCATACTCTCTTGTAGCTCGTAAGTATTGCCCATCGTAGTATAATAGCTCTGCTAAGGCGAAGTGAATAATTGGATCATTAGGTTCAAGATCTAATGCTTCTTGCAATTTGTCAATTGCTACTTCTAACATATTAATTTGTTGATATAAATCGGCTTCAAGCATCAACTTTTCGGTAGATGGTTCTACTTGCGCTAAATATTCAAGTGCTTCGTCAGTTTGATTTTCAGACATGAGACCTTCGATAAAGTAAATGAGTAATTCACTTTCATCTGGGTATTTATGATACAACGTTCTAAAAACTTCTAACCCTTGAGGTGTAAGACCGAAATTATATAAAGTTTCACCAAGTATAAATAACGCATCATCATTGTTTGAACTCAATGCCTCATTTACTCGAGAATCTAAGTTTTCTATTTTTTGTAGATTGATATCGTCTATAAGTTTATAGATATCTTCCATTTTTTATTTTCCCTCATTTTCTAAAAGCTTTAGTTTAGGTAAAAAACCTGGGAAGGAAACATTAACAGCGTCAAATTGCTCTATTTTGAGTGGTTCTGAACTAAGTAGTGAAGCTACAGCCAACATCATTCCTATACGATGATCTGTTTGACTATCGACAGTTGCATTTGATCTAAACTCTGATGGATGTATAATAAGTCCATCATGTGTGGGTTGTAAATTAAAACCAAGTAAATTTAGCATGTCTGCAGTAGTATCTATACGATTTGTTTCCTTCACTTTTAATTCTTCGGCGTCTTTGATAATACAAGAATTTGAAGCTTGTGTGCAAAGTAATGCAATAACTGGCAATTCATCGATAGCTCTTGGAACTAAGTCGCCTTTAATTGTAACAGCATTCAAGTTCGGTGTATATGTTACATGTATTGATGCAGTTGGTTCTGCACCTTTGCTTACATTACTTAATTCAATGTTTCCTCCCATTTGTTTAACGATATCTATGATACCTGAACGAGTGGGATTAATGCCAACATTATGAATTGTAATGTCACTACCGGGCGTAATTAGAGCTGCGACTATGAAAAATGCAGCAGATGAGATATCTCCTGGAACATGAAAATCTCTAGGCTGTATACGTTCAATTGCATAAGGTATGGTTTGGATTGTGTTACCTTGAATTGATATAGGAATATTAAAGTGTTCAAACAATGTTTCTGTATGATTTCTACTAACATCAATTTCTGTAAGTGTCGTTGCTTCTTTTGAAAATAGGCTAGCAAGTAAAATAGCACTTTTAACTTGTGCACTTGCAACTTCCATTTGATAATTTATACCTTTAATGGTTGAAGGCTTAATAATAAGCGGTGTGTAATTATTATCAATTCCAGATATATTAGCGTTCATTTTCAGCAGAGGTTTCATCACTCTATCCATGGGTCTTTTGCCTATAGATACATCACCAGATAACACACTTTCAATACCTAATCCGCTTAAAAGACCAGCAAGTAATCGTGTAGTAGTACCAGAATTACCAGTATAGAGAACTTGGTGTGGTGTTGTGAAATTTCGATATCCTGGTGAATTGATTATGATAGAATTGTCCTGCTCTTCAATTGTTACACCCAATTGTTTAAAGATATCCATAGTACGTCGACAATCTTCTCCCAATAATGGTTCATAAATGGTTGATATACCTTTAGCTAATGAAGCTAACATAATAGCGCGATGTGTCATCGATTTATCACCAGGTACTTCTATTTCACCTTTGAGTGGTCCATTAATATTAATTATTTCACTGTTATTCATTTGATTCACCTACTTAAAATAAGATTGTAATTCCTCGAAAGCTGATAAAAGCGTATCCTTATCAACATGAGTGACAACAGGTTTCCCTAAATTTTTAAGTAAGACCATTTGAATACCATTGTAATCATTTTTTTTATCTAGAAGCATAAAATGGTATGTATCTTCAAAATGAAGTTGTTTGATGATAGATAATGGATATTTAAGTTTTTTCATATAATTAATATAGTGTTGAATGTTATAATTTGACTCGAATAAGTGATTCGCAACAATAAATTGATAAAGAATACCAATCATAACTGCATGACCATGAGGAATTTTATGCTCATATTCAATTGCATGACCAAATGTATGACCAAGATTAAGAAACTTTCTTTTACCTTTTTCTTTCTCATCTTCAACAACAATATTTAGTTTTGTTTTTATACCCTCAAATAAATAATAATCTAGATTTTTTAACGCTTGTAAATTTTTATTTGAGGTAAAATTAGATTCGATATTTTTTGTTGAATCCTCGCCGTTTAATAAAGCGTGCTTATAGACCTCAGCATACCCACTTAGTATTTCAGAATATGGTAGAGTTTCTAAAAAATCTAAATCATAAATGACAGCTTTGGGTCGATAAAAAGCACCAATTAAATTTTTACCATGCTCAGAATTAATTCCAACTTTACCACCTACACTTGAATCGTGGGCTAAAATAGTTGTCGGTACTTGGACAAATGATACGCCTCTAAGTAAAGTTGCAGCAATAAACCCTGCGAAATCTCCCGTAGCACCACCACCAATGGCAACAATACACGTTTGACGTGTTAATTGATGGCTTAGTAAATATTCAATAGTACGATGATAATGTTCGAATGATTTTGACGTTTCCCCAGAAGGGATTACGATACATTTAGCATCAAGTTTTTGAACCAAAGCTTCAAGTTTATCTACAAATAAATTATAGACTTGCTTATCGATAATGAAAAATCGTTGTTCTTCATTTTTAATGTATTTTTCTAAAGAGTTAATTGCGTGATGTTCAACGATAATGGGATAATTATCACTTGCATATGATGTTTTAAGTTCCATGCTTTCACCTCAATCATTCTAGGGTAATTAAAATTCTATATTGAGTTGTCGACGCTCTTTAATTTGTGCTATGAGTTGGTCCATGTGGTTAGATTGAAACTCTTCGAGTACTGCTTTTGCTAATTCAAAAGCGACAACGTGTTCACATACTACGCTAGCTGCGGGCACTGCACAACTATCTGAGCGTTCAATAGTAGCTTTGAAGTCTTCTTTACTGTTAATATCAACTGAGTTTAGTGGCTTATATAAAGTAGGGATAGGCTTCATCACACCATTAACAATGATAGGCATCCCATTACTCATGCCTCCTTCAAATCCACCTAAGTGATTTGTAGCTCTAAAATAGCCTAAATCTTGATTATAATGAATTTCATCTTGAATTTCGCTACCAGGTTTTTCAGCTGCTTTAAATCCTTCACCAAAACTTACACCTTTGAATGCGTTGATACTCACAACACCCTGTGCAATGCGTCCATCTAATTTACGGTCATAATGTACATAACTTCCCACACCAATAGGCATATTTTCAGCCATTACTTGAACTACGCCCCCGATTGAATCTCCGTCTTTTTTCGCTTCATCTATTTTATCTCTCATTTGTTGCGCAATATTTTCGTCAACTACACGTACATCATTTTTATCTACATTATTTTTGAACATATCTACATCATATAAACCTTTGTCTTTAATACCACCAATTTCGACTACACGGCTGTATAAGTGGATATCTAATTGTTCTAAAAGAATTTTTGAAACAGCACCCACAGCAACTCTTGCTGCTGTTTCTCTAGCAGATGAACGCTCGAGCACATTTCTTAAATCACGATGATTATATTTCATACCGCCTACAAGATCAGCATGGCCTGGTCTAGGTTTTGTAATGGTACGTTTCATATTTTCTCTTTCTTCATCGCTAATTGGTGCGACGCCCATTATTTTTCTCCAATGAGTGAAATCGTCGTTAGTAACTACTAAAGTTATTGGACTTCCCAAAGAAAAGCCATTTCTGACGCCTGACACAATTTCTATAGTATCTTTTTCAATTTGCATACGACGCCCCCGACCATATCCCCCTTGACGTTTAAACATTTCCTTATTAATATCTTCAGCCGTAATTTCTAAATTAGCTGGAACACCTTCAATGATGACTGTAAGTTGTGGTCCATGTGATTCACCGGATGTGAGGTATCTCATGATCGCACGCCCCTTTCTATTCTTCAATACATTAAATTGTAATATGTTTAATATATTATCATATTCAATCAAACAACATAAGTCAGTTAGATAAACAAGAAGATTTTTATTTTAGCAGTGATAAATATTTTAGAAAGAATAGCACCAAGATGATTGTTATGTCATAGTAATATTATATAAATTAAAAATCAGTCTACTGAAAAAATCAAAAGAGCTAAATCATTAGATACATGAATGAAATACTAAAAATAAGTCATTACTTAATAATGAATACTCAATTGTCAAAAGATAAAAATTGCTACATAATCGAACTTTTTATGGTGTTACATCGTTTAATCCTTAGATAAAAAATTAAATAGACTAATTCAATAAGTATTATTTTAAGCAAATGTAATTTGGTTAATCAAAAAAATGCCTGAGACACAAATATGTGTCACAGACATTAATGGATAAAATGAATTTCATTATTTGATTTTTTTATTATTCGTATAACCAATCTTCTCTTGGTTCTTTATAATCAGCAATTTCGCTACTTGTAAACCATAATTTAACTTCACGTTGTGCTGATTCTGTTGAATCTGAACCATGTATAATATTACGACCTAGATTTAAACCATAGTCGCCTCGGATTGTACCAGGAGCTGCTTCACTTGGATTTGTGCTTCCAATAATTTTACGAGATACAGCTACAGCATTTTCACCTTCTACTACCATAGCAAAAACGGGTGCAGAAGTAATGAATGAAATTAACTTGTCGTAGAACGGTTTTCCTTCATGTTCACTATAATGTTTTTCAGCTAGTTCCATAGGCACTTGCATAAACTTACCGCCAACAAGCTTAAGACCTTTCTTTTCAATACGAGATATAATCTCACCAATTAAATTTCTTTGGACAGCGTCCGGTTTAATCATCAAAAATGTGCGTTCCACTTCGTGTGTCCCCCTGTGCATGTGTTTCATTCATTTTTATAAGTATGTAAAAAACTTAAAACATTGCAAGCTATAAAAATATCCTGCTACTTAGTATGGTAACAGGATAATGAAGCGCTTTCAACTTTTGTCACAAAACTTACTTATTTCGACTTCCCATTTTTTTAATGAGCTTTCTAAATAGTTCTTTATTAGGACCATCCTCTAATTCATCGATTAAATGGATTGCTTTATTTAAATACTTTTCACTTATTTGTTTTGACTGTTCTATGCTTTCGGACTGTCTAATTATTGTTATACAAGTTTCGAAAGCATGTTGAGGACTGTCAGGATTAAGTTGTGAAACTTTATCTTTAAAAGTCTTATTTTTTCGCATTTCTAATAGTACAGGTAATGTAATATGACCATTCATAAGATCACTACCAACCGGCTTACCAAGTTTCTTTTCAGAACTGGTAAAATCTAACACATCATCTATAATTTGGAAACTCATACCTATATAATGTCCGATCATTTTTAATTTACGAATAACGTCATTTGACGCATTAGAAGTAATCGCACCAACTTGTGTAGACAGTTGAATAAGAAGTGCTGTTTTACGGTTGATACGACGTAAATAATTAGTAATTGTTTGATTGCTATTAAATTGATCTTGAAATTGGAATAGTTCTCCTCTACACACATCAACAATTGATTTAGAAATGGTCGTATGGACACGAGTATCACTGATTTCAGATAGATGCTTGAGTCCCATAGCAAGTAAGAAATTTCCTGTTAAAATAGCTGTACTTTGGTCCCATTTTTTTGAAATAGTGAGTCGGCCTCTACGTTTATCACTTTTATCTATCACATCATCGTGTACTAAGGTAGCCATGTGAATTAGTTCTAAAGCTACTGCTACACGATACGTATCTTCTGAAGGTTTGTTGTTAGAGCCAAATTGACCACTTAAAATAACAAAAGCGGGTCTAACTCTTTTTCCACCTGAAGATAGTAAATGGAATGAGGCGTCTTGTAATGTTTGATCAGAACTTATAATTGCTTCTTCAAGTCGCTTTTCTACTTTCTTTATTTCGTTGTTAATGTTTAACTTTGCCACGTTAATCACCTTTGCTAGAACTGTTTTCTTTATAGCCAAGGTGCATTGCAGCAACGCCACCTGTAAAGCTACGTACAATGATATCGTTAAAACCTGCTTCAAAGAATAGGCCTTTCAATGTTTGTTTGTCAGGAAAATTAAATGTTGATTGTTGCAACCATTCATATTCCTCTTTAGACTTAGCAAACATCTTACCAAAAATTGGCATCACAAATTTAAAGTATAAACTATAGATTTGTTTGAATAATGGCAATGTCGGTTGGCTTGTTTCAAGACATACCACCATGCCTCCTGGTTTTAAAACTCGATGCATTTCTTTGAGTGCTGACAAATAATCCGGTACATTGCGTAAGCCAAAACCAATAGTAACATAATCAAATGAGTTATCATCAAATGGTAAATTCATAGCATCACCATGAACAAGCTGGATATTGTCCAATGAAGCAGTTTTCTGTTTACCTACCTCAAGCATATTTTCACTAAAATCAAGACCAGTTACTTGACCTTTTGAGCCTACTGCTTCGCTTAATGCAATAGTCCAATCAGCGGTACCACAACACACATCTAAAGCTTTACTACCTTTTTGTACATTCATAGTACTCATAACATGTTTTCTCCATACTTTATGTTGTTCGAAACTTATGATGTTGTTGAGTCGATCGTATTTTTGAGAAATATTTTGGAATACTGTATGAACTTGTTCTTTTTTAGCTTGATTTTCAGCCATTTTCATTACCTCTTCTTTTTATAACTTTTGCTAATTTCTTGAATATATTTATCTATTTCATGTCTGTTAAACTTACCCAGATACACAGGATGGTAATCTTTATATTTAGAAGTCAATTCAGTGAATAATTTGATTTTATCAACAGAACTTCCAAAATGGTTAATTGTAAGATATGGAAATAGTATTTCGATATCTAGAATCGCATCTTTCAATTCTTCATCAGTGAGATCATTTTGATTAATTGATGATTTATCCTCATTGATTTTAACAATGGCCTTGCTCATTGTAAGTTGAAAAGTGGAATCTTGAATATTTGCTAATAGAGTATAGAAATGAGCACTTAATAGGTCCCCTATTAATATTGCTTTCTTAGATAGATGATTATCACCGATAGCATCCAAATGACGCATAGATGTATCAATTGTGAGGCAAGCAATCTTAGCTTCATCTGGGATAGAGTACATATCTAATAATTGACTTAAAGAGCTATTGATTTCAATAGACTCATACTCATTAATGCCCTTAAGCAGTTGTTCTACATGTTTGTTCAGTTTGCTTATTGTCGTTTCCATGTTCACACCTCACGATATTATCATTAACAATATTAACATTATATGTAAAAAAATAAAATCTATTGGATTAAGTCTTTTAAAATAAATAGTTATTCTATGCAAGTGGCTTGCGATTTGAGGAATAAAACTCATTTTACCAAAGATCTAGTAATTACTAATATGATAATAATTACTAGATGGCTTTATATAAATTTTTTAACTAGATGATTACTAGCTAGTATAGCTAGATAAACGAGCTTAATTAAATAGTAAATGAGTATATCAACCCAAACTCATTCCTAAATATATATGTAATTGATTGAAATGACGTAATTTATCAAATTTTAAGACTAAGACAGTCGATAATTTAAATATTTTAATATTGATACAAGTTATGAAGTGTTGAATCTACTTAAAAATAAAATACATAGAGCGATAGACCATTGATCTATAAGTTAAAAAGAAAAAGCCCTCAAAGGGGCTTTTTTAAGTAAATTATTTTACAGCATCTTTTAATGCTTTACCAGCTTTAAATGCTGGTACTTTACTTGCAGGGATGTCAATTTCTTTACCTGTTTGAGGGTTACGACCTTTACGAGCAGCGCGTTCACGTACTTCAAAGTTACCGAAACCGATTAATTGTACTTTTTCACCTTTAGCAAGTGAGTTTTGGATAGATTCAAATACAGCATCTACTGCTGAACCAGCTTCTTTTTTAGTTAAGTCAGCTTGTTCTGCAACTGCATTGATTAAATCAGTTTTATTCATTATGAATTCACCTCCTGAGGTTTTATAATGATATTCATTATATCATTATGTTTTGACTTTAACACAAGGGTTACTGTCATCGCAACGATTTATGCAATAGAAACGTTGGTTTTATGCGATTTATGACGAATTTTTTTAATATTCGCTCATAAAAAAGTAATATTACACTATCTATTCTGCTTTTTTGTCTCTTTCCATAAGTGTTCTGACACTTTTACTTACAGGGACATCTTCAAATAAAACTTCATATAGTGCGTTGGTGATAGGCATTTCTACTCCTTCTTGTTGAGCAAGATGATATACTGACTTAGTTGTATAAATACCTTCAACTACCATTTTCATCTCTTTTAAAGCTTCTTCTGCTGTTTTGCCTTGCCCTAATTTAAATCCAAGTGTGTAATTTCGTGAATGTGTGGACGTACAAGTTACGATCAAGTCACCTATGCCACCTAGACCTAAGAAAGTCATTGGATCTGCTCCAAGTTTCTCACCAAGTCGACTGATTTCGGCTAAACCTCGTGTCATTAAAGCAGCCTTGGCATTATCACCGTAACCCATGCCGGCAACGATACCACTAGCTATAGCTATAATATTTTTTAAAGCACCACCTAGTTCTACACCTACTAAATCATTATTTGTGTAAACACGTAAATAGTCGTTCATAAATAAATCTTGAATAAGTTTGCTCACATTATTATCTTTAGATGATGCAGCTACAGTTGTAGGTTGTTTGATAACAACTTCTTCAGCATGACTTGGACCTGATAAGACACCGATTCCTCCATTATGTTCTGGCAAGATAGAATCCTCAATCATTTCAGATACGCGCTTAAATGTACCGTTTTCAATGCCTTTAGCAACATGAATAAAAGTCTTTTTAGATGTGAGTAATTGATCGATATCTTTTGATACTTCTCTTATTGCTTTTGTAGGTAGAGCCATAAGATAGATATCTGAAAATTGCACTGCGCTATTTAAATCTGCAGTTGCTTTTATAGATGAATCTAATTTAGCATCTTTAAGATAACTTTTGTTCATATGATGTGTGTTAAGTTCATCTACATTCTCTACATTTTTGCCCCACATTAAAACATCATGACCATTTTGAGCTAATACATTAGCTAATGCAGTACCAAAACTACCCATACCAAAAACTGTAATTTTTCTCATTATTGAATTCCCCTTTGTTTTTAATTTCTTTTTCTTGGAATAATATGAATAGGTGTTCCTTCAAAACCAAAAGCATTACGAATTTGGTTTTCTAAATATCTCCTATAAGAAAAATGCATTAATTCGACATCATTAACAAATACTACAAATGTCGGTGGTTCAATTGCAACCTGAGTTGTATAGAATACGTTAAGTCTTCTACCTTTGTCAGTAGGTGTTGGATTCATTGAGATGGCATCAGTAACAACTTCATTAAGTGTCGAACTTTGGACACGCTTTTTATGATTTTCACTGGCTTGATTGATATAAGGGAATAATGTTTTTAATCTTAGCCCTTCTTTTGCTGATACGAACGCAATTTGAGCATAATCTAAAAATTGAAATTCATTTCTAACATCATCAGTGAATTTTTTCATTGTCTTACTATCTTTTTCGACTGTATCCCATTTATTTACTACAATAACAATAGCTTTACCTTCCTCATGTGCATAGCCAGCTACACGTTTATCTTGTTCAATTATACCTTGTTCAGCATCAATAACTACTAATACTACTTCTGAACGCTCAATCGCTTTTAATGCACGTAATACAGAATATTTTTCAGTCGATTCATACACCTTACCCTTTTTTCTCATTCCAGCAGTATCAATCAATACATAATCTTGTCCATCATAAGAGTATTCGGTATCAATGGCATCTCGAGTTGTACCAGCAACATTAGATACTATAACACGTTCTTCGCCTAAAATAGCATTGACTAAGCTAGATTTACCAACATTAGGTCTACCTATGATGGAAAGACGTATCGTATCTTCGTCATAAGGATCTTCTGATTCTTTATTAAAGTTTTCAACGACAGCATCTAGTAAATCCCCAAGTCCTAATCCATGTGAACCAGAAATAGGATATGGATCTCCAAAGCCTAAAGAATAGAAATCATAGATATCATTACGCATTTCAAGATTATCAACTTTATTCACAGCTAATACAACAGGTTTCTTAGATTTATAAAGCATTTGTGCGACCATTTCATCACTTTGTGTAAGTCCTTCTCTAACATTGACCATAAAAATGATGACATCTGCTTCTTCAATTGCTATTTCTGCCTGTGCACGGATTTGAGTTTGAAAAGGAGCATCTCCAATTTCAATACCACCTGTATCAATGATGTTAAATTCATGAGTCAACCACTCGCCAGATGAATAAATACGATCACGAGTAACGCCTGGTGTATCTTCTACGATAGAAACACGTTCGCCGACAACTCTATTAAAAATTGTAGATTTCCCTACGTTTGGTTTTCCTACAATTGCTACTATCGGTTTAGTCATAGGATAAACTTCCTCTCTTTTTTAATCTACATAATTTTATCATAAGAGCAGATTTATTCAAAACTTGAATATGTTTATTTTACATGTTCGAAAAGATATATTTTGTACAGTATATCGTTTAAAAAAAGACTCCAATTATTACACGTAAATTTGATTTTAAGCTTACGCGTAAATTGGAGTCATTATATTTTATATCGCAAATGATTTTAGTTTAATTAAAATTTAAGATCTTTAAATTTGTCACCAAAAACGTCGCCTAATGTTGGTTTATCTTCATCATTATCATCTTCAAGATATGATTGAGTTGTGGATGCGTCACTTTCAATGACATTCTCTTTTGGTAATGTTGCTTTGATTGATAATGAAATTCTTTCATTATCTTCATCGATACCTAATATTTTTACATTAACTTGTTGTCCGGGTTCTAATACTTCGTTAGGAGAACCGATATGTTTATGATCGATTTCAGAAATATGCACTAAACCTTGGACGGATGGAGCAATTTCTACGAATGCGCCAAAGTTCGCCAAACGTACTACAGTACCTTCAATAACATCATCTTCGTGAAATTTCCCTTTAATGTTTTCAAATGGTGTTGGTAAAGTGTCTTTAATAGATAAAGAAATACGTTCAGAATCTTTTTCTACAGATTTAACTTTAACTTTGACTGCTTCACCGACTGATACAACTTCTTCTGGTGTTTGAACATGTTCATGAGATAATTCAGATACATGAACTAAACCATCTACACCACCAATATCAATGAAAGCACCAAAGTTAGTTAATCGAGCAACTTTACCATCAATAACATCGCCTTCATTTAAAGAATCTAATATTGAAGCTTTTTTAGCATCGTTTTCTAACTGTTCCACAGCTTTACGGCTTAAAATGACTCTATTATTTTCAGGATCAAGTTCCTCCACTTTAATACGGATTGTTTGACCATCGAATACAGAAAAGTCTTCAATGAAATCAGTTGAAATTAGAGAAGCAGGTACAAACCCTCTTTGACCAACGTCAACGACTAAACCACCTTTAACTACTTCAGTAACTTCAGCTTCAATCACTTCATCGTTATTTAGTTTTTCTTGTAAATATTCATAAGATTTTTCAGTTTCAAGTTGTCTTTTTGATAAAATGTATGCCCCAGTATCGTTTTCTTCATCGAACTCGATTTTAGTGACGTACGCTTCAACTTCATCACCGACTTTTACAACTTCATTAGGGTTTTCGATATGATGTGTTGAAAGCTGGCTAATAGGAATAATTCCATTAAATTTGCCACCATTAATATGCACAACAACTTGTTTATCCTCTACTTGTTGAACTTCACCAGTGACTTTGTCACCTTCTTTAATATCATTAATCATTGATTCATTGAATTCTTCAGTCATCTTGTATGCCTCCTTATACACTACATAATTATAACATCTTATAAACAAGTAAAATTGTCAAGAGATACCACTTTATATGAATAGGTTGCATCTATCTTTAATTTATAACAAAAGTTTAACAGAGCACCTAGTTAAGTGATGGTCAATTTAGTTTGTAGTATATTTAATAACATTGTTATTTTTATTGTAACATAAATTTCATGGCAATTAATCCTAAGCTCATAATAATATGAGGAATAAAATTGAAAAAGATATATCAGAATTGGTAATAAACATTGTATTACTACTCTATCGAGGAGACTTGGTTAAAAATAAGATTATTTACATAGTTCTCAATGGTCAAAAATAAAAGCCAGAGACAGAGCGTCCGTGGCTTTTGTATAAATCAACACTAATAATTTTAATATGTTCTAGTCATTGATTATAAATTCTACTACACTTAAATGTTTACAATAAACAATATTAGGATTTTAATTTTAACATTTAAAGTAGAGACAATATTTCATTTGTTACCTCTTCTATAGATTTACCAGTAGTATCAAGTGTAATAGCATCTTCGGCTTTTTGTAATGGCGAAATTTCACGATTCATATCATAGTGATCTCGTGCTTCAATTTCGTCTTTTAATTGTTCTAAATTTGATTCAATGCCACGTTGTTCATTCTCTTTTTGTCGTCGTTCAGCGCGTTCAGCAACAGATGCAATCATATAAACTTTTAATTCGGCATCTGGTAATACAACTGTACCAATATCTCGGCCATCCATAACGATACCTTTTTTAGCAGCTAATTCTTTTTGTATTTTCACTGCAAAGGAACGCACTGGTTCTTTAGAAGCAACATAAGATACGTGATGTGTTACATCATTTTCTCTTAAATAATCAGTGACGTCTTGATTGTCTAGTATGATTCTTTGCCCTTTTGCTTCATCATAAGTAAGCTCAAGTTTAGTGTTATTAATTAGATAATCAAAATTTTCGGGTTTGCCATTTTGTAAATATTTATATGTAATGGCACGATACATTGCTCCTGTATCAACATATATCATAGATAGACGACTGGCTACACGTTTAGCAATAGTACTCTTACCTGCAGCAGCTGGGCCATCTAGTGCAATATTAATTGAACTCATTATTTGATAACCTTCCTTGTTGTTTTATAGATATTATTTTATCATAAAAAAGTAAAGAATAAATAGGAGGAATACGTAATGAAACGTCTACTTGTCATACACACTGGTGGCACAATAAGTATGTCACAAGATCAAACTAATAAAGTGATAACGAATGAAGAAAATCCAATATCTCAACATCAAAATATCATTAGTCAATATGCAAAGGTTGACGAAATCAATCTTCTAAATATACCCTCGCCGCATATGACAATTTCGAATGTTGTGCGATTAAGAGACGAAATCATTACATATTCTAAAGAAAATATATATGATGGATTTGTTATTACTCATGGAACAGATACACTTGAGGAAACAGCTTTTTTAATAGATTTATTAATTGATATTCAAGAGCCCATAGTAATTACTGGAGCAATGAGATCATCCAATGAAATTGGTTCCGATGGTCTCTATAATTTTATTTCTGCCATAAGGGTTGCTACTTCATCTGAGGCTAATCATAAAGGTGTAATGGTTGTATTTAATGATGAGATTCATACTGCTCGTAATGTGACAAAGACACATACTTCGAATATAAATACATTTCAAAGTCCTAATCAGGGGCCTCTAGGTGTACTTACCAAGAATCGAGTACAATTTTATCATCATCCCTACAGACAAACTACCTATCAATATATCGATGTAAATTTACGTGTTCCACTTGTAAAAGCATACATGGGTATGGAAGATGATGTACTATCATTTTATGCACAACAGCACGTTGATGGTATAGTCATCGAAGCACTAGGACAAGGTAATCTTCCAAAAAGTTGTCTTAATGGACTACAGCAATGTCTAAAGAATAAGATTCCTCTAGTTCTCGTATCTAGATCATTCAATGGCATTGTTAGTCCTGTATATGCTTATGAAGGTGGTGGCGCAGATTTAAAAAATAATGATGTTATTTTTTCGAATGGTTTAAATGGACCAAAGGCAAGGCTAAAATTACTAGTTGGTTTGAGTCAGGATATGACTCATAATCAATTAGAGCGATATTTCGAAGAGTAATTAAAAAGAGTGGGACAAAAATTCGTATCGAGTTCATTGTCACACTCCGATTTCTATTAGTTGCGTGCATTGTCTATGAAATTTCTTTAGTGCAATTATACTCTAATTAAGGCTTACCTATCATTAATATGTGCATTTTAATTGAGTCATTGATTACCAATACATTAAGAAAGCTTGGGACATTGTTTAGTATCCCAAGCTTTTTGTAGGCTCTATGTTTCAAGTGGTGTTTGTTTTTTTGTCAAAATGCTTTGTGTAATGACACCACCATGGTATTTACCATTTTCGATAAAAATAGTATTTGCATCATTACCCGCAGCAATAACACCAGCTATATAACAATTTTCGACGTTTGTTTCAAATGTTTCTCGATTATAAACAGGAGCAGTACCATATTCATTGGTATGGATATCTATACCTATCGTTTTTAAGAAATCGTAATCTGGATGATAACCAATCATAGCAAAAACGTAGTCATTATCAATTTCTATAAGGTGACCATCTTTTTCATAAGTCACTGAATGATCGGTAATTTTGGTTACTGTCGCATTAAATTCCATCGTTATTTTTTCATGATTGACTAATGATTCGAAATTAGGTAATATCCATGGTTTAATTGCTTTAGGATACTGTTCACCACGATATAAAACAGTTACATTAGCACCAGCTTTTTCTAATTCTAACGCAGCATCAACAGCAGAGTTTTTGCCTCCAATAATAACAACATTTTGATTAAAATACGGATGTGCTTCTTTAAAGTAATGGAATACTTTAGGTAATTCTGCCCCTTCCGCTTCTAAAGTATTATGTTGACCATAATAACCCGTAGCAACAGTTAAATATTTACATTCATATACACCTTTTGTGGTTGTAATTGCAAATTTATTATTTATTTTTTTAACTGTTAAAACTTCTTCGAACGGATGTATGTTAAGTTGATGATGTTTAACGACTTCCCTATAGTATACAAGCGCTTGATTGCGTCTTGGCTTACTATCTTCAACAATAAAAGGAATATCTCCGATACTTAATTTATCACTTGATGAGAAAAAAGTCTGATGTGTTGGATAATTATAGATTGATTCAACAACATTACCTTTTTCAATTACTAATGTTTCAATACCTTTTTTCTTTTGTTCAATTGCTGCGCTTAATCCACATGGACCGCCACCTATAATGATGCTTTCAATAGTTTGCATACTTATCCTCCTTTAATCACCAAATAATTATATCAGTTATTCACTATTTTAGCTAAGACCTGAATTTTGAATTAAATAAAAATATAGCCCCAATATTGGTGTTTGTCACCAATACTGGGACTATTAATCATGTTATTGAGGAATAACTAGTGTTTGACCATTATGAATATTATTACTGCTTAATCCATTCGCACGTTTAATTTTATCTACGTTAGCTTGAGTTCCTTCTCCATAATATTGTATGGCGATACGATATAAGTTTTCTTGACCATATACTGTATGTGATTGTTGTCCTTGAGTTGTCTGTTGATTATTGCTATTTTGATTTGCATTATCTTGTTGATTTTGGTTTGTATAATTTGAGTTATTATTAGCTACATTATCGTTATTATTAGTTGAAGTAGCGTTAGGATTTGAGGAACTATTATCAGAGTCATCATTAGTGTTCTTATCAGAATCATCATTAGCGTTCTTATCAGAATCAGATTTTTTGTCTTTTTTACTATCGTGATTTTTGTCTTTGTTATCTCCGGATTGCTCACCATCTTTTTTATCTGAGTCTTTCTTACTTTGATTCGCTATTTTTTGGTCATCACTTTTACTGTCGTTGTGATTATTTAGAGCCATACCACCGAATATTGCTATTGCACCTAGAATAAGAATGGCTGCTATGAGTGGTAACAAGATTTTCATGAAACCACCTTTTTTCTTATCATCTGAGTGGTTATTGTACTGATTGTTTTGACTAGAATTTTTTTCCTCATTATGATGT
This sequence comes from Staphylococcus sp. HMSC068G11, assembly GCF_001815825.1. Lineage (NCBI taxonomy): Bacteria > Bacillati > Bacillota > Bacilli > Caryophanales > Staphylococcaceae > Staphylococcus > Staphylococcus sp. HMSC068G11. The sequence continues at coordinate 118,762 of NZ_KV822056.1, forward strand.
TTATTTTGTTTGTTATGATGCGCAGCACCAGCCGCACCAACTCCTGCAGCTGCGCCAGCACCGACTGCTGCTTTCTTGCCTTTTTTAGATTGCTTTTTGTCATCATTTTTAACAGATTTTTCGTCATTCTCATGATTTGACTGTTTAGAATCTTGTTTATCTTTTTTATTATGATGGTGTTTGGATGTTTTTGCTGCACCAGCAACACCAGCTGCACCAGCTATTCCAGCTCCTGTAGCTACTTTTTTATCTTTGTTTGTTGAAGATTTTGATTGCGTACTTTCTGATTTATCCTTTTGTTGTTGAGCTTTAGGGCCGGGTCTATTTTGTGTTGATTTTGATTTATGTTCTGAAGACTCAGATTTTCCATTTACAATAGCTGCATCTTTTCCATCTATCATTCTACTATCTTGTGATTGTTTTTCAATTTTATTTTGCTGTTGCGAATTATCATGTTGTTGCTGTAACTGTGCTTCGTCATAACGGTCATCTAATGAACCTTCTGTAGTTTTAGCGTCACTATTTTTTTGATGCTTGTCGTCTTGATGTTTGCTTTGATTTGTAGCTGTCTCTCTGCGTCTTTTTCGTCGTTGTGCATTTCTTGGTGGAAATTGCTGATTTGAGTTATTAGATACACTGTTTTGAGAGTCTACTTCTTTATTATTTTCATTTGTTTTATCATCTTCTTTTAAATCTCTTTGATGCTCGTCTGGATTAATAGATTGACGATTCTTTTCAAAATCATCTTTAAAATTATTATTAGACACAACTATCATCCCTTCTATTTTGATTAATTACTCTATACCCAAGTTAAAATTAAATATGTAAAATAATTAAAAGTATTTAACACTGCTTAATTGGGTCTACATATTGATTATAGCTTGTTAAATTTCAGTAAGTAAAGCGATAGCTAGGTTTCGAACAAATTATATAATTTTTCATTAAAACTTAGTTTTCTTTTCACCTTTTTACGATTCAATATCTGGATAGATTCTAAACTTGAATCTTGATCACAACATTGTTTTGGACTTTGAGGATGTTCACCAAAAAATTCCAGCAAGTATTTGCGTCTACATTGATCTAAATTTGTATACCCCATCATTCTCATATAACCTAGTCGCTTACGTTGATATGATTGATGAAATATATCTTTAAGTTGGCTAAATGTGAATTGTAAGTTTAATGTACTTAAAATTTTTTCCTTTTCATCTGGTAAGTGGTTTCCCATCTCAAACATTGTGATATCGTCATCAGTGATCATATCAGTGAATAGTAATGTTTCTAGAATAAAACTATCATCAGGTTGAAATAAGCTAATGGCTTGACTTTGTTTACCATCTCTACCAGCACGACCAATTTCTTGTAAATAGTTAGATGGTGAAGATGATAAATGAAAATGTATGACTGTACGAATATCTTTTTTATTTATTCCCATTCCAAAAGCACTTGTTGCTACTATAACTGGTATGTCATTATTAAAAAACTGTTGTTGAACTGTTTGGCGTTCCTGATAACTTAAATCTCCATGATATATACCTGTTAGATATCCTGAATCATAAATCATTTGGGCTAGTTCTAAACATCTTTTTTTAGAAGAAACATATATAATTGTAGGCCCAGAATTAGATAAAAATGGTAACAGCCATTCAATCTTCCCCTCATCATCATTAAAATTAAAGTGCTGTAGGCTAATATTTTTTCGATTCATACTTTTTTGAACTACATTTAATTTGAGTGATAAAATGTGAGATAAATCAGTTTCTAATTGAGGTGGTGCTGTAGCTGTTAGTGCTAACACTGTTGCTGAATTAAAATGATGAATAATTTTACCAACTAAAGCATAGTGAGGTCTAAAATCATACCCCCACTCTGATAAACAGTGTGCTTCATCTAATACTATTAATCCAAAGTTGATATGAGCGATGTACTTAAAATTATGAGGTTGCAATATATATTCTGGACTTAAATAAATAAATCGACTTTTACTTAGTCGTTTAATATTGTCTCTTTTTTCTACTTCGTCCATGCCAGAATGGATACATGCAACATGTGTTTCACCTTTTAACTTCATTTGCATTACTTGATCATCCATAAGTGAAATGAGTGGTGATATAATTAATGTTGGTTTTTCTAATATATATGTTGGGAGTTGATAACATAAACTTTTACCACTACCAGTTGGTAAAATTCCAAGTGTATGCCTTCCATGAAGGACGCTATCAATAATTTCTTCTTGCCCCTCTTTAAATTCATCAAAACCAAACCATTTCTTTAAATTATCTTTCAGCAATTAAGTCACCTCTTTCTATTCCTACTATAACTAACTTAATTTGAAAGTAAGTCCAATCAGTAAAATGTTCTTTATGAAATTTTAATCGTTTACCTCGATGATTTTGATAGTAGTTTATAAATTCGAGAATATCTTTTTTATTTATAAATAATGTATAGTCAATCAGATAACCTTTAATATACATTTCTAGAATATGATCTTCAATTGTGTTAAGTTTTACATTTTGTAATTGAGCAATTTCTTTTAAATTGAGCCCAGATTTTAACTTTTGATAGCTTAAGTATGTATTTGTTTGTAATGGTGAAAGAATGATAGCTTGAGAAAGTATTGGATATTTCGTTGAATCTTTTAATTGATTCAATAAGGCAATCAGTTCATTCATTTCTCGTTCAAATAGTTCTGATTGTGGTATACCCTCAATTAAACTTATTTGTTGTCTAGTATACATAGATTCCTCATATCCTTGTAAATAATAATGAAGAAATGTATGGTTGGCTTTATTATTTAAATTCTCAAATAATAAATATATTTCGTCTATAGTTTTTGATACTTGATTTGATTCAATGACCTGTTGATAAATTTGTTTGACCCTTTGTTGAACAAAGGTATTTTGAACAATTGGAATAAATGTATTTGACTCCTTGCGTTTATGAGATAACGTTTGGATAAGTAATTGTATGCAACTAAACGTTTGAGTGAGACTATCATAAGTGTATTGTGGATGTATTTTTACTTGAATTGATTTTTCAAAATCATCCTTTTGGAGTATAAATTGCTCAAAAGTTGAATACTTCAAATTAGGTAAACTATGATATAATGACAAAAGTTGTTGGCTTGACGCATCAAAAAACGTTTGGTGTGACTTCTTACCTATTAAAATATTATAGATACTTTTATTGGTTTTGTAGTTAAATGCATGACTCATGGCATATGATAGTATATTGTACAAATTAAACCCTCACTCTATAAAACGAATAAATTGAAATGTAATCTATCGATGTCTACAATTGTATTTACAATACTAGTGTAGCATTTTTATCAAAGGAGGCGAATAAATATGGCAAAATATACAATCGTTGATATGGATACATGTATAGCATGCGGTGCTTGCGGTGCAGCTGCTCCAGATATATATGATTACGATGATGAAGGTATTGCATACGTAATTCTCGACGATAACCAAGGTACTGCTGAAGTGCCTGAAGAGTTATATGAAGATATGGAAGATGCACTAGAAGGTTGTCCTACTGACTCAATCAAAATTGAAGACGAACCATTTGATGGTGACGCACTGAAGTTTGAATAATATATGATTCTTAGAATACATAAAAATTAATCTAAATAATTTATTACTATTTATAGTATATCAATTTGTATGAGAATTAATTGTTAAGTTAACTAGCTATAAACAATAAAATAATAAGCTATTAGATGAATTGATCCCCAAATGAATTGTTTAATATGATTCATTTGGGGTTGTTTATTAGTAATTATTGATAACATTTTATATGGCTCATTAAAATCAGTGTTCTATTTGATAAGAAGTTTAAAATCATAATATCTTAAAGCGTTACGCTCACTATTGTTAAATTGTTTATGAGTTACATTTTCTTTATATCTTTAGAAACAACATAAAGACAATGTCCACTTTTGAATATGAACATTGTCTTTATAATAGATAAATCAAAAAAGTTTAAAATGTTTTTTATTTAATGATATGTCTTAGTCTTCTAAATAACAACACAAATATAATGGAAATGATTATGCCTTTAATTAAATTAAAAGGTATGACTCCAGACACAATAACAATTTTTACGTTATTAAGCACATCACCTAAATTAAATATCATTCCATATAATGGAAGTAACACAAAATAATTTAAAATGCTCAAAACAATAGTCATAACGATTGTACCTGTAATTAATCCATAAATTAAAGAACGATTATTTCTTCTTTTTCTATAAACATAGTATGATGATAGCAAAAAGCTGACGCCTGCTAAAAAGTTAGCTACTGGTCCAACAGGATCCCCTATATTGAATAGAAAATTTAATATATTTTTGATGAGTGCAACGATAATCCCAGCAATAGGACTTAAGAGGAATGTTGCTAATAATGTCGGAACATCACTAAAATCGAGAGTTAGATACGGTGGAATAAATGGCAATGGAAACTTGATGAAAGTTAACACAAACGCTACCGCACTTAACATACTAATTGTAATCAAACGTTTGTTTTGTTGCATATATAATTTTCTCCTTCCATTCATCTTACTTAGAAAAGGAGGAAATTTGTACAACAAAAAACCTCCATCTTCTCCCATCCAGACTATACTGTCGGCTTCAGACTTTCACTGAATCAAGACAAAGCAAAAATTAATACGTTGTCGTCGCAGGCTTAAATTACTGCCGGTTGGGAATTACACCCTACCCCGAAGATGAATATATCAATTTTATTTTAAATTTATATTACATGATTAATTTTAAAAACTCAATATTTCTGCTTACTGTTAAAATAATTTTTAGACTTTAATAACAAAATATGAAGTCAATATATAACTTGGATTTAAGTTTTAACACATAAAATATTTACCAATAAATAGACTTTATTGATTCTGAAATGATATCTTTAAACTTGTAGAAGTTATTCAAATATAATGATAATTAAATCTATGATCAATATAGTTATCGACTGATTATATACAAAATACGCCTGAGACATCACTCTGTGTCTCAGGCGTATTTTGTATATTAATTTTGATGGGTAGCATTATAATTTCTCTGTTTTCAAAATGATTATTAAAACAGACAATTTATGAAACTTTTCGATTTCTAACTAATTTGCTTTGATTTAGGTAGTCTAATAATAAATGAAGTACCTTTGCCTAATTCGCTCTCAACATCAATACGTCCACCGTGTTCTTCAATAATCATTTTACAAATGAAAAGACCTAACCCAGTGCCTTGCTTACCTCTTTTTCGAGCAGCGTCTACTTTATAAAAACGGTCAAATACTTGTTTCAGATGTTCCGGCGCTATACCAGTACCTGTATCAGTTATTGTTAAAATATTGAAATCTGAATCTTCATCAATAGAAATCTTTATAGAATCACCAGCTTGCGTATATCTTGTTGCATTATCAATTAAATTAGTTAATACTTGGTCCATTCTATCCATATCATAGTTCCATAATTGTTCTTCATTATTAGAATCAAACGTCATTGTTAAACCTAACTCTTCACTTTGCATGCGATATTTAGACTCCATTTTATCAAGAAGATGCTGAATAGGTTGTAATTCCTTCTCAACTGATAATCCTTCAGCATCCATACGAGCTACATTTAGTAACTCATTGACTAAACGATTAAGTCTCTTAGATTCATCTAAAACGATTGCTAATGAGTCACGTATTTCATCTGGTTCGGTAACTATACCGTCTACTATGGACTCAGTGTAACCCTGTAATAAAGAGATTGGCGTACGTAATTCATGTGATACATTTGCTATAAAATCTTTTTTCATTTGATCAAGATTATGTTCATTTGTCATATCACGGATGACCATGACAATACCACTTCTACCATTCGTTTGAATTCTATCTATATAACTGGAGATAAATACATAGTATCTTGTATTAATTTCTAATTCTAAATACTCATTCTCTTGTGATTCAAATGTTGCTTCAATTTGCTGTTCAATAGATTCTTTTGAAAAATCATCAATGTGACGCATAATATCATCAGCCATCTTGTTCGACAATATGATTTCACGTTGATTATTAATACCTAGAACGCCTTCTACCATAGAGTTTAATAATGTATCTCTTATATTCTTAGATGAAGAAATTGCTTTGATATGCTCTTGAATTTCAACGTTCATGTTGTTAAATGCACGTGATAAATCACCTATTTCATCTTTAGTAGCGACAGTTGAAATTTGACTATAATCCCCTTCAGAAACTTTTTGTGCTTGAGTTTTTAATTGACGTAAGGGTTTTGTTATTCTATTAGATAAAAAGAATGCAAATATTGTGCTTGCTATAGTAAATATAATAGCGGTTATTAAGATAATAATTGTAATAGCATTATTTGTATCTTCGATAGATTTCAAATCTTTATATATAAAAACACCACTATAATGGCTCTGAGCACCCTTTTGAGCTTTCATTGGGTATCCTAACAAAAGATAAGATTGAGAATTACCTTTATTTTTTATTGTAATATTTTGGGTTTCATACTCACCTTCTTTAAACACTTTTTTAAATTTAGTACTCTTTTTTATTTCATTGAACATTTGTTTTTTAGTGTCTTTATATGATGAGTCTGGTTTCTCGCTCATGTCGTTCATAATAATGAGACCACCCGGTCCATCAATGAGTGTTTGGCTATTTTGGATAGCTAACGTTTTGTTATGAGACTTCTCAACAAGTGAACTAATTCTTTTGGCATCTTCTTTAATTGCATATTCTGTTTCTTGCGTAAAGTAATATTGTATAAAAGTGATTAATGAAACACTTAATAAAATTAAAACTGTCGCTACTATTAAAATAATAGTTAACCACAGTTTTATAACAACACTATTTAGTCGGTTCATCACTAGGTTTTACCTCAAATTTATAACCGACACCCCACACAGTTTGTATCATTTGTGCAGCATCATTTGATACTCGATTTAACTTTTCTCTAAGTCTTTTGACATGAGTATCTACTGTACGCAAGTCCCCATAAAATTCGTAATGCCAAACCTCTTTAAGTAACTGTTCTCGATCAAATACTTTATTTGGAGTTTTAGCTAAATAGATGAGTAATTCATACTCTTTAGGTGTTAGATTCACTTGTTGATTATCCGCAAGGACCCGATGAGCGTCATTATCAATCACAAGATGACTAAATTCAATAATATCGCGTGCGTGCGGTTCGCTTTGCTCAGTGTTTGCAGTTTGTGTGCGTCTTAATAACGCCTTTACTCTCAATACTACTTCTCTTGGTGAGAAAGGCTTCACAATATAATCATCTGCTCCCGATTCAAATCCTTCAACACGATTTGTTTCTTCACCTTTTGCAGTAAGCATGATGATAGGTGTATCTTTATGTTCTCTAAGTTTAGAGGCAACTTCAATTCCATCCATTTCAGGAAGCATTAAATCTAAGAGGATGCACGCATAGTTGTTTTCAAGAGCAAGCTCGTAGGCTTCTTTACCATCTCTTGCTTCATGAATTTCAAAAGATTCTCTTTCTAAATATAATTTAAGTAATCTTCTAATTCTATCTTCATCATCAACGATTAAAATTTCGTTAGTCATACTTTTTACTACCTCCTACACTTGCTGTTAAATACATTTGTCATTATATCATAGGTTAACGATGTTGAGTGACTCAAAGGTTAACCTTGTGAAAAAAATATCAATCTAAATGGTGATTACATCTTTTTAGTGTTTATTTACCGTTTTCAGCCAAATGTCTTAATGTTTTTACTTCATGTGGTGTAAGAACTCTTCCTTCACCGGCGTTCAAACCTTTTAAATCTATGGGACCAAATTGAATTCTTGCTAACTTATTAACTTGATGACCAAAATACTCAAACATACGTCTAACTTGTCTATTTCGCCCTTCACTAATTGTAATTTCAACTAAAGTCGTATTTTTCTCTTTATCTTGCTTTTTTATTTTAACTTGTGCTGGTTGTGTATATCCATCTTCTAATTCTATTCCTTTTTCAAGTTGCTTAATTTCCTCTCTCATTAAATAACCTTTTAATTTAGCGACGTATTTCTTTTTAATGTGATATCGAGGATGTGTCATCAAATTAGTAAATTCTCCATCATTAGTTAATAATAAAACTCCAGATGTGTCATAATCTAATCGTCCAACCGGATAAATACGTGATTCTAGATCATCAAAGTAATCCGTAACCACCCTACGTCCACGATCATCAGAAACACTCGTAATGACTTGAGTTGGCTTATAAAACAAAATATAAATTTTGTCTTCTTGTTCGATTTTAATACCATCAACTTCAACTAAATCTGATGGCATCACTTTGGACCCTAATTCTGTTACAGTTTGCCCATTGACTTTAACTCGTCCTTCAGTGATAAGTACTTCTGCTTTTCGACGAGATGTATACCCGCTTTTAGCGATTCTTTTTTGTAATCTTTCTTTTTCTTTACTCATTTGACTCTCCTTTTTGGTTAACTAAATTACTAAAGAATTCATCCATTTCTGCCTCATCTTCTTCTGTAGTAGGTAATGCATCTAAGTTTTCGATTCCAAACACATTTAGAAATAAATCTGTGGTTAGTAAATGATGGCTTCTAGAATGATCAACATCTTTTGCTTCTACTAATCCTCTAGCAATTAAAGTTTTTACAGCTCCATCCGAATTAATTCCTCTAATCATTTCTATATCTCCACGTGTCAGCGGTTGATTATATGCAATAATAGAGAGTGTTTCCATTGCTGCTTGGGATAATTTCATTTTAGACTTTTCTTTGACTAATTGTTCTATATATGTAGAAGTTTCTTTTTTTGTTGTAAGTACATAAGTTGACCCATATCTTTGAATTGTTAAGCCATGTGAATGATATCTACTAACTAAATCTTCTAATTGATTGAGGTTGATGTCTAATATGTCAATAATTTGTTTTTGCTCTAATCCTTCATCGCCGGAGGTATATAGTAATGCCTCAAGTATTGCAATATTATCCAATGCTATAGTTCACTCCTCTTATTATGTCAATATCATCAAATTGTTTTGTTTGTTTGATATTAACTATTCCTGATTTTGACATTTCTAAAATTGCCAAAAAATGAGTAACAACTTGTTCGACCGGTTCATGAAATGTAAATAAACTGAAAAAGTTAAACGATTCATGTTGTTTTAATCGTTCGGTAACCTGGGCTGTCGCTTGTTGAATCGTAAATGTTTCTTTTTTAATTTCTACAGATTTAGGAGTGTTAAGTTCAACCCGATTTTTAACTCTTTGATAAGCTACAATCAATTCAGTTAAATCAATCGTTTGATTAGGATCCCACGATTCATTTGTCTCTAAATGAGTAAGGTCCGTCGGATGTTTAGTAAAATAAAGATCGCGTTCTTCTTTCATAGTATTTAATATTTCAGTATATTCTTTATAGTTTTGATACTCAATAAGTCTTCCTACTAAGTCCTCACGAGGATCCTCTTCTATATCTTCTTCGATGCTCGATTGAGGCAATAGTAATTTACTTTTAATCATTAATAATTCTGATGCCATTACTAAATATTCACTAGCAACATTAATTTCTAGCTGATTCATCGCATGAACATATTGCATGTACTGTTCAGTTAAGGCTTTCATAGGGATATCATAAATATCAATTTCATATTTTTGAATTAGATGCAATAATAAGTCTAATGGACCATTAAATGCATCGAGTTTTACTTCATACATTACATCTACCTCTATATCAAATTGCGTCGTTAATGCATATTTCACTAAATTATTATAGCATGAATACATATAACTTTTAAATTATGGGTGAAATCTAATGGAACAATCATTAATGGATTATTATTATCAGTTTCATAAGCATCAACATTACTTTCTATGTCATGATATTTTAGAAGATGCTTGGAAATCACAAAATACTTTTTCAAAACATGATGCAGTGGTAAGTCTGATTTTGTTTGCAACAGCTAATTATCACTATCGACGTGGGAATTTAAAAGGCGCATTAAAATCTTTTGAAAAAGCGTTATTAACTATTAACCACGCTATAGATGAGACTCAATTACACCTTAATATCAATGAATTTAAACAACTTATTATGAAAAGGATTGAAGCAGTTAAATTACAAAAACAATTTACTCCGTTACAATTACCTATTGAACCAGAGTTTCGGACACTTATTAAACGTAAATATCCGGATTATTTATTTACTTCTCAAATAATTAAGGAACCTTATATTGTTGATCATCATATTAAACGTGACAGAACTGAAGTGATAAAAAATAGAGAACGTGCTTTATTCCATAGACAGTATCGAAATAGAAGTAATAAAAAAGGCCAGTAAATTTATGGTTGGCTATTAAGCATAAATTTACTGGTTACAAATTCCTATATTACTAAGCTCTTGGATGAAACTGCGTATACATTTTTCTGATTTGTGATTTGGATACATGTGTATAAAGTTGTGTTGTAGAAATGTCAGAGTGACCTAACATTTCTTGTACGGCTCTTAAATCTGCGCCATTTTCTAAGAGATGTGTTGCAAATGAATGCCGTAAAGTATGTGGTGTAAGCGTCTTATTGATATTAGCTTTCAAACCATATTGTTTAATGATTTTCCAAATGCCTTGTCTTGATAAAGATTTTCCGTGCATGTTAAGGAATAGCGCTTGGGTTGTGGTTTGTTTGAGTAATTGAGGTCTTACGGTTTCGATATACGTAGTTAAATATTCGATGACGGTATCTCCTAAGGGGACAATTCTTTCCTTGTTCCCTTTCCCGAACACTCGTACAAATCCCATCATTAAGTTTACGTCTTCAACATCCAATTGAATAATTTCAGTTACACGCATACCTGTGGCGTATAAAAGTTCCAACATCGTACGATCACGATATCCATTATTCTTGGCTAAATCAGGCGTTTCCAGTAATGCTATTACTTCGTCTATTTCAAGCACATCTGGCAGTTTCTTTTCATATTTGGGCGTTTCTATTAAAACAGTTGGGTCTTTGGCAGCATATTTTTCGCGTAATGCAAACTGATGAAAGCTTCTAATTGTAGAAATAAACCTTGCGAGAGATTTTGAAGATTGCCCCATATCTATAAGGTGGCCAAGACACTCTTGGATAATTTGTCTATCAATAAAATCGATATGTGAAATCTTGTTATCTGCAAGATAATCTTTATATTTTTTTAAATCTCTTCGATACGCCCCTATAGTATTGTTACTTAATCCTTTTTCAATTTGAATAAAATTTAAATATTCGTCAATGATATTATTCATGTTAGCACCCCTATTGAAGCGGTAACTTGTCTGTTGGCTAAGTTATTGCTTATTTTTGGCTTGGCATTCAGAACATACACCGTGAAACGTTAAACGGTGATCTAAAATCTTAAAATTAAACTCATTTTCAACACGATTTTCAACCTCAGGTAATAAGTCTTCTTCAATTTCTTCGACTTTACCACATTCCATACAAACAAGATGATGATGGAAATGCTTGGCACCTTCTTTTCTTAAATCAAAACGAGCTACACCATCACCAAAATTTATTTTATCTAGCACTTTTATTTCAGCTAGCAATTCTAAAGTTCTATAAACGGTTGCTAACCCTATTTCCGGAGCCTTATCTTTGACTTTTAAGTACACATCTTCTGCGCTAAGATGATCTTTCTCATTTTCAATTAATACTCTAACAGTTGCCTCTCTTTGTGGAGTCAATTTATATGATGATTGTTGTAATTGCTGCTTCACGCGATTTAATCGTTCTTCCACGGAAGCCTCACTCCTCTACTAAGAATTATAATCATTTTAATTTAATCCATGGTTCATTTAATAAAATACCAATATTGTCGGTAAAAAGCAAGAAGATTTGCTTGTTATTTAGAATGATTATAATTTAGTAATAGATGTTGCAACGCAATGATTGTTTTGGCATCCTCAATTTTATTATCTTTTAGCAATGAATCTATTTGACTTAAAGGTACTTTGTGAAGCTCGACAAATTCATCAGCATCTAAATTGGTTTCTCCAATCGTTAATTGGTCTGTAAAGTATATAGAAAGTTTTTCACTTGAAAATCCAGGAGACCCGTACATATTAGTGACAAATTGCAAATCTGAAGCAATATATCCTGTTTCTTCTTGTAGTTCTCTAATAGCCGCTTCTTTACGATCTTCACCCTGTTCTAATTTACCTGCAGGAATTTCCAAAAGTGGTTGATCTGCAGGCTTACGAAATTGTTTAACTAATAAAACTTCATTTTCAGGTGTTATTGCACACACTGCTACCGCACCATGATGAAACACAAGTTCACGTTTAGATGTACTGCCATCGGGTAATTCAACATCATGTACTTCTAAATCGATAATACTACCATTGTAAATAACCGTTCTATCGATTGTTTTTTCGTTTAATCTCATATTTAAACACGTTCCTTTTAATTGTTTTTATAAATTGATAAACTGAATTCGTCAGTTAAAGTGTATCGAAAGGAGACTGGACATGCAAAAAAATATTCTAAAAAGTGGCATCGAAATTTCTGAACTTGGGTTAGGTTGCATGAGTTTAGGCACAGATTATAAAAAAGCCCAACCTATTATTGAAAGTGCAATTGATAATGGTATTACGTATTTTGATACTGCAGATATTTACGATCAAGGAGTTAATGAAGAAATTGTTGGTAAAGCATTAAAAAAATATCAAAATCGTGATGACATCGTTATCGGAACTAAAGTTGGAAATCGATTAACTGACGATGGACATATGACGTGGGATCCTTCGAAAAAACATATTAAAGAAAGTGTTAAAGGATCTTTGAAACGATTAGGATTAAACCATTTAGACTTATATCAATTACATGGCGGAACAATAGACGATCCTCTGGACGAAACTATTAGTGCATTTGATGAATTAAAGCAAGAAGGATATATTCGTGCATATGGAATTTCATCTATACGCCCTAACGTGATAGACTATTATCTTAAAAATAGTCAAATTGAAACACTTATGTCCCAGTTTAATTTAATAGATAATCGTCCTGAAAGTCTTATTAATGATGTTCATGATAAGCAAGTTAAAATTCTAGCACGTGGCCCTGTATTTAAAGGTTTATTAACTTCAAAAAGTGTTGATGTTATAGATGAAAAATTTGAAAACGGTGTGTTAGATTACACTCAAGACGAATTGGGTAGCACGATTGCTTCTATTAAAGAATTGGAAAGTAATTTAACCGCGTTATCATTTAAATATTTAACTTCTCATGATGCTATGGGGTCAATTATTGTAGGAGCTAGTAACGTTGAACAACTTGAAGAGAATGTCCGCAATTATTATAAAGACATCAGTTTAGATCAAATCAAATCCGCACGTAATAGAGTAAAAGATATTGAATATACACAACATTTGAAATAAAAGGATATTAACCAACTTGTTAAATACCTAAATGACTATACTTAAATAAAGAGATCCAACAGATAAAACGGTTAAATGACGTCTGTAGGATCTCTTTATTTTAAGGCAATACTAATACCAAAAATCATATTGACCACGTTGATAAAATCCGAATATGAGGTTTTGAAAGATCATTTGTAAAAATGTCCATTCAGTCAATGTTTTTTTACCTTAAACTTTATTTTTAAATAGTTTTGGACAAAATTTTTCTAGTGTACGTGGACATAATTGATAAAATTTAAGCATTATTTGCATCCATGATGGTTGATTAATTTCAATTTTATTTAGTATTATTCCTTCCACTATTCGCTTGGCAAGTTGTTGTGGTTGCATCATCATGTGTCTATAATTTTTAAAATATTTAAGAGTAGGATCTGCGTTTTTATGGAATGGTGTATCTATTGGACCGAGCTGTGCATTGAGTACTTTTAATTCCGGTTGTTCTAATCTCAATGCATTAAGCACGGCGCTAAACCCTGCTTTCGATGCACCGTAATGGGCCCGCATTAGCCTGAGAAACTAAAGCAGCTTGACTAGATATACCAACGATATATGCTGCTTTTACTAATTGGGGTTGAATCACTTTGTATAACAAATTAAAATTTGTAAGATTAACCTCGTAAGTTTCTAATATTTCACGAGTTGAATGTTCATTTATAGACTTAAAATATCCGACACCTGAACTATAGATGAAACCATTTATAGGTGTGGTTAAAAACGCTTGTAATGATTCAATATCTTTTCGTTGCATTAAATCACATTTAATCACATTGATATGTTCAGGTTTAAAATAGTTTTCTTTGATTCGATTGAACTTATCGATATTTCTTGCAAGTATAGTAACATGGGCGCCTCTTTGAAGTAATTCATTGGTTATTGCATACCCTAACCCACTCGTTGCTCCAGTTATAATAAAGTGTTTACCTATCACGTCGCTCCTCCTTTATGTATATTTTAATAACAAGCTTAATAAAGTGTGATAGCATTCAATTTTATTTGTGTGTAATATTACTTAACTATGATATATGATACTATATATGCATAACTTTAAGTCAATGAATAGTATTCAAAATTGAAGGAGCTGAGATGAATATGAAACTTGTATTTTATGGCGCTGGTAATATGGCGCAGGCAATTTTTACTGGAATTATTAATTCCAACAATTTAAATGCAAATGATATTTATTTAACTAATAAATCCAATGAACAAGCATTAAAAAGCTTTGCAGAAAAATTAGGAGTTAATTATAGTTATGATGATGAAGCATTACTCAAAGATGCCGATTATGTATTTTTAGGTACAAAGCCCCATGATTTTGAAAATTTAGCTAATCGTATTAGAGAACACATTACTAATGATAATAGGTTTATTTCTATAATGGCAGGTTTATCTATTGATTATATTCGTCAGCAACTTAATACCAATAATCCATTAGCTCGTATTATGCCAAATACAAATGCTCAAGTTGGACATTCGGTTACTGGAATAAGTTTTTCAAATAATTTTGATCCTAAATCTAAAAATGAAGTGGATGAATTAATCAATGCATTTGGATCAGTTATAGAAGTCTCCGAAGAACATCTACATCAAGTTACTGCAATTACAGGAAGTGGGCCGGCATTTTTATATCATGTATTTGAACAATATGTAAAAGCAGGTACTGAATTAGGTTTAGAACGAAATCAAGTCGAAGAATCTATACGCAATTTAATTATTGGAACAAGTAAAATGATTGAGCGTTCAGATTTAAGTATGTCTCAATTAAGAAAAAATATTACATCTAAAGGTGGTACTACACAAGCTGGACTTGATGCACTATCTCAATATGATATTGTGTCGATGTTTGAAGATTGTTTAGGTGCAGCTGTGAATAGAAGTATGGAATTATCACATAAAGAAGATGAATAAATAAAAACGCTTTTCTCCTAAGATAGTATTCTGAGAGAAAAGCGTTTTATTATATTTTGAAGGTATCGAAATCTTTAACGAAATAAAAATTTGGAGAAGTTTGATCAAGGGATAACTCATTGTATATTGATGTAACTTCATCAATGTTATATCTGTTACTGATATGAGTGATAAGACTTTTATTTACATTGGCTTGCTTAATTAGATTAAATACATCGTCTATATGACTATGATGGTAATTATTAGCAAGTTTCTTATCTCCTTCAATGTAAGTTGCTTCATGAATCATTAAATCAGAGTTGTTTGCTAATTTATATTCATTTTCACACGGTTTTGTATCACCAAATATACTGATAATTGGACCAGGTTTAGCTTTACCTTTAAAATCATCTGAATTGTATATTAATCCTTTATATTCGAACGTTTCTTGTAATTTGACTTCCTGATATTTTGGACCAGGTTCTAGTCCAATATCTCTCAAGGCATCTACATTGATTGTACCAGGCGTGATTGGGGCTTCAATACGATATCCGAATGAAGGAATGCCATGGTTAAGCATTTCAGCTTGTACAGTAAAACCATTGTGGTGATACGCTAATTGTTGATTGATTTCGATATAGGTAATCGAATAATTCAAATGCGATTCAGAAAGTTGTAAAGATGTTTCGATGTAATTTTGAATCCCTTTAGGCCCTATAATAGTAAGGGGTTTATTTTCTCCACCTTGAAACGAACGACTTGTTAGTAGTCCAGGGAGACCAAAAATATGATCACCATGCATATGTGTTATAAAAATATGATCTATCTTCCCTAACTTAATAGAATGTCTTAAAATTTGATGTTGTGTTCCCTCGCCCACATCAAATAACCATATCGAATTTGAATATGGTTCTAGATTTAAAGCAATGGATTGTGTATTTCTCTCTTTCGTCGGTAACCCAGCACTTGTACCGAAAAATGTAACTTCCATGCTTCATCCTCCTCTTCTTAACTCATTTTATCATACGTAAGAATAATTTCTAAATCAAGAAATAAAATATAATTATAAACTATTATCGCATAATCATTTTTGATATTATTTTATTAAGCGCAAACTTGTGTCTCATATTTGTTAAAGTTGATTTTTAAGTCATAAAGCATTTTTCAATTTATTTTACTTAACTTTAAGCAAATATAATGACCTTACGTTGTGATTATCATATAATAAATTAATCTAGTATGTTTTGATATGAATTAAAATTACATTCCTATCAAATGAAATCCATAAGCATATTTAACTATGTGATTGATTTACTTTTAATACTACGCAATAAAAGTATCGTAACTAAAATTATGTTTAATCATAAAGTATATCATCTTTTATTATATTTATTTAAGAATTGAGGTTTTAATCTTGAGTACTAAACAAAAACACATTCCTTGTTTGATTACAATATTCGGTGCCACAGGAGATTTGAGTCATAGAAAGCTATTTCCTTCTATATTCCATTTATATCAACAAGATAATTTAGATGAACATATTGCTATTATTGGTATAGGACGTCGCGACTATAATAACGAACAATTTCGCGACCAAGTTAAAGCGTCAATTCAAACTTATGTTAAAGATACAGATAGAATTGATGAGTTTATGACGCATGTTTTTTATCATAAAACTGACGTGAGTGATAAAGATAGTTATCAGTCATTACTTCAATTTAGTGAGCGACTAGATTCAGAATTTGCTTTAGGTGGAAATCGTCTGTTTTACTTAGCTATGGCACCACAATTTTTTGGAGTGATCTCAGATTACCTTAAATCTTCTGGTCTTACTCAAACTAAGGGCTTTAAACGCTTAGTTATAGAGAAACCATTTGGCAGTGATCTTAAATCTGCTGAATCATTAAATAATCAAATAAGACGTTCGTTTAAAGAAGAAGAAATATATCGGATAGATCACTATCTTGGCAAAGATATGGTGCAAAATATAGAAGTATTACGATTCGCAAACGCAATGTTTGAACCTTTATGGAATAATAAATACATTTCAAATATTCAAGTTACATCATCAGAAGTATTAGGTGTCGAAGATCGTGGTGGGTATTATGAATCTAGTGGTGCACTTAAAGACATGGTACAAAATCACATGCTACAGATGGTTGCTTTACTTGCAATGGAAGCACCGATAAGTTTGAACAGTGAAGATATACGTGCAGAAAAAGTCAAAGTACTTAAATCTCTTAGACAATTAAAACCAGAAGAAGTTAAAAAGAATTTCGTGCGTGGTCAATATGATCAAGGCACTATAGATGGTAAACAGGTTAAGTCATATCGAGAAGAAGATCGTGTAGCAAAGGATTCGGTTACACCTACATTTGTATCGGGTAAATTAACAATTGACAACTTTAGATGGGCTGGAGTTCCTTTCTATATTAGAACAGGTAAACGCATGAAATCAAAAACGATACAAGTCGTAGTAGAATTTAAAGAAGTACCTATGAATTTATATTATGAAACTGACAATTTACTAGATTCCAATTTGCTAGTCATTAATATTCAACCAAATGAAGGAATTTCATTGCATTTAAATGCTAAAAAGAACATTCAAGGAATTGATACTGAGCCCGTGCAATTGTCATACGCAATGAGTGCCCAAGATAAAATGAATACTGTAGATGCATATGAAAACTTATTGTTTGATTGTCTTAAAGGTGATGCGACTAATTTTACACATTGGGAAGAATTAAAATCTACTTGGAAATTTGTAGATGCAATCCAAGATCAATGGACAATGGTTGAACCATGTTTCCCTAACTATGAAGCGGGCACAAATGGCCCTCTTGAAAGTGATCTTTTATTAAGTCGCGATGGGAATCATTGGTGGGATGATATCCACTAATATGAATTTTATATAAATATAGATTAGTGTGAATGATGATATCTTAATTTACACAACGTTCAAAAGAACTTGTAGTGATTTAAGACTATAATCATTCACATTTTTTATATTTTTGCAAAAAATTAATCTAGCTTTAAGATGTATAATATTTAAAAATAATGTACAATAAAGATTATGATTGAATTTAATTGGAGTGAAAGTTTTGGACGTTATCAAGCAAATACAACAAGCAATTGTATATATTGAGGATCGTTTGTTAGAGCCTTTTAATTTGCAAGAATTAAGTGATTACGTTGGTCTTTCGCCGTATCATTTGGATCAATCTTTTAAGATGATTGTTGGTCAGTCACCAGAGGAATACGCACGTGCACGTAAAATGACAATAGCAGCAAACGATGTAGTTAATGGAGCTAGTCGATTAATGGATGTTGCTAAGAAATATCGTTATGCGAATTCAAATGATTTCGCAAATGATTTTAGTGATTTTCATGGTATCTCACCTATTCAAGCTACAACAAAAAAAGATGAACTAAAAATACAGAAACGATTGTATATAAAATTATCAACGACTGAAAATGCACCCTATACATACAGGCTTCAAGAGACTGATGATATATCTTTAGTTGGCTATTCAAGATTTATTCCTACTAAGCAATTATCAAATCCATTTAATATCCCAGACTTTTTAGAGGATTTATTAGTAGATGGTTATATTAAAGAACTTAAACGTTATAATGATACGAGCCCGTATGAATTATTTGTAGTCAGTTGTCCTCTGGAACAAGGTTTAGAAATATTTGTTGGTGTTCCGAGTGAACGTTACCCTTCACACCTTGAAAGCAGATTTTTACCTGGTCGCCATTATGCATTGTTTAATTTACAAGGTGAAATTGATTATGCTACAAACGAGGCTTGGTATTATATTGAATCTAGCTTACAACTAACTTTACCCTATGAGCGAAATAGTTTATATGTTGAGATTTATCCAATTGATATTTCATTTAATGACCCGTTCACTAAGATTCAACTATGGTTACCTATTAAACAAGAAATCTATGATTTAGATGAGGATTATCAAAATTAAGATGTGACATAGAGTTATGAGGTTATCAGTATTATATGAATTGTGTTTTGAATTCCAACTCGATAGATTTGTTGAATTTTAGAATGAAATTCTTCGAGTTGTGTTCAACTAAATTTAGTCGGGACAAACTTAATATAAATGAGTTATGGACTACCAATGTATAGTGAACACGCCAGTGAGGTAATTAACATCACTGGCGTGTTCATTATTAATTTCTGAATTATCGTCACGGTATTATATTTCAACGACGAATGCTTCATAAGGTTTAATATGGTCTAAATTTATATCATTTAAGTGATAATTATGCAATTTTATATCTACAGATGAAATATCTAATTCAAAAGGTAGGTTTAGTTCTGATACTTCATTTGTTAGATTGGCTACAATTAATACTGTATTGTTTTTAAATGAGCGTGTATAAGCAAAAATCTGCTCATTTTCTGCATCGACCATACTAAACTTACCGTAAGTGTAAATCAAATCAGATTTTTTAAGTTGAATTAACGCTTTATAATAAGAGAGTATCGAAAACTTATCATTTAGTTGTTGTTTAACATTAATTTCTGTATAGTTAGGGTTTACATGAAACCATGGCTTACCAGTAGTGAATCCACCATTGATTGAATTATTCCATTGCATTGGAGTCCTTGCATTGTCTCGGTTTTCCATTTTATATTTATCTAGTAATTGATTGACATCTCCACCTTCTTTTTTGACTATTTGATATTCAGTTTTAACTGCGACATCGTTGAAACTTTCAATGCTTTCAAATGGATAATTAGTCATACCTATTTCTTGACCTTGGTAAATAAAAGGTGTGCCCTGTTGTAAAAAGTAGGCAGTAGCGTGACTAGTTGCTGATTCATACCAATAATTTTTATCATCACCCCAGGTTGAAACACGGCGTGGTTGATCATGGTTTTCGATAAATAAAGCATTCCAACCTACATTTTCTAGTTGCTTTTGCCAACGATTTAAGACTTGTTTATAGGATTTAACATCGAATTTCGTATCGCCAGTACTCCATAAACCGAGATGTTCAAACTGGAATATCATATTAAATTTCCCTTTTTCTTCTCCTACCCATTCTTCAGCATCATTAGGAGTGACACCATTAGCCTCGCCTACAGTCATAATGTCATACCGACTTAACGATTTATCTTTCATTTCTTGGAGCCATTCTTGTATTCCTGGCTGATTCATATCTACATCAAATGCTGGAGCAAATTTTTTGCCATCAGGTATAGGTAAATCTCCTGCTTCAAAATTCTTTTTAATATGAGTAATGGCGTCAACTCTAAATCCATCAATACCTTTTTCAAACCACCAATTCATCATATCAAACACAGCTTGTCTTACATCTGGATTTTCCCAATTTAAATCTGGCTGCTTTTTGCTAAATAAATGGAAATAGTATTGCTTAGTCGATTCGTCAAACTCCCAAGTTGAACCATTAAAGATACTTTCCCAGTTATTAGGTTCAGATCCATCAGGTTTAGGATCCGCCCAAATATACCAATTTCTTTTTGCACTTGCTTTACTAGATTTTGATTCAATAAACCATGGGTGTTCATCTGATGTGTGATTCACCACTAAGTCTAATATTAATTTCATTCCTCTTTGATGTATGCTTGATAACAATTGATCAAAATCGTCCATTGTACCAAATTCACTCATAATGCCTTTGTAGTCACTAATATCATATCCATTGTCATCGTTTGGTGATGGATACATTGGGCTTAACCAAATGACATCTATTCCTAAATTTTCTAGATAATCTAATTTTTCAATTAATCCAGGCAAATCACCTATTCCATCTCCATTACTATCATTAAAACTACGTGGATATACTTGATATGCAACAGCTTCTTTCCACCAATTTCTTTTCATAAAATCATCTCCTCTGTTATTAAAAAACTAAATAATTAATATAAACAAAATTAATAAGTTAAAATAAAAGGACTCATTAATTTTGACAAAAACTATGCTAAGCGAAAACGTTTACATTAAAATTTCAATAAAATCCCACCCAATTTAGAGTGAGATTTTTTATTTTAAATTATTCTTCTACCCATTGTGTATGGAAAATACCTTCACGGTCTTTACGTTCATAAGTATGTGCGCCAAAGTAATCACGTTGTGCTTGAATTAAATTTGCAGGTAAATCCTCTGAGCGATAACTATCATAGTAATTTATACTTGCTGAAAAACCAGGTGTTGGCACGCCATTGCATACACTAGTAGCTACTACTTCACGTAGTGCATCTTGATATTCCATAACAATGTTTTTGAAGTAAGGGTCTAATAATAAGTTTTGTAAGTTTTCATTATTATCGTAGGCATCTTTTATTTTTTGTAGGAATTGTGCACGAATAATACAACCTTCACGCCAAATCATTGCTAATTCGCCTAATTTCAAATTCCACTCATTATCTTCACTGGCTTTTCTCATTTGAGCGAAACCTTGAGCATATGAGCATATTTTACTCATATAAAGTGCCTTACGTATTTTTTCTAAGAATGCTTTTTTATTGCCTTCAAAATGTGCTTTAGGTCCTTTTAAAGATTTAGAAGCAGTAACACGTTCTTCTTTAATTGATGAGATGAATCTCGCAAATACAGACTCTGTAATGATTGTTAACGGAACACCTAATTCTAGTGCGTTAATTGAAGTCCATTTACCTGTGCCTTTTTGACCTGCAGTATCTAATATTTTTTCTACAAGTGCTTCATTGTCATCATCTAATTTATTGAAAATATCACCTGTAATCTCTATTAAATAACTTTCAAGTTCTCCAGAATTCCATTCTTTAAAAGTTTGAGAAATTTCTTTATGTGACATGCCTAATAAATCTTTCATCATTGCATAACTTTCAGCAATTAATTGCATATCAGCATATTCGATACCATTGTGTACCATCTTAACATAATGTCCTGCACCATTAGGGCCAATGTAAGTCACACATGAAGCACCATCTTGTGCTTTAGCAGCAATTGCGTCCAATATATCGCTGACTTTATTATAAGCATCTTTTTGACCACCTGGCATTAAAGAAGGTCCCGTGAGTGCGCCGATTTCTCCACCAGAAACCCCCATACCAATAAAGTTAATGCTACTTTCAGCTAAAGCTTTATTTCGACGAATCGTATCTTGGTAATTAGTATTACCACCATCAATTAAAATATCATCATCGTCTAATAAATGTAATAAACCATCTATAGTGGCATCTGTTGCAGGTCCAGCTTTTACCATTAATAAAATCTTACGAGGTTTCTCTAAAGATTCTACAAATTCTTCTAAAGAGTATGTTGGGTGAATTTCTTTTCCAGGTGATTCTTTAACCATTTCATCAGTTTTTTGTCTTGATCGGTTATAAACAGAAACACTATAACCACGTGATTCGATATTCCAAGCTAGGTTTTTCCCCATTACTGCTAAACCCACTACTCCAATTTGTTGTGTCATATTACTTACCTCTCTTGTTCAAAAATTTTCAATAATATTGTAACATAAATCGCTAATTAACAATCATGATATGCATGTTTTATTCAGCTACTAACTCAATAATTTTTATTATTTGTCTTGTGAGCATATACATATCTTTTATTGCTATTCTTTCTGAAGTAGTATGTATGTTTTCATATCCTACTCCTAAAATTACGGAAGGAATACCGTATTGATTCATGATGTTGCCATCTGAACCACCACCAGCAATACAGGTATCCCCTTTTAGCCCGAGCGCTAATGCACTAGATATAGCATATTGTGTTACTTTGTCAGTTTCATTAACTTCAAATCCAGGATAACTTTTTTCAACTAACACTTCAGCTTGACCACCTAATTCATTTGCTGTCGTTTCGAAAGTCTCTTTCATATGTTTCACTTGTTTATTAATGCTTTGATCATCATGTGACCGTGCCTCTGCCTCTAAAGTGACTTCATCAGCTATAATATTAGTTGCAGAGCCACCATGAAATTTACCGATATTGGCTGTTGTTAATGCATCTACTTGTCCTAATTTCATTCGACTGATTGCTTTTGATGCAATATTTATTGCACTAATACCTTTTTTAGGTGTGCTTGCATGGGCTGTTTTCCCTTTTATAGTTGTATAAATCTTTACTTGAGTTGGAGCACCGATAACAGTAGTTCCAACATCTTTACTTGCATCTACAGCATAGCCGAAATCTGCATCTAGAAGTCGAGTATCTATTGCTTTAGCACCTACTAATCCAGATTCCTCTCCCACGGTTATAATTATTTGAATCTGTCCATGTGGCAAATTTGATTCCTTAATTTGTTTAATCGCTTCTATTATTGCCGCAAGACCAGCTTTATCGTCCGCGCCGAGTATCGTAGTTCCATCGCTATAAACATATCCATCTTCTTTTACTACAGGTTGGATGTTTTTTCCTGGAACTACAGTATCCATGTGACTTGTAAAATAAATTTTCGGCACATTCTGATGACTTATATTACTTTTTAGCGTGCAAATAAGATTGTTAGCACCTAATCCATCATTTTTTGAAGCTTCATCTTCAATAACATTGAGCCCCATTTTTTTAAACGTATCTTTAAGATAAGGTTGAATTGTTTCTTCGTGTCCTGTTTCCGAATTAATTTGCACTAATTCTAGAAAACAATCTAATAAACGCTTTTGATTAATCATTTTTGGTCCCCCCCTTTTTACTTGTATAAATATATTTTAACTGACATTATGAATTGTCAAAACTAATTTAACTCTTCACTAATGATTTAATTCTATGACATTTTACAACCTATAAGATAAAGTATATAATTTTATTATTATAAAGTTGAAATTTTACGAGTGAATGAATTATAGTTTATAATGTCAATGACTCAATGGTTGAATATGACCTTATGATGCGGAGGATTAAAATTGAACAATAAAGTGTTACGTGTCATTATTGTTGTTATGTTAATTGCAGTAGTACTAGCATTACTATTAACTAGCATAGCTCCATTAATGAACTAATGAAAAAACGTTACATGACGTTAATTAATATTTCGTCATGTAACGTTTTTTTATATTTCACTATGCAATTTTAAAGAACCAAATTGAGATTTAATATTTAAGTATTCTTCTAGTTCATTTAGAATTTGAATAATATGTGCTCGGGAATTTAAAGTCTTATGAGTAGTCGGTAATGGTAAATCATCGAGAGATAAACGTATTTCATAAAGTGAATGTAGTCTTAGAGCCGTATAATCATTGCTATTTACGTTACTTCCAATTTCATACATTAATTGTGAAATCTTTTCAAGTATAGGATCATCTGTATTTATCTTTTCTAATAACGATGTCATACGTTTTAATAATTCAACTTGTTCTTCCCTCATATCGAAATAATGATAAAATGAATTTTCGTTTCGTACAAAGTGATTTTTAACATCTCTAAAAGCAAGTGATTTTGCTTTTTTAATATTTAAAAGTAATGAATCAAATTTAATATTTAAATGATCATTATGCATTGAGCAGGCTTGACTAAAAATATTAAATATTTCAGTTATTTGATTTTCGATATCCTGCTTAAAATGATTCAATTTCTTATCTAAACTAGGCATCATTAAGTTCATTAGAAATGCTATACCTAAGCCCACTATTAATAGCATTATTTCATTTAAAATAAGGTGCCCATTAATAGCCTTGGCGTTAAAGACATGTAATAATATGACACAACTAGTAATAACACCTTCTTGCACATTTAGAACAACAGTCAAAGGAATAAACAACAAAACAATTAAACCTAAAACAAATGCATGTTGTCCTAAAAGACTAAAAATTGCTGAACCTAAAAATAATATGAGTAAACATGAAACTAGTCGAGATAAAATTGCTTGTACTGAATGCATCTTAGTGTGCTTTATGCACAATACAACTAAAATAGCACTGGATGCATAATTATCTAAACCTAGAAGTTTACATATGATTACTCCTAAAGTCATTCCCACAGCAGTTTTGACAGTTCTAAATCCTATTTTATAGGGATTTAACTTAAGCATGGAACTAACCTTTTATCTTTCTTCACAATATTTATCAAATAAAGATTGCAACTGATTGATTACGTCCATTACATCATGACCTTCAATCTGATGTCGTTCAATCATTTCGGTGATTTTACCATCTTTAATCAAAGCAAAAGATGGACTTGAGGGTGCATATCCTTCAAAATATTCTCTGGCTTGTTGTGTTGCCTCTTTATCTTGCCCTGCAAATACTGTAACTAATCGTTGAGGTAATTTATCATAATGTAATGCATGTGCCGCAGCAGGACGTGCAATCCCACCTGCGCATCCGCATACGGAATTTACCATGACTAAAGATGTACCTTTTTGTTGTAAAACTTGATCAACATCCTCAGCAGAAGTTAATTGTTGATAACCAGCATGCTCAATTTCGTTTCGTGCTTGTTCAACAACACCATTCATATATAAATCAAAGTTTAAATCCATGATTTGTCACCTTCCATAATAAGTTAATTTTACTTATTTTATTCTACTAATTAACAGCACATTGTTCAACAGGATTAATTTATGATGATTGAAAAATTCTAGTTGAAATTTAAAACGAATACTGAAAAACGCTTTAAGAAGAAATTCTCCTCCTTAAAGCGTTCAACTATAATATGAAGTTTAATTGGTAAACAATGTTTGTAATTAATAAATAGATGTATTTTCAATAGAATATTGTTCTATTTTTTTCTTAACAAGATTCATAAATTTTCCCGTTTGAACACCGTCGAGAATACGATGATCGATTGAAATACACAAATTAACCATATTTCTAATTGCTATCATATCTTCTATAACTACAGGTTTCTTTACGACTGATTCTACTTGTAAAATGGCAGCTTGTGGATGATTAATGATTCCCATTGAAGAAACAGAACCAAAGGAACCAGTATTATTAACCGTAAATGTACCGTTTTGCATATCACTTTGTGATAATTTTCCTAATCTCGCTTTAGTAGCTAAATCATTAATTTCACGTGCAATACCTTTAATTGACTTTTCATCTGCATTTTTAATGACTGGCACATACAATTTATCATCATCTGCAACAGCAATAGAGATATTAATATCTTTGTGGATAACAATTTCATCTCCTTGCCATGTACTATTGAGTAATGGATTTGCTTTTAAAGCCTCTGCAACAGCTTTTACAAAGAACGCAAAGAAAGTTAAATTGTACCCCTCGTTCTGTTTAAATTGAACTTTATGATGGTTTCTAGTCTGAACCAAATTCGTCGCATCGGCTTCAACCATCATCCAACCGTGAGGTATTTCGCTGACACTAGTAACCATATTTTGTGCGATAGCTTTTCTAATACCTTTAACTGGTACGACACGTTCATTTGATAATGGTGCGTTTTCATTTTTAGATGAGGATTGATGTAAAAAGTCACCATGGTTGATTGAATGATCTTTTTTATCTGTTTGTTTAAATTCTTTCTCTTTTTCTTGATTGTTTGGATTGTTAATAATATTTTGAATATCCTTCTTAGTAACACGACCTTCAAAACCAGTTCCTATGACTTGTGTTAAATCAATACCGTGTTCAGAAGCTAATTTAAAGACAACAGGCGAAAATCGTCCATTGTTATTTGCGCGACTTGAGGCTGTATGCTCCTCATTTTCGTGAGTTTTAGTATTATTTTCGAATTGTGACACCTTTACATTTGATTGAGAATGCTGATTTTGTTCTTCCTTAAAATCATTTGCCGATTCTGTTTGATTTTGATCATTTTCCGAATCGATTTTACAAATCACTGTGTTTATATTAACAGTTTGTCCTTCTTCAACCACTAATTCTGTTATTGTTCCTGAAATTGTTGAAGGCACTTCAGCTGTTACTTTATCTGTAATAACTTCACATAATGGTTCGTACTCATCTACATGATCTCCTACTGATACTAACCACTGTTCAATCGTACCTTCATGCACACTTTCACCAAGCTTAGGCATTTTTATATCCAATTGATACCCTCCTTAAAATTGTGCGAGTTCACGCATTTTTTCCTGTATCTTTTCTGGGTTCATCATAATTTCATTTTCTAATATTGGTGAAAACGGCATAGATGGGACATCCGGTGCAGCTAGTCGCATGATTGGCGCATCTAAATCGAACAAACAGTTTTCAGCTATAATTGCAGATACTTCAGACATAATGCTCCCCTCTAGATTATCTTCAGTAACAAGGAGAACTTTACCAGTACGTTGAGAGCGTTCAATGATAGTTGCTTTATCTAGTGGATAAACAGTTCTTAAGTCGACTACTTCAACATCGATGCCGTCACTTGCCAAAATATCTGCGGCTTGTAAACAGTAATTCACCATTAATCCGTAACAAAATACAGTAATGTCCTCTCCTGACCTTTTAACATCAGCTTTACCTAGA
Source organism: Staphylococcus sp. HMSC068G11 (assembly GCF_001815825.1). NCBI lineage: Bacteria > Bacillati > Bacillota > Bacilli > Caryophanales > Staphylococcaceae > Staphylococcus > Staphylococcus sp. HMSC068G11. The sequence goes on from NZ_KV822056.1 coordinate 146,504, forward strand.
GGTACAGTATAATATGTTTCGGGAACTTCCTCTTTTAGAAAACGATATGCTTTTTTATGTTCAAAGTATAAGACTGGATCGTTAGATTCTATAGAGGATAATAGAAGACCTTTAGCATCATAAGGTGATGAAGGAATAACAATAGTTAAACCAGGAGTTGAAGCAAAAATGCTTTCAACACTTTGCGAATGATATAATCCACCATGAACGCCACCACCAAATGGTGCTCTGATAGTCAGTGGGCAATTCCAGTCATTATTTGAACGGTATCTCATTTTAGCTGCTTCACTTATAATTTGATTTGTAGCAGGCAAAATGAAATCTGCAAATTGTATTTCGGCAATAGGTCTCTTACCTAGCATTGCTGCACCAATAGCAGTACCAATAATATTCGATTCCGCAAGAGGTGTATCAATTACACGTTCATCACCATACTTACTTTGTAATCCTTTAGTTGTGCCGAAAACGCCACCCTTTTTTCCTACATCTTCGCCAAGTATAAATGCATTACTAAAATGATTTAATGCTAAGTCTTGTGCATTTTGTATAGCTTCTAAGTATGATAATTTAGTCATTTTGTTGACCTCCCTCTTCATAAACATATGTCAAAGCTTCTTCTACTGAAGGGTATGGTGCTGCTTCAGCAAATTTAGTAGCTTCATTAATGAGTTCTTTATGTTCTGTTTCTAATTGACTCAACCAATTTTCGTTTATGATGCCTTGATCGAGTAAGGCCGTTTTAAATTTTATATTACAATCCTCTTGCTTCAATAGGTCTCTTTCTTCTTTTGTACGATATGTATCATCATCATCAGATGAATGTGGTGTCATACGTGAAGTGACTGCTTCTATCAATGTTGGACCTTCACCTGCTAGCGCTCGTTCTCTTGCTTCTTTCATTGCTTTGTATACTGCAATTGGATCATTTCCATCTACCTGGATTCCATGCATACCGTAACCTAATGCACGATCAGATAACTTTTCAGCAGCATATTGTAGTGAATCAGGTACAGATATCGCATATTTATTGTTAATTATTACACAGACGAAAGGTAATTTGTGAACTGCAGCAAAGTTCATACCTTCGTGAAAGTCACCTTGATTTGAACTGCCTTCTCCAACTGTCGCAGTAGCAATATTTGGCTTGTTATCCATTTTAAGTGCTAATGCAGCACCGACTGAATGTGGTATTTGAGTAGCTACTGGAGAACTTTGAGATAAAATGCCTTTTTCTTTGTGACTGAAATGAGAAGGCATTTGTTTACCGCCTGAGTTAATGTCATCACGTTTTCCAAAAGCTGATAACATGGTATCTAAAGGAGAAATTCCCATATAAGTAACAAATGCTAAATCACGATAATAAGGGGATGAGATATCACCTTTTTGCATTGCATATGCCATACCAATTTGAGTTGCTTCCTGACCTTGACCACTGACGACAAATGGAATTTTACCTGCACGATTGAGTAACCATAGCCTTTCGTCTGTTTTTCTTCCTAAGTCCATCCATTTATATATTTTTTTGAGGTCTTCTTCTGTAAGGCCTGCTGACTTGTAATCTATCATTTTTTTACCTCCAACTATACATGAATTGCTTGACCATTAGCTTTTAATCCTAATTCCATGACTACCTCAGATAATGAAGGATGTGCATGTGTTGTTAAACCAAGTTCTAAAGATGAGCCATTCATAAATTGTAACAATGAAATTTCATTTATTAATTCTGTAACATGTGGCCCTATCATATTAAGACCTATGATTTCATCGTCATCTTTGTTAACTACCATCTCGCAAAATCCTTTTGATTGGGTTACATCCTCAATCATTGCCTTTCCTATAGCTTTAAAAGGAACTTTGATACTTTTTGCTTTAAGGCCTGCTTTTTTTGCTTGTTCTAAATTTTTACCAATTGAAGCAATTTCTGGGTTTGTATAAACACATTTTGGTATCAGGTCATAATTGACAGGTATAGGTGAACAATCAAACATATGTTCAACTGCAACTATAGCTTCTTTTGAACCAACGTGTGCCAATTGCAATTGCCCTATACAATCTCCTGCTGCGTATATATGTTTATCTTCAGTTTGCTGATAAGCATTTGTTATAATATGACCAGCATCAGAAGTCTTTATTTTAGTGTTATTTAAACCAATATCATTTGTATTAGGCTTTCTACCAATTGCAATTAGCACTTTATCGAATTGGACGGGCTCATCTGAAATATTAATAGTTACACCCTTATCAGTTTGATTGAAATGCTCTTTGGTCAATTGAATATTTTCGTAAAATGTAACGCCTCGATCAGTTAATTCTTCTTTTAGTAATGAGGCAACTTGTGGGCTCTCAGTAGGAAGAACTCTGTCGTTCGCTTCGATTACTACTACATCAGTACCTAAATCATTCATCAGTGATGCAAATTCTAAACCAATAACTCCTCCACCTATGATTGCTAATCTTTGTGGTAGTGTATTTAACCTTAGGATATCATCACTCGATAGTATTTGTTGATGGTCAAAGTTAATGAACGGAAGAGATCGTGGTGACGACCCAGTAGCTATAAGCACATTTTTATTAGGTAGTATATCTGATTCGCCGTCTTCATATTCAACAGAAATTGTACCGCTTTGAGGAGAAAATATAGATGTTCCCATAATTCGTCCAATACCATTGTAAATATCTATATGATGATGTTTCATCAGTTGATTGACGCCTTTATGCAACTGTTTAACAATCGCATCTTTACGTTCTAAAATTTTAGGGAAATTAATTTTAAAATGATTGACATCAATTCCAAATGTATGTGCGTTTTTAATAGTATGATTGACTTCAGCCGATTTTAAAAGTGCTTTAGTAGGTATACATCCTTTATGTAAACACGTACCACCTAAGAGTGATTTTTCTACTATCGCTACTTTTTTTCCTAATTGAGAAGCTCTGATGGCGGCTACATATCCTGCCGTACCACCACCTAACACGACTAAATCATATTGTTTTTCTGACATGGTCTAACTCCTTAAATTTATAGAAGACTAAAAATACAAATATAAACTCTGTATTTTAGTCCTCTAGAGGTTTATTTAATGTTCACGCTATTCATTAGATAAAAAGAATAAACAAGAGATGAAAATAATAGTAGTATTAACATTATTGATATTTCTAATTACAATCTTGTTTTCTTCAATTTTAAATAATACCTAACTATTTTACATCATTTGTAAATTTAATCAAAACCAAAATCATTGTGCTTGAATTTGGTAATCATAATTAAATATTGTGATTTTGCTTAATCATTTCTTTTGCATTTTCTCTTGTGAGCTCAGTCACACTTGCTCCTGAAATCATACGTGCTATTTCATCTATTTTATTTTCATCTTTCAATTCTTTGACTTGAGTTGTAGTTCTATCGGCATTGGATGCCTTGCTTATAAGTAGATGATGATCACTCATTGAAGCTACCTGAGGTAAGTGTGAAATACAAATAACTTGAATGTATTGAGCAATATCTCGCATTTTTTCAGCCATTTTTTGTGCTGCTTGACCAGATACACCCGAGTCAACTTCATCAAAAAGAATCGCTGTTTGGCCACGTGATTTAACAAATATACTTTTTAGAGCTAGCATAATTCTTGAAAGCTCACCACCTGAAGCGATTTTATTAAGACTTTTAAGTGGTTCACCACGATTTGGACTAATTAAAAATTCCACAAATTCAATACCTTCAATTGTAGGTTCATCTAATGGTTTAAACGAAATCTCAAGGTTAGCATCTTTCATTTGTAAATTTTGTATTTCAGAAACAATATGGTCCCTTAGCTCTCTCGCTACACGCCTACGTTCTTGAGAAAGTTTTTTTCCTATATCTATCACATCGTTATAAAGCGTTTTAATTTCTTCCCTTAATTGTGATGTACTTTGTTCATAGTTTTCTATTTTATCAATTTCATCTGCAAGTTTACTCTGATAACCAATAAGTTCAGTAATATCCTTACCATATTTACGTTTTAAATTATTAAGTAAATTCATTCTGGATTCATACTCATTTAAAACTTGCTCATCGAATTCAGTGTTAGCCATTTCGTCGTAAATTTCATGTTTAGCATCTTCTAGTATATAGTAAAATTGATCAATGTCCTCTTTTAATCTTACGAATTTTTCTGGAACGATATCATTAATCGTTTGCAAGTAGTTGCTTAATTCGTACAACCTATCGGGTATTGCATTTTCATCAGTTAGAACTTGATGTGCGTTGTTTAAAGCTAGATTTAATTTTTCAGAGTTTTGAATTCTTTTAATATCGGATTCAAGTTGATCCACTTCGCCTTCTTTCAGTGAAGCTTCGGTTAGTTCCTCTAATTGAAACTTCATTAAGTCTAATCGTTGTAATAAAGCTTGGTCCGCAGATTCTAATTCCTCTAATTCTTTACGTTTATTTTTATATTGCTTATAAGAAAGTTGATATTGATTAAGTAAATCTGAATATTGATTGTCTGCATAATCATCTAATAGTTGAAGATGATATTTTTGCTTAAGTAAAGACTGTGTTTCATGTTGCCCATGAATATCAAGCAGTTCTTGCATCACTTTTCTTAAGTCCTGTAGAGTGACAGTTTGATTATTAATTCGACATATACTCTTGCCAGAACTGAATATTTCTCTTTTAACTAATAGAAAATCTTCATCAACATCTATAGCTAAAGATTCTAGTATTTTAATTGCATCTTTACTCTCGTCTATATCAAAGATACCTTCGATAATCGCTTTCTTTTCGCCATGTCTGACGTAATCAGAAGAAGCTCTCATACCGATTAACTGTCCAATGGCATCAATAATGATAGATTTTCCTGAGCCAGTTTCACCACTCATAACTGTTAGACCGTCAGAAAAGTTTATATCAAGTTCGTCAATAATGGCAAATTGTTTTATTGATAAGGTTTGTAACATAAATTCATCGCATCCTTATAATAAATTGAAAATTCGAGTTTTGATTTCTTCACTCGCTTCTTCGTCTCGACAAATAAGTAAGCATGTATCATCACCACAAATTGTACCAAGCACCTCATCCCAATCAATTTGATCAAGTATAGCACCAATGGATTGAGCATTACCAGGAAGCGTTTTAAGTACTAGTAGATTACCAGTGCCTTCAATATTTACAAATGAATCCATTAAATATCTACCCAACTTCTCTAATGGATGATATCTACGATCATTTGGTAAACTATAAACATATTGTCCTGTAGGTGCAGGAACTTTAATTAATTGCAATTCTTTAATATCTCGTGAAACAGTAGCTTGTGTAACATTTAAATCATACTCATTCAAACGTTTAACTAGTTCATCTTGTGTTTCTATTTGTTCATTTGAAATTATCTCTCTTATTTTTATGTGTCTCACTGACTTTTTTGGCACAATTAACACCTCAAATTACGAATATTTATACATTGATTTTAACACATGGCGTTCTGAACTACTACTAAACACTATTTTGAAATTGTGAAGTTAAAATATCTAGTGAGCACTATATCAGTATTTATTACAAAATCACTTTCATAATTAATAATACTAAAATAAGTGTTTAGAAATAAAAATGTGAATAATTCTTGTATATAAATTGAAGAATTAAAAAAGATTGCCTCATAGATAAGCTATGAAGACAACCTACAGATATAAATGTGTTATAACGTTAAAGTAAACATTCTGACGATAGTATAAAATTTTGTTATAAATTAATGGTCTCTGTTATAGAATAAATCTACAATATCGCTTAATTCTGAAGTATCATATTGATCAGAAATTTGATTTAAGCAGTTCAAGGCAAGACATTGATGATTGTTTAACTTTTCTTCTGCTCCATCTTTTCCAAGTAAAGAAACATAAGTACTTTTATGATTTACTATATCACTGCCTACTTTTTTGCCAAGTTTTGATTCATCACCATATACATCCAGCAAATCATCTTTAATTTGAAACATCATTCCTAAATGATGACTAAATTCATCTAGATTCTTAGCAATATTTTGTTCAACTTGAGCAATGTCTACCGCGGCCATAACTGAAAAATTTAGTAAAGCACCTGTCTTAGTTTTATGAATTGACTCTAAAGTTTCTAAACGAATTGACTTCCCTTCACTTTCCATATCAAGCGCTTGGCCACCTACCATTCCCAAATGTCCACTTGCTTTTGAAAGTCTTTGTATAATATTTACTTTCACACTATCTTCAATGGTAGTATCATTAGAAACTAATTCAAAAGCTTTTGTTAATAATGCATCACCAGCAAGAATGGCTTTCCATTCACCATATACTTTATGATTTGTTAACTCTCCTCTACGGTAATCGTCATTATCCATTGCTGGTAAATCATCATGAATTAAAGAATAAGTATGAATCATTTCCAATGCTAATGCACTATTTAGTCCTTGTTGATAATCTTTATTAAGCATTTTTAGTGTTAATAATAATATGACTGGTCTGATTCTTTTACCACCAGCATTTAATGAGTATTTCATACTTTCTTCTAAATTAGTCTTTAATGGTGATGATTGTATTGATTTATTCAGTGATGTATTAATTATATCTATTAATTTATTCATCTGTAGTTTCTTCATTGCCTTCATCACCAACTTCTTCTTGCATTAATTCATTCACTTTTTTCTCTGCTTCTTTTAAAGTTGAATCACAATTAGCAGATAGTTTCATACCACGTTGGTATAAATCGAGGGATTCTTCTAAAGAAACTGCTTCATTATCCAATTTTTGAACGATATTTTCAAGTTCTTTCATCATTTCTTCGAAACTTTGCTTTTCTTTACTCATCATTACACCTTACTTTCTTAACCATTGCATCGACACTTCCGTCTTTCATTGTTAAAGATATTTTGTCGTTTTCATTCAATTTATGTGTGCTTGTAATCACTTCATCATCTTTGTTGACAATTGCGTACCCCCTAAGCATCGTATTGGTAGGGCTTAAATTATTGAGATTTTCTAATTTATTTTTTAGCACTGTTTTTAAATTAATAATGTTATTGGACATTATTTTGGACAATCTAGAATGCAATTGATAAACAGATTGCTTTTCTTGAGTAATCTGCTGATTTAAATTTTTAAAATTAAAACTTTGTTGAAGTAACTTGAGGTGATGTTTTGACTTTTCAACTTTAGTATTTAATAGAAGATTTAACTGTCTTTCTAATTCATCACGTTTTTGAATTTGTTGATCGTACAATAAACTCGGTTGCTTAAATTTGTAATATGATGATATGTGATTAAGTTGTTTCTTCTGATGTTCGATATATTGTTTTATATATCTTGATAATGTATATTCATACTGTTTAATTTGTTGTAATAACTCATATTGATCAGGTGTTGCTATAACAGCAGCTTGAGTAGGTGTCGCAGCTCTAACATCTGCTACAAAATCGCTTAATGTAAAATCAGTCTCATGACCTACAGCTGATATAATAGGTGTTTGACAATTAAAGATGGCTTTAACAACATCTTCTTCATTAAAGTTCCACAAATCTTCAATTGAACCACCACCGCGTCCAACTATTATTGTATCAACATCTAATGAATCGGCATATTGAATCTTTTTTATTATATCTTGCCTAGCCTGCGTGCCTTGAACAAGGGTACTGATTTGAATTTGCTCGACCAAAGGGTAGCGATTATTAATCGTACTATGTATGTCTCTAATGGCTGCACCTGTACTCGCTGTTAAAACCGCTATTTTCTTTGGATACTTTGGTATAAGTTTTTTGTTACTTTGATCAAAATAGCCTTCTTTTTTCAATTTCTTTTTTAGTTGTTCAAGCTTTTGGTATAAATTACCAATACCATCGATTTGCATCTTATTAACATAAATTTGATAATTTCCTCGTCTTTCATAAACAGAAACGCGAGCTTCAATTAAAACCTCATCACCTTCTTTAGGCTCAAAGCCTAACTTAGAAGCATTTCCTTTAAACATCATTGCACTGATGACACTTTCTTTGTCCTTGACATTAAAATATAAATGTCCGCTTGAGTGCTTTTTAAAGTTAGATAATTCTCCTTTGATAAGAACTGATTGAAGATGAGGATCTTGGTCAAATTTATATTTTATATATTTAGTTAGTGCAGAAACACTTAAATATTCAGTCATAGTTATCACTCATTTTAATCATTTATATTACTTAAAACACCATTAACAAATTTATAATGATCATCATCACTAAACTGTTTTGTAAGTTCTACAGCTTCATTAACAACTACTTTTTTAGGTGTATCGCTGTGCAATATTTCAAACGTTGCCATTCTTAAAATAATACGATCTGATTTCAGTAAACGATCGATAGACCAGTCTTTTAAATGGGGTTTTATTGTGTCGTCTAAAACGATTTGATGATCTTTGACTCCAGTAACTAACCAGTATATAAAATCAAAGTCTAAATCAGAATGATCATCTTTAATAAATTCAATTGCTTCTTGAATTGTTAAATCCGTCTCTTTTATTTCAAGTTGAAATAAAGTTTGAAAAGCTTGTATTCTTGCATCTTTACGACTCATATTTTACTCCTTCAAATGTATTTATAAAATTATAGGTACAACTTTCTAGTTAAAGTGCACCTATAATTTAAATTATTTATTTTTCTGCTACGATACTTCTGATGTGAATATTAATTTGCTGTGGTTCAATAGCTGTCATTGTCGTAATTGAATTGAAAATCGCTGATTGAATTTGATTTGCAGTTTTAGAAATATTTACGCCATGTTTTAGAGAACAAAATACATCAATGTATATTCCGTCTTCTTTAGCTTCGATTTTTAAATCTCTGTTTAAATTTTTTCGACTAATCTTCTCTAGATTTGTTTTTTTTAATTCAGCAAAATGACCTGTAATGCCTTCTACTTCTGATGTCGCAATGGATGCGATAACAGATAATACTTCTGGTGCTATTTCAATTTTTCCTAAATTAGATTGAGAATAATCTGCTACATTGACCATCCTTTATCCTCCTATTGGTTATTATCGTCCATAATATTATACTTTTCTAGGAATTTTGTATTAAATTCCCCGCTTCTAAAAATATGATTATTTAGAAGTCTTAAGTGGAATGGAATCGTAGTGTCGATACCTAAAACAAGATATTCACTTAAAGCACGAATGCCTGTCATAATTGATTCTTCACGTGTAGGTTCGTGAACTATAAGTTTTGCCACCATGGAGTCATAGTAAGGTGGTATCGTATAATTAGTATAACATGCTGATTCAATTCTCACTCCAAAACCGCCTGGGGCAAGATATTGAGTAATCTTGCCTGGTGAAGGCATAAAGTTTTTGTAAGGATTTTCAGCATTGATTCGAAATTCAATGGCATGACCGTTAATGGAAATATCTTCTTGTTTAAAAGGTAACGCTTCACCCATAGCAACTTTGAGTTGTAATTTTACTAAATCTACTCCTGTTACCATTTCAGTTACTGGGTGTTCGACTTGAATACGTGTATTCATTTCCATGAAATAAAATTGATTATCATCTAAATCATATATAAATTCAATTGTACCTGCGTTTTCATAATTTACAGCTTTTGCAGCTCTGATTGCAGCATTACCCATTTCTTGGCGTTTATCTTCACTTAATACTGGTGAAGGTGCTTCTTCAACGAGTTTTTGCATTCTTCTTTGAATTGTACAATCACGTTCACCTAAATGTATAACGTTTCCATAAGTATCGCCAATAATTTGAATCTCTATATGTCTAAAGTTTTCTATAAATTTTTCTAAGTATAAACCACCATTTCCGAACGCTGTTTCAGCTTCTTGTTGTGTCATACGGTAACCAGTTTCAAGTTCTTTCTCATCACGAGCAACCCGAATACCTTTTCCACCACCACCTGCAGTGGCTTTGATGATAACTGGATAGCCAATTTTTTTAGCAGTTTTTTTAGCGTCATCTATACTTTGAATAAGCCCTTCACTTCCTGGTACTACAGGTACATTGGCTTTAATCATTTCAGCTTTAGCAATATCTTTTATTCCCATTTTTTGAATTGATTGATAGCTTGGCCCAATAAATTTTAATTGGCATGCTTCACACAATTCAGCAAAATCACCATTTTCAGCCAAAAAGCCGTATCCAGGATGAACACCATCACATCCTGTAGAAGTAGCGATAGATAAAATATTTGGTATATTTAAATAAGAATCTTTTGATAAAGTAGGACCGACGCAATATGCTTCATCAGCAATTTGAGTATGTAATGCATCTTTGTCACCTTCTGAGTATATAGCTACTGTTTGAATACCTAAATCGTGTGCCGCTCTTATTATTCTTACTGCGATTTCACCACGATTAGCGATTAAAATCTTCTTCATTATTTCACCTTAAATAACGGCTGGCCATACTCTACCATTTGTCCGTCTTCTACTAAAATTTCTACGATTTCACCTGTTGTTTCGGCTTGAATCTCATTAAATAATTTCATAGCTTCTAATATACAAACAGTACTGTCATTCGTAACTTTATCTCCTACTTGAACATATGCTTCTTCATCTGGTGAAGGTGATTTATAAAATGTACCAACCATTGGTGCATTAATGGTATTGTAATTATTATCACTACTTTGTTCATCATTATAGCTATGTGATGGTTTTTGTTGTGTTTCATTATCGATTTGCGCATGAGTTATCGGTTGAGTTGGTTGTTGAGTAACTTGTGGTGTAACTATTTCAGTCTCTTTTTCTTTTTTTAAATTAACTACGCTGCCTTTATTATCTTCAATATTTATTTCAGTTAAATTAGATTGGTCAAGAATTTCGATTAATTCTTTTATTTCTTTAAAGTTCATTTCTTACTGACTCCTTAGGTTTGTTTTCATCTACCCATCTATTTTACTTGAGTAAAAGATTCAATTCAAGCATGTTCATTAAACATCAAAACGTCGTTATTTATTTAAATATTTTAGAGATTGATTGAAGGCATAAAAAAGACACTCGTTTCGTTTTATTTTTTGTATTTTTAACGAAACGGTGTTTTAAAAGTTGCTTTGCTGAATTGTACACTCTGTATATCAACTCGATATTTTAGATAAGATACCATTTATAAATCAAATGATTTCAGTTAGTATTTCTATACCTTTTTCCAATTGTTTTTTAGTGATACTCAATGGAGGTAATAACCTAATCACATTTGTACCAGCTGTTAAAATGATTAACCCTCTACGTTTAGCTTCTCGCACGATTTGAATAGGATCATTATTGATCTCTATTCCTACCATTAAGCCTATACCACGGACTTCAATTACATTTCTTTTATTTGCTAAACCTTTTCTTAAGTTTTCAATAAGAAATTGACCCTTTGATTGAACATCATTCATCAAATCAGCATGATTAATGATAGTAAGCGTTTGGTTTGCAGCGGCTAATGATAATCTATTTCCTCCAAATGTTGTGCCATGAGAACCATAGCCAAATGCATGACCTAAATTCTTTTTGCCTAACATTGCTCCAATAGGAAGGCCGTTACCTAACCCTTTAGCTAATGTGATGATATCTGGAGACAATTGATAATGTTCATGAGCATATAACTTACCAGTTCTACCTATGCCCGTTTGAACTTCGTCTACAATTATAAGAATATCTTTTTGTATACAATACTCATTTAATTGCTTCACAAATAAAGGATCAGCAGGTAGTACTCCTGATTCACCTTGAATGATTTCTATAATTACAGCTGCAGTATTATATGAAGTTAATGATTTAAATGAATTGAAATCATTAAAAATAGCAAATTTGAATCCAGGAACAACCGGACCAAATTGATCTGTAATTTTCTTTTGTCCTGTTGCAGACATTGCGCCGTACGTTCTGCCGTGAAAAGACTTTTTAAAAGCAATAATTTCCGACTTGCCAGTAGCTTTACGTGCGAGTTTAATAGCCGCCTCATTCGCTTCTGTTCCACTGTTGCAAAAGAAAGCTAAATAATCTTGTTGACCAATTAATTTTTGAGCCACTTCCTCTTGAATACTACTTAGGTATAAATTGGGTGAATGCCATATTAAATTCAGTTGATTAAGTACTGCTTGGTAAATTTCCATATTAAAACCTAGATTTGTGACACCTATACCTGACGAAAAATCTAGGTAAACATTATTATCTTTATCAATTAATTCATTTTCATTAGCATCAACAAATTCTATATTGTCCCGTTTGTAATTATTAAAAAGATAACTCATCATTAATCGCCCCTTATGATTGTTCCTTTTTGTAAATTATTTGCAATTAAAATCGATTCAACGCCTGATTCTACTGTTTGGATTGCACTCTCAATTTTAGGTATCATGCCGCCAGTAATTATTTTATTTTCAATTTTTGTTTTTGCCTCCTTAATTGTAAGAGTAGCAAGCGTTTTATCTTTTTCAATTACACCAGGGACATCAGTCATATATACTAATTTTTCGACTTTTAGTTTCTTAGCAATTGCGGTGGCGAGGTGATCAGCATTAACATTAAGATATTCCCCTTGCTCATTTACACCCAAACTAGTGATAATTGGTATAATGTCGCGTGATAAAATATTTTCTAATAGCATCGTGTTGATTTCTTTAACTTTCCCAACGTAACCATAGATATTTTTATTTAAAAATTCGGCGCTCACAAGTTCTTTTATCTTTTCTTTGAATTGAAAAAATTCTAAATTAGATTCTTTAAGTCTCACTAAAAGTTGGTGTCCTACTATGTTAATTAAAGCATCATATATGATAGGTAAGTCATTTTTAGCAGTCACTCTCATGCCATCAATTTTAATAGTTGAATGATTGTTTTTAGTTAATAAATCACTGATGACTTGGCCGCCACCGTGAACAATAATTATTTTTTTGTTTTCAAGGTGCCAAGCTTTAATTTGTTGTATAAACGCGTCGTTTAAATTTTCTATAGCTATACCACCGAGCTTAATTACGATGATGTTTTTCATATGTTCCTCCTAAGTGGTGTAAAGTGCGTTGATTTTAACGTAGTCATACGATAAATCACATCCCCATGCTTGACCTTCGTAATTTCCTTGATGAAGGTCAAGTTCAATTGATATTTCTTCAGCACTCATTATTTCTTGAATTTCTTCTTTATCGTACTTTATTGGTGAGGATCTTATTAATACAGGTATCCTACCGATAAAAATGTCTACCTGATTAATATCAAAATTTGTTTTAGCGTAACCTGCAGAAGCAATAATTCTACCCCAATTAGGATCTTCGCCAAAAATTGCGGTTTTTACCAAACTTGAACCCACCACACTTTTAGCAATCATTCTTGCAGCACTAGATTCTTTTGCACCTTTAACCGTGACTTCTATTAATTTAGAAGCACCTTCGCCATCCCTTGCAATACTTTTAGCTAAATCGGTCATAATATATAGAAGCATCTGCTTAAATTTATAGTAGTCTTCACTGTCTTTTTTAATTTCGTTATTATTTGTACATCCATTTGACATTACAAGCACCATATCATTTGTTGAAGTATCACCATCTACAGTGATTTGATTGAATGTAACTTCAACTACATCTTTTAAAGCTTGTTGTAATGTTTGTGATGAGATGTTAGCGTCACAGGTTATAAATGCTAGCATTGTAGCCAAATTAGGATGTATCATTCCTGACCCTTTTGCTACACCTGCCATCGTTACTGTATCGTTACCAAAAACTTCGTTTACAACGCATGTTTTTGTATGAGTATCCGTTGTTAATATCGCTTTTGCAAAGTCATCAGCATTACCGTTTTTAACTAGTTTGGAAAAGCCATTCTCTAGAATAGACATTGGCATCATCTTTCCAATAACACCTGTAGATGCGACACCTACATATTCTTGTTGAATTTGCAATTTATTTGCGGCCAGTTGTTGCATTTTAAAGGCATCTTTTTCCCCTTGTTTACCAGTACAAGAATTAGCAATACCTGAATTAACAACAATAGCTTGCATTTTACCACTTTTTTCGATGCTGTTTTTTGTTAATTTTAATGGTGCAGCAATCACCTTATTAGTTGTAAATACACCTGCTACATTTGCAGGTACTTCTGAAACAATCCAACCAAAGTCTAATTTTTTCTTTTTAAAGCCAGCGTGCAGACCATCAGCTGCAAACCCAAGAGGACTTGCAATATTTCCCTTAATTATATTCATTATTTAGTCCCCCTATATTAGATATATAAAGGTGCCAAAATTAGACCATCAGTTTCGTCGAAATTAAACATCAGATTCATATTTTGAATAGCTTGGCCAGCGGCACCTTTAATTAAATTATCAATAACTGATGAAATTGTTAAAACACCCGTAGTTTCGTTATAAACAAAACCAATATCAGTGTAATTTGTTCCTATTACTTCATTTAACTGTGGTAACCCATCTTTAATTCTTATGAAAGGCTTATTTTTATATACAGTCTTGTAGGTAGATTCTATTTGATTTATTTTCACTCCACTTTCAAGCTGTGTGTATATAGTTGCAACAATACCTCTGTTAACCGGAATAAGTGATGTAGAAAACTGAATATTCTGTAAATTTTTGTTAAAAAACTGCAACGTTTGTACAATTTCAGGAATATGTTGATGTTTATTAAGTTTATACGTCACATAATTATTGTTTACATTTACATAATGGGTTGACTGATTTAATTTTTTACCAGCTCCAGTAAGACCACTTTTAGCATCAACAATTATAGAATCAACACGGATTAAATGATTGCTGATTAAGGGATATAGTGCTAATTCAGTTGCAGTTGCATAACAACCAGGGTTAGCAATAAATCTATTGCAATGACTAATATTCATTACTTCTGAAAGACCGTATGTAAAACGCTTTTGTATATCTACAGTACACGGTGATTTTTTATACCATTTGAGATAAACATCTGGAGATAAACGATGGTCACCTGATAAGTCTATGACAGGAAAATTATTATTAACGAAATTTTTAGATAAATCTTTTGCAACGCCACTTGGAGTGGCAAAAAATACCAAATCTGAGTGTGTCATAATAAATTCACTGTCGAAAGCCTGAATTTCTTTATCACAAATACCTTTCAAATGAGGGAATATATCAGAAATTTGCACTCCCACTTCTTTTGTGGCATGAATCGATGAAACAGTTATATGAGGGTGATTTAGTGCTAATCTTAACAATTCTAGTCCTGTATAGCCTGTGATACCTACTATAGAAATATGCATATATACACTCCTTATTGTATTATTATGTAATTATATACATATTTATTAATAATTACAATACTATACTTTGTAATTTTACATTTTGAAAACAAAAACTCCAAAGTATAACATCTTATTGATGTATACTCTGGAGTATAGTTAATTAGTGTTTATCCTCTAGAAATGTAACTTCCATCACTAGTATTTATCACTAGTGTGTCACCTTCATTTACAAATAAAGGTACATTTAGTGTATAACCTGTTTCAACAGTCGCAGATTTTGTTGCGCCAGTGGCAGTATCACCTTTGATTCCAGGTTCAGTTTCAGTAACTTCAAGCTCTACAGTTTTTGGTAATTCAACACCAATAACTTCACTTTCATAAGATTGAACTTGAACTTCCATGTTCGCTTTTAAATAATTTAATTCATCTTTTAAGTAGTCACCAGGTAATTCGATTTGATCAAATGTCTCGTTATCCATGAATACGTGGTTATCGCCATCAGCATATAAATATTGCATACGACGATTCTCGATCATTGCTTGTTCAACCTTTTCGCCAGCTCTGAAAGTTTTTTCTTGAATAGCACCTGTTCTTAAATTACGTAATTTAGAACGAACAAAAGCCGAGCCTTTTCCTGGTTTGACATGTTGGAAATCAATAACTTTCCAGATTCCGTTATCAACAGAAATCGTTAAACCTGTTTTAAAATCATTTACTGAAATCATTCAGTCTCCTCCTCAATTATACGCGCTTACTCTAAAATAATAAGGTCTTTTGAGCAATTAGTAAAGACATGACATCCATTTTCTGTAATAAGAATGTCATCTTCTATTCTAACGCCACCCAATCCCTCAATGTATATACCTGGTTCTATAGTAACACAGTTATTTATATTTAATTCATCTGAACTATTTTGAGATAATAGTGGACCTTCATGAATATCAAGGCCAATACCATGACCAAGTGAGTGGCCAAACTGCTCACCATAATTGTGAGATGAAATATACTTTCTAGATATAGCATCTGCTTCTTTTGCAGTCATACCTGGTTTGATTTCTTCAATAGCTTTCTTTTGAGAAGTTAGAACTATATTAAATATTTCTTTGAGTTTTGGATCCGGTTCTCCTATGGCAAACGTGCGTGTAATATCGGAACAATAACCTCTATAGTATGCACCAAAATCTAATGTAATCATATCTCCCTTTTCAATACGCTTATCACTTGCAACACCATGCGGTAATGCACCTCGGTAACCTGAAGCTACTATTGTGTCGAATGAAGGGCCATCTGCACCTAATTCTAACATCTTACTTTCTAATTTAGCTTTGATTTCTCGTTCTGTCATTCCGATACTTACTTGAGTGAGGATATATTCATATGTTTGATCTACTATCTTAGCCGCTTGTTGAATGAGCTGAATTTCTTCCTTATTTTTAATTTCTCTAATCTTATCAATTTCATTAGATATGCTTATTAAAGTAATTAATCCTTTATTAAGTTCAACATAAGTATCATAACTGATTAAATGACCTTCAAAACCAATATTTGATAAATTTTCTCTTTCTAATATACATTTAATTTCAGAAATCAAACTTGATTTTCGATTTATAATTTCAAAATCTTGTGCCTGTTCTGTAGCTTGGTCTATATATCTAAAATCAGTAATAAGATATTGTTTTTTAGGTGTTATGATTAGTGCACCACTTGTACCAGTAAAATCTGAAAGGTAACGTCTATTATAATCTGATAATACGATGATTGCATCTAAGTGCTTATGTTCAATGATATCTTGAACTTTTCTTAATTTATTCATTATTTCCCTCCTACGTTTACATTTGTACATTTTTATTTTATACATTAGAATGATAGCATAACTAGTAATAATAATAATAGTTTTTGGTTTAGGGAGAATATAATGAAAAAGTTAATATTAATAGTTGGTGCGAGCAGTTTGCTAATGGGTTGTGGGAGTCAGAACTTATCTCCTTTAGAAGATAAAACGACTGAGTTACGTGATGATAATCATCAATTAAAACTTGATATTCAAGAACTTAATCAAGAAATTGGCGAACATAAATCTAAAATAGCCGCCCTTAAACAAGATAAAGAAAATACTAAAGAAGCTTCATCTAATAAGTTAAAAATAAAAAATTTAAAAGCATCATCTGATTATTATGATTCTATTGCAAAAGCCATTAAAGATTATAGAGAAATTGAGTCAAAAGTTAATAAAAATAATAATAAAGTGACGATTCAAAGAAAATTAGATGACATTTCAAATAATATTGACAGTTCTTTCATTAAATATAAAGAATCTGTAGACTCTGAATCACAATCTGAAGAAGATAAGAAAAAAGAAAAAGAAATACGTCAACTTAATAAAGACTTATCTTCAGCATTCAATACAATTAAAAAAGGATATGAAACGAAAGATAATAAAAAAATAGAAAAAGGTCAAAAAAAACTTGCAACAATAAATACAAATTTAAATTAATAGGAGTTTTGAGATGCGTAAATTCATCTTTTATTTAATATTAGCGATAGCTGCATTTGGTTTAATGATGAATCTTGATGAGTTTTTATTTTCAATTATGAAAGCTATTATTAGTTTTGCAATTATAGCTTTAATTATTTATATTATATATTATTTCTTCTTTGTAACAGAAGATCAAAGGAAGTATAAAAAAGCACTTCGTAAATATAAAAGACAAAAAAGAAAGCAATAAGGCGATATCAAATGATTTCGCCTTATTGCTTTCTTCATAATTATTTACGGTGCATCCATGCTTCAGAGCGATATTTTTCTTCGAGTTCTTGTACTTCCTCTTTTTGTTTTTCCGTTAATTCTAGAGGTTTAAAATCTATATTCAGTCCTTTTTTAAAACCTGATTTAAAGGCGTTCTCCATTTCATTTAATGTAATATGTTGATTTGAAATGTCATTAATAGCTACAGCTTTTTGAACAAAATTTTCTTTCATTTTCGCTTTTAGTCGTTCATTTTTAAATATAAACATATCAAATAAATCATCGATATCTATATCTTGTAAAATTGAACCATGTTGAAGAATGACACCTTTTTGTCTGGTTTGAGCGCTACCTGCAATTTTTCTGCCTTCTACTACAAGCTCATACCAACTAGGTGCATCAAAACATACCGAACTTCGTGGTTGCTTTAATTTGTCTCGTTCTTCTTTAGAACGGGGGATAGCGAAATAAGTTTCAAAACCTAAATTTTTAAAACCTTCTAATAATCCTTGTGAAATAATTTTATAAGCTTCAGTTACAGTTGAAGGCATATTTGGATGAGACTCTGGAACAATAACACTATATGTTAATTCTTTATCGTGTAACACGCCTCTACCACCCGTTTGACGTCTTACTAAGCCATAGCCCTTTTCTTTTACTTTATCAATATCAATTTCTTTTTGGAGCCGTTGAAAGTAGCCTATTGAGAGTGTTGCAGGATTCCAAGTATAAAATCTTATAACTGGATCAATTTCTCCACGCGATACAAAATTTAGTAACGCTTCGTCCATTGCCATATTATAATAAGGATTTTTGCTTCCAGTATTTATAAAATTCCATATTTCAGTCATAATCATACCCCTATCGAAATATTAAAATTAAAACTATTATGTTTCTCTTTGTATATTTAGATTATGTGATATAAACATAATCTAACTCGAAAAAATATTTTGATAAATTGTACTAACAGTCTTATAATTATAATATCGGTAAATTAGGGAGGATGCAAGATGAGTATCTCTTTGTACATTGCAATTGGTATTATTGTTATTATCATTGCATATATGATTATCCAACAAATTCTTAATAAGCGAGCTGTAAATGAATTAGACCAGAATGAATTCCATAAGGGTTTAAGAAAAGCTCAAGTTATTGATGTGAGGGAAAAAGTGGATTATGATTATGGACATATTAATGGTGCACGTAATATTCCTATCACAGTATTTAAGCAACGATTTCAAGGACTAAGAAATGATCAACCTATTTATTTATGTGATGCTAATGGTATAGCAAGTTATCGTGCTGCACGTATATTAAGAAAAAATGGATATAAAAATATTTACATGCTTAAAGGCGGTTACAAAAAATGGACAGGTAAAATAAAATCTAAAAAGTAATTTTACGAAATGATGTCTTTAAGTTATTAAACTCTTTGAAAGGATTAGGTTAATAGATGCTTTCAAAGAGTTTTTTAGATGATGATATATAAATCATTTAAAGAAAAGTCTGGACATAAAGTTCCAGGATAAGTAAATAAGGACAATTTCTATTGAAAAATATAGAAATTGTCTTTTTGTATAAAGAAGCCAGTAAATGAATTATAAAAAACTCATTTACTGGCTATTTTGCTAGGAATGATGTCCCAGCCGTTTTCTTTATTTATATAATTTTCATATTGAGAACGACTCGTCATCAAAAGGTACCGTCTCAGCCCGTATAGAGGATTGGCGCACCTTTCTCAAAAATATCATAAAAAAGCTACGTATTAACATCAAATCTAATTTTTAAATGCTTTAAAAAAGATATTTTCTATTTAGTAAAAGATTAGTATAAGTTAACTTTTGATTATTGTAACTTATAGAAGTTTTAGCTAGTATAAAGATTTCTTTTTAGTGATTTAATTATTTTCAGAATCAATATTTGTGTGTTCTTTATACTTTTCGTCCTTAAGTTCTTCAAATTTAAGAATTGGTTTTCGTGCTGCAGTCGTCTCATCTAATCGGTCAATTATAGTTGTATGTGGTGCTTCTAAAACTTTATCTGGATCATTTTTTGTTTCATTAGCGATTTGAATCATCGCATCAATAAAGTAATCAAGTGTTTCTTTAGATTCAGTTTCTGTTGGCTCAATCATCATTCCTTCTTCGACATTGAGAGGAAAATATATTGTAGGTGGATGCACACCAAAATCTAACAGTCGTTTAGCCATATCTAATGTTCTGACACCATATTGTTTTTGTAAAGTTCCACTTAATACAAATTCATGTTTACAATATTGATTGAACGGAATTTCAAAGTGATTTTTAAGGCGAGATTTAATATAATTCGCATTAAGAACGGCAGCTTCAGATACTTCTTTTAAACCATTGGCTCCCATTGATCTGATATAAGTATATGCTCTTAAATAAATACCGAAATTTCCGTAAAACGGTTTTACTCGTCCAATTGAATTTGGAATATCATTGTCATATTTATATCTATCATTATCTTTTATAACCATAGGCTTAGGTAGATAACTGGCTAATTTTTCTACTACTCCAACTGGTCCTGATCCTGGTCCACCACCGCCATGAGGACCAGTGAATGTTTTGTGCAAATTAAGATGTACTGCATCAAAGCCCATATCACCAGGACGTACTTTATCTAAAATAGCATTTAAATTTGCCCCATCGTAATATAATAAACCACCTGCTTCATGAACGATTTTCCCAATTTCAATAATATTCTGTTCAAATATACCTAATGTATTTGGATTAGTTAACATGATTGCAGCTGTATTGTCGTTTACTACTCTTTTTAAATCTTCTATGTCAACTTCCCCACGTTGATTAGATTTTACAGTTACTGATTTAAATCCAGCAAATGAGGCAGAAGCAGGATTAGTACCATGTGCTGAATCAGGTACTATTACTTCATCTCGATGGCTTTGTCCATTTTTTTCATGATAAGCTTTAAAAATCATTAAAGCGGTCCATTCACCATGCGCACCTGCAGCAGGTTGTAGGGTAACTTCATCCATACCAGTAATTTCTTTCAATTCTTCTTGTAAACTATATATAATTTCAAGAGAACCTTGGACGTGTTCTTCTTCTTGTAAAGGATGAGATTCACTAAAACCAGAAATACGAGCTACCTTTTCATTAATTTTAGGATTATATTTCATCGTACATGAACCTAATGGATAAAATCCAGTATCAACCCCGAAATTTTTATTTGATAGTTCAGTGTAATGTCTAACTAAATCTAATTCTGAAACCTCAGGAAACTCAGCCTTATGTTTACGAATATACTTATCATCTAAGAGTGAAGCAATATTGATATTTTCAATGTCATTTTGTGGTAAAGAATACGCATATCTATCTTTTTTGGATCTTTCAAATATTAAAGGGCTTGATTTACTAATCATTTAACTCACCTGCTTTCATAACAAAATCATCTATTTCATCTTTAGATCTTAACTCTGTAACTGCGACTAACATATGGTTTTTAAAATCATCTGATACTTCACCTAAGTCAAAACCACCAATGTACCCATATTCTGCTAATTTAAGATTAATATTTTTTATTGGTTGATTAAATTTGACTACAAATTCATTAAAAGATTGTGCTTTTAGTACCTCAAAACCATGCTCTTCAAACTTATTTTTAGCATAATTAGCATTTATAAGATTTTGAACTGCAATTTCATAAATCCCTTGTTTACCTAAAGCAGACATTGCTATTGAAGATGCAAGTGCATTTAAAGCTTGATTTGAACAAATATTAGAAGTGGCTTTATCACGACGGATATGTTGTTCTCTAGCTTGTAAGGTGAGAACAAATCCACGATTACCTTCGTCATCTTGAGTTTGTCCAACTAATCGACCAGGTACTTTTCTCATTAATTTCTTTGTTGTAGCAAAATATCCACAATGTGGACCCCCAAATTGGGTAGGAATACCAAAAGGCTGTGTATCTCCCACTACTATGTCTGCCCCGAATGTACCTGGTGGTGTTAGTAATCCTAAAGAAAGTGGATTGGCGTATACGATAAATAAAGCTTTCTTATCCTTTATATAATTATTAATTTGTTCTAAATCTTCAATAGAACCATAAAAGTTTGGATATTGTACAGCGACAGCTGCTGTGTTGTCATCGATAAGTTGTTCTAATTTTTCTAAATCAGTAATAGTACCTTTAAGGTCAACTTCAATTATTTCAAATTCATCACGAGTTTTGGCGTATGTGTGTAGAATTTGTAAGGCTTGATAATGTAGTCCACTTGAAACTACAATTTTATTTTTTTTCGTATGACTTAGCGCCAATATACATGCTTCAGCAAAACTAGTCATACCATCATACATAGAAGAATTTGCTACATCCATATCTGTTAATTCACAAATGAGTGTTTGAAATTCAAAAATTGCTTGTAACTCACCTTGAGAAATTTCAGGTTGATAAGGTGTATATGCGGTGTAGAATTCAGATCTTGAAATCATTGCATCGACAACAGCAGGAGTATAATGATCATAAACGCCCGCACCCAGAAATGTTGCATGTGTTTCTTTAGTTGTATTTTTAGCTGCGAGACGATTTAACCTTCTAAGTAATATCGTCTCCGCTTCGCTTTCGGCAATGTTTAAATTTCTTTTTAATAAAATATCTGTAGGTATATCATCAAATAATTCGGAAATAGACTTTGCCCCAATACTATTTAGCATTTCATTTTTATCTTGTTCAGTTAATGGTATATAACGATGACTCAATATTTACACCCCTTTAAATTTATTTCTCAATTTGATTTTTTTTAACTATTTTTGCCTCAACTTGACGCTTACGTATTTGCACTATTACTTTTTTGCCCATTTCAAATGCACCTCTATCTATTATTGCAAGTGCTATAGATTTACCAGAAGATGGGGATTGTGTTCCTGATGTAACGAAACCAATTTGATTACTATTTTCATCTAGTACTTCATAACCTGTTCTAGCAATGCCTTTACCTAATAGTTCAAGACCTACTGTTCTACGCTCGGAACCATTTTCCTTTTGAGCTTTGAGTACTGATTTGCCAATAAAATCATTTGCAATTAACGGTTTAGCAGCGAAGGCTATTCCTCCTTCATAA
Source organism: Staphylococcus sp. HMSC068G11 (assembly GCF_001815825.1). NCBI lineage: Bacteria > Bacillati > Bacillota > Bacilli > Caryophanales > Staphylococcaceae > Staphylococcus > Staphylococcus sp. HMSC068G11. The sequence continues at coordinate 169,543 of NZ_KV822056.1, forward strand.
GGAGTAATTGATTCAGATAAATCTTGACCATGTAAAGGTAATCCAGCTTCAAGTCTTAGAGTATCACGAGCACCTAAACCGCATGGTGTAACATCGTATTTTAATAATTGTTCCCATATATCCTTAGTATCTTCTTGCTTACAGTAAATTTCAAAGCCATCTTCTCCAGTATAACCAGACTGCGAAAGAATAATAGATTTACCAAAAAGTTGTACATTCTGTTTAAATTCAAACATTGCCATATGGTTTACATCTACATCCACTAATTCATTTATCAATGCTCTTGAACGAGGACCTTGAATAGCTAATTGTCCGTATTTGTCTGAAGTATTGCTTACATCTACGGTGAAATTAGAGCTATGTTTTTTAATCCATTGATAATCTTTATTGGTATTTGCAGCATTTACAATAAGCAAGTAGTGGTTTTCATTAAGTTTATATGTAACTAAATCATCAATGACTCCACCTTCTTCATTACATAAAGCACTATACATTGCTTTATCATTTGTTAGAAGATTTGTATCATTAGAAAGGATGTATTGTATAAATTGTTCTGCATCTTTACCACTAATCTCTATCTCTCCCATATGACTTACATCAAAAAGACCAACATTATATCTAACTGCGTTATGTTCTTCTTTGATACTTGAGAATTGAACAGGCATTGCCCATCCACCAAACTCAACAATTTTAGCACCACTATCAACGTAATTTTGATATAAAGGTGTTTTTTTCAAATCTGTTGTCATACTTGTACCCCCAATTAATAATTTTTAAAAAACAGGATAGCATAAAGCTACCCTGTTTTAATACTCATTTCAGGAATGCGTCACAGTATTATCCTTTTGCCTGAGAGTTTCGTTATTTCACTTGCACCTTCGGCGATAGAGAGTCAAAATTGTAATAGACTATAATCGTTTAACTCATAATGATTCAAGTTTTGATCTCTATTCTCTCTAATACTGATCAATCGCTTAATAATTTTGTTTTTATTAAAGTACAAATTTCAGAGACACTCTGTGCACTATCAACTTTCATGAATGCGATTTCATTATATCTTGAAAGTCTTGAAGAATACAAGGCATCAAGTTGGTTAAGATTTTTACTTTTAGCATTGGGTCGATGTGGATCATTTTTAACTCGTTTGAAAATGATTTCAATGTCACAATCTAGCCAAACCACATGCTTTTGGCTTTTTAAGAGCTTTAATGAATTCGTATCTTCTATAATACCTCCTCCAGTTGAAATGATATCGAAAGTATTGAGACATGCTTTTAGGTACTTTGTCTCCAATGATCTAAAACCTTTTTCTCCGATATCATTAAATATATCAGGTATAGATTTACATTCATTTACTTCAATAAAATTATCTAAATCCACATAACTTAAATTATATAAATCTGAAAGATATTTTCCAACAGTGGTTTTACCAGTTCCCATGAAACCAACTAAAATAATAGGCACTTGAATACTCTTCAAATTAATCTACCTCTTTTATCTTATTAACGATAACTTTATTGTAGTAAACATCTAAGTTATGTATTGTCTTTAATTTTAAACTATATTGAGAGATATAAAAAGATATAATTGATAAATAAATTGAAAAAATTACTATTAAATATAAACTAATGAACGCTTTTTGGCTATAAAAAAAGGATTTCTTTGTGTTTATCGTTCGCATCTCCTGTTGTTATTAATAATTTCACTATATTATCGTTCGTTTTTAATATACGAGTAGATAAGACATGATTTAACAATGTAATATTACCTCTTTGATTAATATTTTTGTAAATTTTACGGTTCTTATAAATATACCTAATAACATCTTTATTTTTCTTAAGTTTAATTGTATATGCATTTTCGATCTCATAATTGTTTTTAGTCGTCATTTTCTCTTTAAGTAAATCTCTTCTAAAAAATTCAAATTGAATATCTTCGTTATTTTGAGCAGTATTTAGATAAAATGAAGTCAATTTAAGTATAGTCGGTAATAAAGCGAGTATTAAAGTAGTCACAAATAAAGCAAATAATGCTTCGATGTAGGTAAATGCTTTTATATTAAATAGAAATACAGGTTCGCGTATTAAATGCTTTATCCGCCCCACATATTTTATGATTGAATAATTGTATTTCATAATTTTCTATTACAACCCCTTGATAAAGTTCTTTCTTTTTATAGTGTTGAAGACTAGTTATCATGATTTGCTTGATTTTTATGTTATTTAAATTGATAAGATACTGATTGTTTAAGTTTGAAAACATAGGTATTAAAATCATTGTTATTGTACTAACTATAAAAAAGGCTAGCAATGCATCAATAATTAAAGACCCTTTAAATTTATATTTTGACAAATCTCAAACGCCCCTTTTCAATATGGAAGATTAATCTATAAGCATGTGAATTATATTGTAAAATGAGCGAACCAAAATGATTGATATTTCCATTTTTATCAAAATTTAATGTTTGAATTTTAGCTATATTAGTCACTTTTCCTTTATTAAGTTTAAAACTATATTTATCTCCATTTTCTTCAACTACTTGTACTCTATTTGAATTATTAAAAAATAATAAAGTTATCGATTCATTGTTGCTAATAGCTTTAGATTTATAGTAATTAAATTTTGTTATTAATTGCTTAATTTCATGTTCTTCATCAATTAGCTGAATGTCGAATAGGTTTCGTGACCATAAAGTTGTTATCAACAAGCAACTGATAATAAACAAAGTAAAAATCATCTCGACTAAACTAAATGCTTTAATGTTTTTAATTGGCAACTGCCTCTCCATTTGCAATACTAATTGTCTGACCGGATTTACATGTTTTTTGTCCTTCTTTTATAAAACCATCTGAAACCAAATCATCAATATTAGAAGGGTTGCGGTTATGTTTTAAAGCGTAGGCTTCTATTTGACTGTTTACCATTTTAACTTGAGCATCACATCCAGTTGACTGAATATGAGATGTTTGTTTTGCAATATTTGGAATTATAAGTATTAATAATAAACTGATTATTAGTAATACTAAAAGCATTTCTATCAAGGTAAATGCTCGTGTTTGTTTCAATAATTTCAATGTTTTCATTGATGTCACTCCTCAAATTATTTTATTGTTTGCATAAGTTCGAACATAGGAAGCATAATGACTAAGTATAAAGATACAATAAAAATTCCCAAGATAAAGAAGATGATAGGTTGTATAAATTTTGTTTGTTTTAACACTTTTTCCTCAAATTGCTGTAATAACATTTGACTGTATAATTTTAATTCTATATCTAATTTTCCATTTTTCTCTCCTTGTTCTATGAATTTAATTAAATCATTTTGAAAACATTGTAGATTCATTAATATAGTAGGTAACGGGAGCCCTCTATTAGCTTCTTTAAAAAGACAATTACCCAGAAATTTAAGAAATTCGTTATCTTGCTCATTACGATATATTTGGACAATTTGTTGAAGACTTGTACCATTTCTGTAAAATAAAGAAAGCTGATTGGAAAGTTGATAAGTTCTATATATTTTATAATACGTATTAATCATTGGGATTTTTAAAATAGATTTTAATTTTCTCTCAATTGGTAGATAATAGTAAAATTTATAAGTGATAAAAAATGCTATACCACTCATAAAGATAAAAATGAAAGTTAGCTTGGGAAGAAGGGTAATAATAAGAGTTAGTAGATTTTGAAATGTTGATAATTTAACATTCATAGTCTCATAAAGTTGTTGAAATTGAGGTATGACAGTTATATTTAAAATGGTTAATATGAATAAGAAGATAGAAATTAATGCAACAGGATATTGTAAGGTTTTGATGAGTCGTTTTTTAGCTTTCAAATTTCTTTTCATATATTGAACAGTATCAACGAGAGCCTCATCAATGTTACTGTAGTTTTCAGCAAATTTTATTTGAAGAAGAACTAATTCTGGATACCCTATCATTTTTAAAATATCATAACATGTAGCGCCGTTTTGTAGATGTTGGATAATCTTTTCATTTATTGTTCGTTCTTTATATTTAAAATAAGAGTTTAAAAATTTAAAACTTTGATATAAAGTGAATCCGTGACTTAAAAGCTGATGTAATCTCTGTAATAAGTCTATTGATTGTATTTCAGTAAGATATTTATTCCTCTTATATTTAAATGTATTTATCGACAACTTCTTCACATATAACACCTTCTTTAGACATTTTGTTTAAATGTGTAGATAATTTTGTGAAATTTTTAGGTAAAGAATGATTATGTTCAAAAAAATAATTGATTTGGCTTTGAAACATTAATTCCGATACTAGTTGACGAGTATTTGTAGTAGTAGTGATTAATCTTTGATTAGAAATTAAATTGATTGCCTGGCACAACTCTTGGACAGAAATACCCATTTCTAATAATCGTAATAATGCTCCCTTGCAATCATTCGCGTGCATTGTCGACAAAACTAAATGTCCACTTAAACTGGCTTGAATCACGTATTTAGCTACGGTAGAATCTCTGATTTCACCAATTAAAATTACGTCCGGATCACACCTTAAAATGGCTTTGAAAGAGCTTTCATAATTTATACCTGCCTTTTCATTAACTGATATTTGTGTGATTCCATTGAGTATTTGTTCTACTGGATCTTCAACTGATATTACATTTAAATTCAAATTTTGATGTGCATAAAGGACCATTTGGTACATTAAAGTACTTTTGCCAGAGCCAGTTGGCCCACTAAACAAAAGTAGACCTTGTTTCTTTTTCATGAAATGTTTAAAATCTTTAAATTCATATGATTCTCGTTTAGTTTGGAAGTATTGAGGTACTATACGAATTACACAACTTTCATTGCCTAATGATAACGGTAATGTAGAGATTCTTAAATAATATAAACGCTTCATCTTATAACTATATCTACCACTTTGTGCCCTATGCTGTGTTGATACATCTAACCCAGATTGAAACTTCATGTATATAAGTAATTTTTTATAAATTGGAAATGAAAGTGTATCATATATTGTGAGCTCATCTTTAATTCTTAGCTTAATTATAGTGTGTTCCTCACATGGTATAAAGTGTATGTCACTTGCTTCTTGCTTAATTGCATGATTGATAATCTGTTCAAATAAAATTTTCAAAAAAATCACCTCCTACATATATAAACGTAGGAGGCGATTTTTTTACTCTCTAATATTAACCATTTATAAAAGGATTGAGTTGCTCATCGTCAACTGTGGTGTAAGGCCCATGTCCAGGGAAAAGTGGCATATCACCTTCTAATTCAAATAATTTATCTTTTATTGAATCAATTAATGTTTCATAATCTCCCTTATAAAGGTCTGTACGACCGATACCATTTTTGAACAGAGTATCGCCAACAACAGCAAAGTCATTAAAAACAAAACTAAGACTACCTGGAGAATGACCAGGCGTATGTAATACTTTGAATTTAAATCCTTCAATCTCTGCAGGACCCTCTGATAAACTTAATGGATTTGCGTGACTTTCTATTTTAGATAAACCATATTGTGTAAATTTAGATGAGCCATTTTTATCTGGATCAGTTAAAAAATCAAACTCATCTTTACTCATATAAACTGGAACCTGATATTTTTCAATAATATCATCTAATGCTCCGATATGATCATAGTGTGCATGTGTTAATAAAATTGCTTTTAAAGGTTTATTGATTTGATTTAATTTTTTAATTATTTTTTGACTTTCACTTGAGGGATCGATTAATATTACATTTTCTTCATTCTCAATGAAGTACGTATTAGTGTCAACGATTCCTAATGTTAAATTTGAAATTCGCATTATAATTCACCACTATGGTCTAGATGTTTTTGTACTGATTTTAATTTATCATTCATTTTTCTTGATTTATCTCGACGATCATCAATTCTAATATTTGTACAAACTCTATCTAATCCTTTATCAAAAGGTAATTCATGAATCGCTTGAATCACCTCAAAAAGATCTTTCAAATCACCTTCGATTAATGTATTCATTGGTGTTAATTGATAATCAATTTTCCCTTGTTGTTTAAATTCATTTAACTTTGTTTGGATTTCTGCTATATATTTACTTACACTAGGACCCTCTGTTCCTACTGGAATAACTACTACATCAACAATTGCCATTATTTAGCACCCTCTTTATCTATGATATATGTTTTGATAAGTCCAGCTGCACCAGTAATACCAGCATCATTCCCTAATTTAGCTTGTACTATCTCAGTATTATTTTGAGCTGGAGTAAAAGTTAAATTACGATATTCAGTTTTAATATTTTCTATAAGGATAAGTCCGGCAGTAGACATGCCCCCTCCTAGAACAATATATTTTGGATTACTAGTAACGCTAATGATACTGCATAAATAGCCGATATAATTTGCAACTTTTTCAGTTATAAATATACAGAATTGATCACCGGCTTTAGCTGCATCAAATACAGCTTTTGCTGTTACTTGGTTATCTTTAATAAGTTGTAAAATTGATGATTTAAACGTTAATTTAGGATAATAGAAATTAACTAAATTTACTACACCAGTAGCAGAAGCAACTGTTTCTATACACCCTGATTTACCACAATTGCATTGAAAACGTTGATCAAAATCAGCTCTTAAATGTCCAATTTCAGCGCCTGACCCATTGTGTCCATGTACGATTTCTCCATTAGAAATTATACCTCCACCAAGTCCGGTACCTAAAGTAATTGCTACTACATCATCAGCACCTTCACCGGCACCTTTATGTTTTTCTCCCAATGCAGCAACATTAGCATCATTATCAACATAAACTGGACAATTAACATATTGTTTGAAAATTTCTCTTACATTGACACTACCTGGCCAATGTAAATTAACAGCTCCGTATACAACTCCAGTATCAAAATCAACAGGTCCAGGAACACCAATACCGACTCCAACAACATTGTTAAAATCATATTTAAATTCTGCAACCTTTTCAGTAAAAGAATCATAAATGTTTTTTAAAAGTAACTCACCAGTGTGGTCACTTGTATCAGTATCAATAGACCATTTATGCAATTGTTCTAAATCCTTGTCAAATATCCCCAATTTACAAGTTGTTCCGCCTATATCGGCAGCTAAAATAATATCTGTCATTATTTTTCATTCCTTCTTTGATTTATTATCAGTATACAATTCAGATATTCATCCTTCGTTAACAATTGATAACTATATAAGGATTTAATCTCTTGTATCATCATTTCATACATATCATCTGGATTTTTAAAATAGATAATGAAACCATATGTTTTAAGTAATTGTAACACGTCATAAAAATTTTTAATTTTTCGCGTCATTAGATTTACTCAACTCTTTTTTTAAATTAACATATTTTTTATTATTAGGATTAATTGCTACAGCTTTTTTTATATATTTTAAAGCCTTTTTATCATCACTTAAAGAACGATTAGCTATAGCTAATTCATAATTAAGTACACCTGAATTTGGAAATTTTCTTAAACCTCTTTCCCATTCTGATACGGCCTCTGCTTGCGAGCTCTTAGTTGCAGTAATCAAACCACTAAGGTAATATGTTTCATCATCGGCGTAATTATTATTAAGTGTTTGCTTTACAACATGTTTTGCTTCGCTATAATTACCTTTAATCATTTCATCCCGAATTAATTTATCATAGATATTATCCTCACTTATAGTAAATATTCTAATTTGTAAAACAATGAATATAAGTAAAAATACAATCAAAAATGCCCAAAATAAAGAGCGATGTGTTTTGAAATAATAGCCTATTAATGTAATTAATACACCACTGATAAATCCACCTAAGTGTGCCATTATATTAATATTAGACATAAAAAGTGAAAAACCGATTAAAACAACCAATGCAATTAATAACTGGCCAATCATTTTTTTATTAAAATTCTTGCTTAAATACATAATCACAAAAATAGAACCAATTAAGCCAAATATTGCTCCACTAGCACCGACTGAAATTGTAGACGTATTAAAAGATAGAGAAACAAAATTTCCATATAATCCGGATATAATATAAATTATTAGCATTCGCCATGAACCAATGATTGATTCGACAATTTTACCAAAAATAAATAGAGAAAGCATATTCATTAAAATGTGTTCGAAATTAAAATGTAAGAACATTGACGAAATAAGTCTATACCATTCTCCATGTACAACATTAAAATGAACAAGTCCACCTACTTCTAATAGTTTAACATCAGAAAATCGATTTAAGTATAAAATCATACATAACCATATCACAATATTAATTAAGATAAGTGTATATGTAATAGGGGTAAAACGTTGCATATGTTTATCAACAAGATTTTGTGTCAAAACTTTTCTTTTGTAATAAAGATAAGTCTTTTTATCTTCATTATTAATTAGCATTTTTATAAGTAAAAAGTTTATAGGGAGTGACTTTAAGCTTTGCTCATTGCTTAAAATTTTAAATTTCAGTTTAGTTGGTTTTTCTTCATTTAAATTTTCTTTTGAAAGCTCTTTATCCGTAAAATAATAAAATTCATAAGATTCAGGTATATAACCGATGAATTGTTGTATTTCTTCAGGTCGTTCCATAATTTTTGATTTATCAAACCTAATCTCTTGGGTAGATGTAACATTTTTTCTAAAAACAACAATGGAATGTTTTCTCTTATGATACAACCATATTTCATCGTCCCCTTTATCACGATAAATTACATTATAATTAAGATACCTAATCCAGTAATATAAGGCCTTCCAATAAAGTTTATTAATATTCATTTATTCCTCCACCACTTTATTGTGATAAATAATTAATTGCTCTACAGGTTGATCGTGTGGTTCTATATTGAATTGGGCTAACTGAAAATCATATAGTAAACTAACTGTATTACTTCTATGTTGGCTCAGGAATCGGTCATAATAACCACCACCATAACCTATTCGATAGCCCAATTTATCAAATGCAACCCCAGGTACTACAATTAAGTCCATTTTATTCGTTGTACCGACCGGGGAAATAGAATGATAAATACCTTTGCCATCTTTCTCGATATCCTCAATTGATAATAATTGTTTAAAAGTCATTTCTTGCTGTTGATAATTTGTTTCAGGAACAAAAATTTTTTTATTATTATGTAGCGAATAAGTAATAATTGGATATGTATTAACTTCATGAGGCATCGATAAAACAATACCAATTTTGTTAGCTTTGCGATAAGCTTCACTTTGATATAATTTCTTAGCCAACCATTCATCAGCCAAATGTTTTTGTACTTTGTCGTAAGATTTCATCTTTTTAATTATATTTCTACGTAGTCCCTTTTTATCCATTTTATTCACCCATTTCGTTCACTTAACATTATAACGTTTATAGTAACTAATGTCATTAAGTTGGTATTTAAAGACAAAAAGTAAATGAAAAATCCCTTCAAAGTTTTCACTTTTATAAGTGGTTACTTTAAAGGGATTAAATCGATTTTATATCGTCATGTACAAATTTAAAAACATTAATTATTTAGTTTCACGATGTAAAGTATGTTTATTATCACGTGAACAATATTTTTTCATTTCTACACGTTCAGGATTATTTCTTTTGTTTTTTGTTGAGATATAATTTCTATCTCCACATTCTGTACAAGCTAATGTAACGTTTACGCGCATGAATTTCTCCTCCTTACCTTTTCAAAATACGACTTATTTATTATACCAATTACTTAACTAATTGCAAAGTATAATTTTATGATTAGTTAAGTTGACAATTTAAATTAATCTTCTTTCTCTTCGTTATTAGATCGAGAGTCATCTTTATTATCTTTATCTTTAAAATAGTAGTTGATTACGTCTCTACCTAAGTCTCCACCATTTAACCAAGGTGGTGGAACAGGTTGATTTGTGTAGACAATTGAAAAAGATAATTTAGGATTATCGACGGGTGCATAACCGATATATGTTGAATTAACTCTAGGTTCTCCATCTTGAAAAACTTCAGCAGTACCTGTTTTACCAGCTGAAGGTACTACAGTATTTCTAAAACTAGCATAACCCGTACCTTGCTTTTCATTGAAAGCCATTTTAAATCCTTCTTGAACTTCTTTAATTTCGTCACTTGAGTTATTTACCTTATTTAAAACATTACCCTTAATTTTACGTTTTAATGGGCCAGTTTCATCTTTATTAGTAGATTCATAAATAGACAATCCAATATGTGGTTGAATTCTATAGCCATCATTTGCAATAGTTGATACGTATTGGGACAACTGAAGTGGTGTATATGTGTCGTATTGTCCAATAGCTAAGTCTAAATAGTTACCAGGATTATTAGTTAAGGGCTCTATTTGGCCTGGCGTTTCGTTCGGTAAGTCAATGCCTGTTTTTAAGCCAAGACCTACTTGATTTAACCCTTTACGCAATTTACGACCCGCATCTGCTATATTATTAGGTAATGACATACCTGAAGTATAGGGGTCACCTGCTAATTTAAGTGCGGTTTTAAACATGTATACGTTTGATGAATGCATAAGTGCTTGTTTATCATCGATAGATACATGACCATTTTTATTAAAATATGATCGTTTGGTTAAACCACCTTGGAATTTTAATGGCTCATCTACCATAGTTTCTCCAACATTAATAGCTTTATTTTGGTACCCAGCTAATAATGTTCCTCCTTTTACTGAAGAACCGACCGTGTATTGAGCTGTAAAGTTGCCAATATCATAATCTTTGAGTTTACCCTGCTTATCAATTTGCTTCCCTGCCATAGCAAGTATGTCTCCATTTCTAGGATTTTGGACAACCATTAACGCATTGTCCATATCCTTAGCACCTTGACTACGTAACTTAGAAATTTGTTTTTCTAATAAAGATTCTACTTTTTTCTGTAAATCAATATCTATAGTTAATTGTAAATCATGACCTCTTGAACCAGGATTAAGTACTTCTGAACTTATTACTCTACCAGATTTATCAGTTGTATATTTCATTTGTTTCTTCGTGCCTTTAAGAACATCTTCGTATTGATATTCAAGATAAGATTTACCGACACGATCATTACGTGAATAACCTTTTGATAAATATTGTTCGGTTAATTCTTTAGGTATACCTTCAGTCGAAGTCGACACATCTCCAAATATACCTCTTAAAGTATCACCGTATGGGTATTTTCTATCCCAATCCATTGTAGTGTTTACACCAGGTAATTTAGAAAGTTGTTGTGATACGGCTGCATATTCTTTCTCGCTTACGTCTTCATTTTTAATTGTTTGAGGATCTAGAGTTGACCCAGCATTCATTTCCCGATAAATTGCTAAAACTTGCAAATCTTTTTTAGTTAACTGTTTTAATTGTTTTTTTCCTATTTTATTTCTTAATTGTGTATCAAATTGTTCTTGTGAAATACTGCCATCTTCTAACATTAATTGTTCTTTTCTCATTAACTTTTTAGCAGATGACGGATACATTTGAATCCAAAAATCCTTTTTATCTCTCTCAGTAATTTTATCCGTATCCATTTTAATTAAATCTGTCAGTTTCTTAGCAGTATTTAACATTTCCTTTTGTGAAGTTTTACGGTTTCTAGTGTATGTAATAGACATCTTTGAAGCATTATCAACTAGTACTTTGCCATTTCTATCTAGTATTCGGCCTCTTGGTACTGATTCATTAACAGTTATATTTTCATCGTTTTTGATTAATTGTTTGTAATGAGATCCTTGTGCTATTTGTAAATAACCTAATCTCAATACGACTATAGCAAAGATAAATACTATAAATCCAAATATGAAATTGATTCTTTTATTCATGGTGTTTCTCATTTTTTCATCATTTGTTTTTTCTTTTAATCTTTTCAGCAAAACAACCTACCTCTATTCAAAGTCTCTCATACAAATGATATATGATATTAGATTATTTTTCTATCATTTTAACAAAAAAGAGACGCAGAAAAATTCCTTTATCAATTGATAATCAAATTTATAAATATACTTTTAAACAATAATCAATAATAAAAATTTTTACATCGGTTTCATCAGTATTGTAATTCAAACTAAATGTATATACTTTTATGTTAATTTAGATTTTAATAAAAATGGATATTAAGTAATGAATCTCATTTCTCACGTGTTGTAGATAGTATTTAGTTTTATATGTAATTAGCCCTTAGATGACAATCATCTAAGGGCTACAACAAAAAATATAAGGTATTGTTTAAACTGATTTTTAGAATTTCTATGTTCTAAAGTTATTTAATATTGATTATTTAGTTGCATTATATAATTCATTAACTTTTTCCCAGTTAACAACATTCCAGAATGCATTGATATAGTCTGGGCGTTTATTTTGATATTTAAGATAATAAGCATGCTCCCAAACATCTAAACCTAAAATTGGTGTTTTTCCTTCAGTAATTGGATTATCTTGATTTGGTGTTGTAACAATTTCTAATTGTCCATTGTTTACAACTAACCAAGCCCATCCTGAACCAAAGCGTGCTGCAGCTTTATCTGCAAATTCTTTTTTAAATTCGTCTAAAGAACCCCATTGTTCTTTTATTTTATCTACAACTTCACCTTTTTCTTCAGAATTTGGTGATAATAGTTCCCAGAACAATGAATGGTTAAGGTGTCCACCGCCATTATTACGAACAGCTGTTTGAATATTAGATGGCACACTATCTAAATTAGCAACAATTTCTTCGATTGATTTAGCTTCTAAATCTGTCCCTTCAACTGCTGAATTTAATTTTGTAACATATGTGTTATGGTGTTTGTCATGATGAATTTCCATAGTTTGTTTGTCGATGTGTGGTTCTAATGCATCATATGCATAAGGTAAATTTGGTAATTCAAAAGCCATAAATAATCATCCTCCTAAATTGTCTATAATTATATCATAACAAGTAGATTTATAAGCAACAAAGAATATGCTTTCAAAAAAGTTTTAATTGCTGAATTGTTTTCCCGACCCACACTACAATTTATCAAAATTGTTAATGTGAATCTTCTTAATATTTTTCTAAATCTACTAATTGATATACTATAAATATATCTCAAATTTGTGAAGATTAAACATAAAAATACATAAATTTTAATAAATACGACTAATGGCCTATAATTAGTAAAAGAACCTCAGTTATTATCACTAGGTTCTTTTGCTACAAATCATGAGTATTCATTTTATATTAAATATTTAAAATTCCATGACCGAAAATCTTAAATTGAAATGATGAAATCTGCCAGTATTATGATCCGAATGTTTTTTAGTTTGCTTTACGTTGACATTCTTCACAAATACCATACACTTCTAGTTTATGAGTATGAATATTTACATTGGGTAATTGACTTTTAATCTTTTCAATTGGACAAAAATCAATCACTTTAGTTTCTCCGCAATTTTCGCAAATAAAATGATGATGGTGATGATTTGTGCATGCGATTCTGAATTTCATTTCTCCATCTAATTCGGTACTCTCTATAATGCCTAAATCTTTAAATAAATGAAGATTTCTGTATACAGTATCAAATGATATTCCAGGATAGTCCTTATCCATTTGTTGTTGAATATGTTTAGCATTTAAATATTTATCCTCTTTAACAAAGATATCTAGCATATCTTTACGTTTATCAGTGTATTTAAGTCCGTTTTCTTTTAAAACTTTAATTGCATCATTTGTATTCATTCTTAAACGACTCCCTTTTTGAACTTAATTTTTAACTTCTGAATAGTCATCGTTAGTATGAGCATTACTACTAATAGTACAACAATGACACCACCAGGTGATATATTCATGTAAAAAGCTATAATTAATCCTAGAATTACAGACAGTTCTCCTAATATAATACTTAATGCTATTAATTGTTTAAATCCTTTAGTTATTCTCATTGAAATTGCTATAGGAAGAGTTATTAACGCGCTTACTAATAATATACCTACAACTCTCATTGATGCAGATATAACCATTGCAACAATTACTATAAACAAAAATTGAATCCACTTTGGTATACCTATGACCTTACTATATTCTTCGTCAAATGATAAAATAAATAATTCTTTATAAAATAAAACAATAAATATGAGAACAATTATTGTAATGATAATAATTGTAGTTAAATCACTAATATTTACTGCACTAATTGATCCAAATAGTAGGCCTACGATTTCTTGATTAAAACCATCTGCTAGAGAAATAAAAATAGCACTTAGGGCAATACCAGCACTCATTATAATAGGAATTGCAATTTCTTGATAATTAGAAAATGAAGTTCTTAATTTTTCAATTAATAACGCTCCAATAACAGCAAAAAGAATACCAAACCACATAGGGTTTATTACTGAGAATACGGGAATAATGGTAAGCAAAAACATACCAAAGGAAATGCCACCTAATGTCACGTGGCTCAAAGCGTCAGCAATTAATGATAGTCTTCGAACTACAATAAATGCACCTATTAATGGTGCGATAAAGCCAATAAGCAGACCGCTAATCAAAGAATATCTAATAAAATCAAAATTTAATAACGCATCTATCAAAAGTTACACTTCCTCTTTGTTTCTAATATAAATTTATTCATTTCCCTCATTACAACATGTTCGGTTGTGTTGATGATCAACAAATTGAATAGGATGACCATAAATTTTTGAAATTTCCACTTCATCTAAAGACTTGAATGCTTCTGTAGAACCATGGAAATGAAGATGTTTATTTAAACATGCTACTTCTGTAGCGGTATCTGCTACAACGCCAATATCATGGGTGACTAAAATTATTGTAATCCCCTGCTTTTTTAATTTATCAAGTGTATCGTAAAATTCGCTTACATGTTTTGCATCAATTCCGTTTGTAGGTTCATCTAACACTAGCACACTTGGGTTAGAAATAAGTGCTCTAGCAATAAGTACACGTTGTTGTTGTCCGCCAGATAGTTCAGCTATATTTTTATTTATTAAATGAGATATATTTAATCTCTCTAATACCTTTTTGACTTTTTGATAATCACTTTTATTGAATCTTTGAAATATTTTTTTGGTTTTAGTCAGACCACTTAAAACAACTTCCTTTACACTAGCTGGGAAACCTGCATTGAAGGCAGAAGCTTTCTGAGAGACATAGCTAATTTTCAATGAAGATTTATTACCTTTAAATGGTTTTCCTTCAACAATTATCTCCCCTTTTTGTATAGGCAATAGCCCTAATATGACTTTTAGTAAAGTAGATTTACCTGCCCCGTTTGGACCAACAATTGCTAAAAATTCGCCCTTATTAATTTTGATATTTATGTTCTCTAATACATGCTTATTATCGAAATAATAATCTAAATTTCGTAATTCAAAAACTGGCGTTGTCATGGTTTTCACCTCGCATATAACTATACAACTTATTAATTTTTATGTAAATAGTAATGTTTACGACTATTTTAAATTACATATAGTTTTGGTTGTTCTATAATTAGTCTAATGACTTGATAGTCGTAATTAAAAAGATATTATTTTTATTTAACATGATGAAATAATTAAGCCATTCACTGAATGAAAAGACGATGAATGGCTTGATTTTATAACTATTTTATTGATTTAAAATTTTGTTCTTGAGGTCTGGATCAAATTCTTGTGATTTTAACATGTCTATTTCTAATTTATACGGTGGTTTTTTATTTTTTTTATCTTCACCAACATATGGAGTTTCTAATATTTTTGGAATATTTTTAAAAGTATCATGATGCACTACGTAATTAAGTGCATCAAAGCCAATATGACCAAAGCCGATATTTTCGTGACGATCTTTCTGTGCACCTCTTAGGTTTTTACTGTCATTAACATGTACTACTTTAATTCGATCTACTCCAATTATATTGTCGAATTTTTCTAGTACACCATCGAAATCTTCTTTGACGTTATATCCGGCATCATGAGTGTGGCACGTATCAAAACATACTGATAAGCGATCATTATGTGTAACACCATCAATTATTTGAGCAATTTCTTCAAAAGATCTCCCTACTTCTGTTCCTTTACCCGCCATAGTTTCAAGTGCTATTCTTACATCATTATCATGTGTGAGTACTTCATTAAGTCCTTCAATAATTTTTTGGATTCCTTTATCTACACCTGCTCCGACATGCGCCCCAGGATGTAGTACAATATCTTTTGCTCCAAGTGCTTGAGTTCTTTCGATTTCTTTTTGTAGAAAGTCGACTCCTAAATTAAATACTTCAGGTTTGGTTGTATTTGCAATGTTAATGATATATGGTGCATGTACAACAATATTTGATAAACCATATGTTTTCATTGCCTGTTGGCCTTTTTCGATATTTAAATCTTCAATATTTTTACGTCTTGTATTTTGTGGTGCACCTGTATAAATCATAAATGTGGATTCACCATATTTATGTGCTTCTTCTGCCGACCCTTGCAGCATTTTTTTGCCACTCATTGAAACATGTGATCCTAGTAACATTCATTTCACCTATCCTTTATTAGTTTTTCGTTTTTGTCTTTTTTGCTTTTTACTATACTGCTTTCTTTCTTGACGTTTCATTTTTTCAACTTCATGTTTAAATTTCTTTTTATACCCTGGTTTAACTTTACGTTTTGATTTACTTCTTACTTTGTGTTTAACTTCATTGGTTAAATGATCATCTTTACGTTGTCTTGATCTACGCATATTGTGTGCCTTAATCGGTTTTAATTCACCATTCTTGATATCTACATTTTTAAATTTATAACCTCTGTCTTCGATAAGAGTAATATTACTTTCTTCATCAGGACTATATAATGTAATGGCTACTCCTTTATAATTACCTCTTCCTGTTCGACCTACGCGATGTGTGAAGAAATCGATGTCATTGGGTACATCGAAATTAATAACATGACTTACGCCTTCAATGTCTATTCCTCTAGAAGCAAGATCGCTTGCAATGACAAATTGAAAATCTAAATTTCTTATTCTTTTCATTTGTTGTTTACGTTCTCTTGGTGTTAAACCACCATGAATCATACCTATTTTAATTCCTTCTTTATTTAAAGTGTCTGCCAATTCATCGGCATTTTCACGACTGTTACAGAAAATAATACATAGATAAGGATTCAATATATCTATCAGTTCCAATGTTTTATCTACCTTGGCAGAACCTTTTGTAGGAATTAGATAAAATTCGATATTTTCTTTATTATGAGCTTTACCATCTACTTCTACAAATTCTGGTTGACTTAAATATTTATTTAAAAATGGTTGTAATGATTTAGGTATTGTTGCACTAAATACCGCTAGATGAGCATTTTCATCATCTAATCTCGCTGCAATATGGTCAACATCTTCAATGAGACCCAGGTCAATCATTAAATCCGCTTCATCTATAATTAAATATGAGGCTAAATGTGCATGAAGATAACCTGAATGTGCTAAATCATTAATTCTTGTTGGTGTACCAATAATGAGTTGTGGTTGATGGCTACATCGTTGTTTATCTTTTTCTAAATCGGTGCCACCAATGAAAAGTTTTACATTTATACCTTTTTTGAATTTTACTAAATGCATAGCAACTTGATAAAGTTGCTGAGCAAGTTCACGTGTTGGAGCTACTACTATGGCTTGTGGCTCTTGAATGTCACTTTCTATAAGTTGAATTAATGGTAAGAGAAAAGCGTGTGATTTTCCAGTTCCAGTTTGAGATTGTCCTATTAAATTTGTTCCTTTAAGAATTCTCGGTATGATTCTATTTTGGATTTCGGTTGGTTTTTCAAAATTAAGATTTTTAACAGCTTCAATTAAATTCTCATCTAAATTAAAGTGTTCAAATGGATGTTTTGACATAATTTGTTCTCCTTTAAATGTTTATCAATAACATTTATTTATATTTAAATGGATCTGTGTTGATTTCAGAGGCATATATCGGAAATTGATTTTCATATTTAAATAACCATTTTGCTAATAATTCTTTTAATCCTTCTTTCATAACATACTCACTATAATGATTGATGTCTAATAAATTTACATTTTGGATTTTAGCATCTAGAGCATCATGGTGTTTAATGTCACCAGTAACAAAAACGTCTGCTCCAAGTTGGCTAGCTTTATACTCAAATCCTATACCTGAACCGCCTATGATTGCTACTTTCTTAATTGGACTATCATGTTGACCTGTATATCGTACGCTTGGTATATTGAGTTGTTTTTTTGCATATTCAGAGAATTCATCTAAAGTCATAGTTTTGTTTAATTGTCCAATAATCCCTAATCCATACTCACTTTCTTTGTTCATTTTAATAAAATCAAAAACTGGTGTTTCGTATGGGTGATTATCTAAAATAGCTCGCTTAGCTATTTCTAATTCATTGCTTTTTATCATAAACTCAAGTTTTATTTCATCAACATATTCGATACTATCTAACTTCCCTATATAAGGGCTTGCATCACCTACTGGTTTAAATTGTCCTTTACCTTCACTTTCAAAGAAACAATATTCGTAATTACCTTCTTTAGCTAATCCAAGTTCGTTTAAACTGTCTTTGAAGATTTCAACATAATTTTTAGGTATAAAAGTTTGAACTTTGTAATAATATGAGCTATTTGTATTAATCATGGATATGTTCTCTAAACCTAATTGATGCGCTAACATTCGATTGACACCTTCAGGATGTACATCAAGGTTAGTGTGTAATGCTATAAGATTGATATTATTTTGGATAAGTTTACGAATAATACTACCATATCCATCTTCAACAATGCGTTTTACTCCTTTGAAAATAAGTGGATGATGAGCAATGATGGTATTAGTATTAAGTTCAATTGCTTGGTTAACAACATCATCGGTGCAGTCGAGAGTTGTCAGAATACCTGTAATATCTAAATTATCATTACCAATTAATAATCCTACATTATCCCATGATTCAGCTTGATGAAATGGAACGTGATTATTTAAAATTTTCATCAGTTCACTAATTTTCATTAATTAACACCTCTTGTATTAAGTTGATTTCATCTTCTATTTCTTTTAGTCTCTCATGATGTGAAGTTGAATTCAATTGAGATTTTATATCACGCAGTGCTTGTAACTCTCTTTTCCATTTTTTTTGAAAAATGTTATTACAATCTCTAAGTAAAAATGGTCCGAATTTTTCTTGTAATATATTTAATTTAACTAAGTTATTATTAAACTCAGCTACCACGATTTCATATATGTGACCCTTTTCCTCAATGATTCTTTCATCAACGATTTCATATGAGAGTTTGTTAAGAGTTTGTCTTAATGCTTGAGTTTGTATATTACTTTGTAGTATGAGTCTTGGCTGGTTAACTAATTTATCTTTCCCATCGTTTAAAATTTTTGCAATTAATGGTCCTCCCATACCACAAACAGTTATATTATCAATTTGATCTTCTGCGTTTATAACGCTTAGACCATCGCCTAGACGTACATCAACCAGTTGATTTAATTCATAATTTGCAATATTTCTTTTAGCGGCCTTATAAGGTCCTTGAATAACTTCCCCTGCTATTGCTTTTGTGCATAAGTCGTTTTGAATTGCATATATAGGTAGATATGCGTGGTCTGAGCCAATATCAGCCAATGTTCCTCTTTTAATAAATGAGCATACAATTGATAATCTTTGGTTAAGGTTAATCATTTTTAAACTCCTTATATGTATTAAAAAAGAGTAGGATAGAATTCAGTAATAAGAAATTTGAATTCACTATCCCACCCTACTTTAGTGTGATGATTTAGTTAAACGACATTACTATTAATTAATAATTCAAACGCCAAAGTCTTATTCCTTTAATTTAATCCATGAAATCTTTAAGACGTTTACTTCGGCTAGGATGTCTTAGTTTTCTTAAAGCTTTTGCTTCAATCTGACGAATTCTTTCACGTGTTACACCGAATACTTTTCCAACTTCTTCTAGTGTTCTTGTTCGTCCATCATCTAAACCGAAACGTAAACGTAAAACATTTTCTTCTCTGTCAGTAAGTGTATCTAAAACATCTTCTAATTGTTCTTTTAACAATTCGTATGCTGCATGATCAGATGGACTTTGAGCTTCTTGGTCTTCTATGAAGTCTCCTAAATGACTATCATCTTCTTCACCGATTGGCGTCTCTAAGGAAACGGGTTCTTGTGCAATTTTTAAAATCTCTCTGACTTTTTCTGGTGGTAAATCCATTTCTTCTCCAATTTCTTCAGGAGCTGGATCTCTGCCTAAATCTTGCAATAATTGACGTTGAACACGAATCAATTTATTAATCGTTTCTACCATGTGTACTGGTATTCGAATTGTACGCGCTTGGTCAGCAATTGCTCGTGTAATAGCTTGTCTAATCCACCAAGTGGCATATGTTGAAAATTTAAATCCTTTGCTAAAATCAAATTTTTCCACAGCTTTAATTAAGCCCATGTTACCTTCTTGAATCAAATCTAAGAATAACATTCCGCGACCAACATAACGTTTAGCAATACTAACAACTAAACGCAAGTTTGCTTCAGCTAATCGTGATTTAGCAATTTCATCACCTTGTTCAATTCTTTTTGCAAGCTCAATTTCTTCTTGAGCACTTAAAAGATTAACTCTACCAATTTCCTTTAAATACATACGCACTGGGTCATTGATTTTGACACCAGGAGGGGCACTCAAATCATTAGGATTGATTTTATCATCCGTGTCAGAACTATCTTTTTCATTGACAAGTGTAATGTCATTGTCATTCAATTGGTCGAAGAAATCATCCATTTGATCTGAGTCCATTTCAAAATTTTGTAGTTTTTCAGCGATTTCTTCGTGACTTAAATGACCTTCTTTTTTTCCTTTATCAATTAATTGTTTTTTAACATCTTCTAGTGTTAAAGTCGGATCAATTGTTTGCTTTTTAATTTTAACTTGGTTGTCAGACATGAAAAGGCCTCCCGATTTTAGTAAATACTGATAATCTATTAATAATTATATATTATATCAATTTAATATGATTTGTATATTCTAAATAATCACTAGATTACACTGAGTAAGTGAAAATCAAGTGATATTAGCTTAAATAAGTGGTGTTCAATTGAATAAATATACACTTTAGAATTTCTGATATAACAAATTTACCCGTTAAATAATTAAAGTAACCATATTCGATTAACTGCTCTTGAATTTTAAATTAAATCCTTTTAAATATTGCTTTTACATTCGATTTTTATTTTTGTTAACGATAAGTTGCAAATAATATTTTTGTAATTCTGAATCTCCAATACGTGATGCTTCCCTTAATTTATAATTCAAACTTTCTAAAGAATCTTCGTTATTATTATTTTTAATAATTTGAATATAGTCCTCTATTTCGTTTTCATAAGGTTCATCATTTAGATGATATTGATCTAATTCAATAAGAACTTCTCTCAATTCATTAGATTCAATATATTGCATCATATCGCTAATTGTATAATAATCATTTTTTGAATAATAGTCGTACAAATAACTAAATATACGCTTTAAATAGCTATTTGTAAAGTCTTCTGGTACAACTTTTTGATAATAATTCAAAAAAGTATCTTTATCCTTCATTAAATGCTTAATTAAAGCTCTTTCTGCTTTCTCATTTTTAGTCAGATGACCGAGTATTAATTGTTGTTTACTTGGCTCATCTTGAAAAGTAGGATAAGTGTTCGACGGCATCTGATGTTGATAAGTTGCATCTAACTCATATTGAATGGTTTCTGGACTAACTTTAAATATATCAGCTATGTTTTGAATAAGTTTATTACGAATAATACCTGAATTGACTAAAGAAAGGTCTCGCACAGTTTCTTTAAAATGTTTTTCGTATGCAAGATCATTATGATTAATCTCATTTTGATACATTTTAACTTTAAATAGCACAAATGATTGTTTGTCTTGTTGAACAAATTTTATGAATTGTTCGTTATCATATTTTCTAATATAATCATCAGGATCCATACCTGAAGGTAGTTGAACCACAAACACATTTAATCCTTGATTCAACAGTGCTTGTCCAGTTTTTATAGTAGCTTCTTTACCAGCATAATCACCATCAAACATTAATGTTACGTTTTGCGTTAGTTTTTGTAAAAAAGTAATATGTTCTTGTGATAACTGGGTACCCATACTAGCGACAACTTGTTTTAATCCAGCGTAATCTGATTTAATTACATCCATGAAACCTTCTAATAAAATAATCTCATCTTGTTTTCGAATAAATTTACGTGCTTTATTTAAATTATATAAAATTCTACGCTTCTGGAAAATAGGTGTTTCCGGACTATTTAAATATTTTGGTTCTTGATTCGTATATGTCCGTCCTGAATACCCAACAATTCGTCCTTGTCCATTCTTTAAAGGAAACATAATTCTATTTCTAAATCTATCAAAATATGTGAAATTCTCTTCATTACGAGATAACAAACCTGCTTCAAATGCTAGTTCTATATCATATCCTTTTTTTTCAAGAAAATCATGACAAAAATGTGAGTTATCAGGTGCATACCCAATTTCTCTTTCCTTAATAAGGTCATCTGTAAAGCCACGTTCATGTAAATAATTGAGGGCTTCCTCACCTTCAACTGTTTTCATTAAAGCATAATGATAATAATCTTTAATGAGTTCATGCATCTCAATCATTTTCAACTCATCAGACGCAATTTTTGTCGAGGAATTTGTTTGGTTCTGCCCTATATCAACTTGGATATTCACTCGTTCACCCAAATCTTTTACAGCTTCAACAAATGATACGTCTTTAATTTCTTGCGTAAATTGAAAAACATTACCACCTTTTTTACATCCAAAACAATGACAAATTTGTTTATCTTCTGAAACTGTAAATGAGGGTGTCTTTTCATCATGAAAAGGACACAAACCGATATAATTGCGTCCTCTTTTTTCAAGTTTTACATATTCACTAACTAAATCTAATATATCAGTTTTATTTTTTATTTCATCAATGACGGATTGATCTATACGCAAAAGACATCACCTATCAATATTCAGAATTGCTAATTCTTTATTTTTATGTGGTTACTAAAAGAATGAAGAAATATATTTCAAACTATAAATGCCACCTATAAAATACATTCATTTCTAAGATAGCAATCTTATTAAAGTTCTATTATTATACCTTCAATTTATTGGAAAAGAAATCATTTCGATTTATTTTTTTTCGATAAAATGAATAATATCATTTGCTGTTTCTTCAATAGCTTTATCTGAAACATCAATAACGGGGCAACCAATCTTATCGACTAACTTTTCAAAGTAATCTAATTCTTCC
Organism: Staphylococcus sp. HMSC068G11; assembly: GCF_001815825.1. Taxonomy (NCBI): domain Bacteria; kingdom Bacillati; phylum Bacillota; class Bacilli; order Caryophanales; family Staphylococcaceae; genus Staphylococcus; species Staphylococcus sp. HMSC068G11. The sequence goes on from NZ_KV822056.1 coordinate 192,766, forward strand.
TGAATTCTAGCTTCAGTTGCATATCTAGCTTTATCACCTAATCCTAATTGTTTTAATCTCTCTTTACGTATACGATTTAATTTTTCTTCACTAATTTTTAACGCAATACATTTTGATGGATCAACATTAAATAAACCGTCTGGGGGAGTCACTTCAGGTACTATTGGAATATTCATTACTTTATAGCTTTTATGTGCTAAATATTGAGATAAAGGTGTTTTTGATGTTCTTGAAATGCCAAGTAACACAATATCTGCTTTCGGCAATCCTTTAGGATCTTTTCCGTCATCGTATTTAACAGCAAATTCGATTGCATCGATCTTTTTAAAATAAGCATCGTCCAATCGATGAACCATCCCAGGTTCATAATAAGGTGTTTCTTCTATAGAATTCGATAACAATTCCATTAGTGGACCCATGATGTCAACAGATTTCAATGCATGTTCATTGACTTTTGATATCATATACTTTTTAATTTCGGGTTTTATTAATGTATAAACAATGATTGCATTCGTATCTTTAGCAACTTGAATGACTTCATCAACATTTTCGAATGATTCGATATATGGATATCGAAGGAATTCATGCTTACATTGTTTAGGATTGAATTGTGAAACGCCTGCTCTTGCAACGAGTTCCGCAGTTTCACCAATTGAATCAGAGGCAACAATTATCTTTATATTATCCATGTATTTACCACCTATTCTTTAAATAATGAAACGAATAATTTAGTGATTGTTGTTTTAGAGATGCGACCTATTACTTCAAATTTGTCGTTTTTTTTAGGTCTAACAATTGGTAATGAATCTATCTCCTTATCAATCATTTGGTTTGCAGCATAAATAACGAGTTCCTGTTCTTTTAAATATGAAACATTAGGCATTCTAGTCATATTTACACTGATAGGCATTGTATGTATGTCCTCACCAATCATTGAGGCACGAAGTAAGTCTTTCCTAGAACATACTCCTACAAAATCGTTATTCTCATTTGTAATAAATAATGTACTGACATCTTCTAAAAAGATGGTACATATAGCATCATAAACAGTCATGTTTTCTTTTATGACAACAGGATGCGACATATAATCTTTTACAACATATTTTCGTAATTTTTCGTTTATGATTTTATTTTTAGATTTACCAGAATAGAAATAACCTACTCGAGGACGTGCCTCTATAAAACCAGACATCGTGAGTATAGCTAAGTCAGGACGTAATGTAGCACGAGTTAAATTGATTTTTTCAGCTATATGCTCGCCCGTGATAGGTCCTTCCGATTTAACAATCTCTATTATTTGTTCTTGTCTTTGACTTAATTCTATAGGTCTTCACCCCTTTATAATACTTATTCATTATAACTTTTATTTTCAATTGCTACAAATACATATAAACACTTGCTATTAAAAATTATTTCAATTAGAATTATTAATAAGCGAGTTAAGGATGGTGTAAGCTTAACAAATATATTTTGGCATATGATTAAATTTTTATAAAAGCGAGTGTTTACACTAATTTGGGTGGAACCGCGGGTTGAAATGTAAATAAACACATGTTATTTCAACAATGTGTTTTAAATAATTTAAACTCGTCCCAAGATAATATTGCATAATCTATGTGTATTGTCTTGGGGCGTTTTTATGTATAAGGAGAGGCTTTTATGGTTAAAAATATGGATACAATTGTACAACTTGCGAAGCATAGAGGATTTGTATTCCCTGGTAGTGATATTTATGGTGGATTATCAAATACATGGGATTATGGTCCGTTAGGTGTTGAATTAAAAAATAATATTAAAAAAGCTTGGTGGCAAAAATTTATTACGCAATCACCATACAATGTAGGTATTGATGCTGCGATTCTTATGAATCCAAAAACATGGGAAGCATCAGGACATTTAGGAAATTTTAATGATCCTATGATCGATAATAAGGACAGTAAAATTCGTTATCGTGCAGATAAATTAATCGAAGATTATATGCAAAATGAAAAAGGTGACGAAAACTTTATAGCAGATGGCTTAAGTTTTGATGAAATGAAAAAAATTATTGATGATGAAGGAATTGTTTGTCCGGTCAGTAAGACTGCAAACTGGACTGATATCCGTCAATTTAATCTTATGTTCAAGACTTTCCAAGGCGTTACTGAAGATTCTACTAATGAATTATTTTTACGACCTGAAACAGCTCAAGGTATTTTTGTGAACTATAAAAATGTTCAACGTTCTATGCGTAAAAAATTACCTTTTGGTATTGGTCAAATTGGTAAATCATTCCGTAATGAAATCACACCAGGAAACTTTATTTTCAGAACAAGAGAATTCGAACAAATGGAACTTGAATTCTTCTGTAAACCTGGTGAAGAAATTGAATGGCAAAATTATTGGAAAACTTTTGCAAGTGAATGGTTAACAGATTTAAACATCTCAGAAGACAATATGCGCCTTAGAGATCATGATGAAGATGAATTATCACACTATTCCAATGCTACTACTGATATTGAATACAAATTCCCATTTGGTTGGGGAGAATTGTGGGGTATTGCGAGTCGTACAGACTATGATTTAAGACAACATAGTGAACATTCAGGTGAAGATTTTAAATATCACGATCCTGAAACTAACGAAAAATACATTCCTTATTGTATTGAACCATCTCTTGGTGCAGATCGTGTGACTTTAGCATTTTTATGTGACGCGTATGCTGAAGAAGGTGTTGAGGGTAGTAAAGATGCACGTACAGTTATGCATTTCCACCCAGCTTTAGCACCATATAAAGCGGCGGTACTACCATTGAGTAAAAAATTATCAAGTGAAGCTATTAAAATTTTTGAACAACTAAGCTCTAGCTTTGCAATAGACTTTGATGAATCACAATCTATTGGTAAACGTTATCGTCGTCAAGATGAAATAGGTACACCATATTGTATCACTTTTGATTTTGACTCATTAGAGGACAACCAAGTAACAGTGCGTGACAGAGATAGTATGGAGCAAGTACGTATGCCAATATCAGAACTAGAAACATTTTTAGCTGACAAAGTTAAATTTTAGTTTACTATTTATTTATAAGTAAAAATTTTGAATATGAATAAAGCTCCTATCTTAAGTTTTAACAACAGCAGATAGGAGCTTTTTATGATAAATTTATTCTGAAATCTTTTCACAATGAATCTTTTTCTAATCTATTTAATTGGTTTATTAATTTTTGACTTTTAAAAAACATACCAGCATACTCACGATAAAGCATGATAAGTAATTCAGACATTTCATTTAATATGTCTTGCTGAATATTTAGATGATTCATCTTACTTATGGGTAATTGCTGTAGGATATTAAGAAGATATAAGGTGCGATTAGAGAGCTGAAAAGCATGTTGATCCTGATATAATGCAGATTCTGAAATAGCACCGTCATATTTAAAACTATACGCTATAAGTTTTGATTGATCTTGAATGCCGGTAATTGCACAGTGATCAAATGAAGCTGTGAATCCAAATTTAGACATACTTTTTAATAAGACGATTACAGACATTAATTGTGCTGGAGTTCCTTCGTTAATTTTGGAAAGAACAAACTGAAGCAAGTCATAATTATATTTTGAAACCTCATTCTCTTCCATTGATCGGTCAATTGTTTCAGCACATAAAGATGCATAGCTACTTTCAAATAAGTCGAGTTGGAGTTCATAATGTTGATTAATCACATCAACAGAATTTAGTGTTCCCATGCCTCGCCATTTATTATAAATAAATAAGCCATATACGAAAAGCTGTGTATTTGCTTGAAATCCAGACTTAACTTTTTTTGCTCGTCTGGCCATTAGTGGTATTTTAGTACCGTATTCATTTAATATTGTAATGATTTTATCTGACTCACCATAATCAACAGATTTGATAATGATGCCCTTTTGTTTCATTAGCATCAGTTGATCACCAACCTTCTATTGATTAATCTTGATCTTCAACATATCCAATTTGTCTTATAAAATTAACCTTATTTCTCCAATCACGTTGTACTTTCACCCATAATTCAAGATAAACCTTCGAGCCAAGTAACATTTCGATATCTCTACGTGCACGTTTACCTACTTCTTTAAGCTTTTTACCACCTTTACCTATTACAATACCTTTTTGTGAATCTCTTTCAACATAAATTGTCGCCTCAATACGTACTTTATCTTCATCCTCTTTAATCATACGATCGACATTGACACCAATTGCATGTGGAATTTCTTCACTAGTCAAATGAAGAATTTTTTCTCTAATGATTTCACTCACTACAAATTGCTCAGGATGGTCAGAAATTTGATTGTCAGGATAATATTTAGGCCCTTCTGGTAAATAAGATTTTAATACATCAATAAAATGATCAACATTCAACCCCTCTAAAGCAGAAATTGGAATTATGTCTGTAAAATCCATATATGACTGATATTGTTCAATTTTTGGCATCAATGTATCTGGATGAACCAAATCAATTTTATTTAAAACTAAAAATATAGGTGTTTTGACGTTTTTTAGCATTTCCATTATATACTCGTCTCCTCTACCTATATCTTCATTTACATTAACCATAAACATAATAGCATCAATTTCAGAAAGTGTATTTTTAGCTACTCTCATCATGTAATCTCCTAATTTATGTTTAGGCTTATGGATACCAGGTGTATCGATAAAGATGATTTGCGCATCATCTCTTGTCATCACACCTTGTATTTTATTTCTAGTTGTCTGAGCTTTATCTGACATAATAGCAATTTTATGTCCTATTACTCTGTTTACAAAGGTAGATTTACCTACATTAGGTCTACCGATTATTGAAACAAATCCTGATTTATGTTCTGTCATTAATTTAAATCCTTTCCAGAAAATCCTAATGGTAATAATTCACCAACTGTAGCTTCTATCATATCTCCGTTTTGATTGGTCATATATACAGGCATATCTTTATCACAAAGTTCCATCATCACCTGGCGACATGCGCCACATGGGGACGAGGGTTTATCAGCATCGACAGTAACTGTAATGGATTCAAAATCACCTGGTTGATAACCTTCTGATATAGCGCTTACTAAACTTGATCTTTCTGCACATATCCCCATCGGGTATGCAGCGTTCTCAACATTTGCTCCGTGAAAACACCGACCATCTTTCGTTCTTAAATAAGCACCAACTTTAAAGTTACTGTATGGTGCGTAAGCATTTTTTTGTGCCTCTCGGACTTCTTTAAAGTAGTGTGATTGATAACTCATTACATTCCTCCCTTAAATATTTCTAATATATATGGTATAAAAACGATTAGCCCAATACATATTGAAACGATTGAAACGATGACAACACTAAACGCAGCTATATCTTTAGCATATTTTGCATATTCGTGATAGTCAGTTGTAATTAAGTCGACAACAAATTCAATTGAGGTATTAATAGCTTCAAAACTTAAAACAAGTCCTATAGCTACAATGATTAATATCCAATCTATACGATCAATATTTAACACAATTCCTAATATGATAACTATTATAGATGCTAAAATGTGGAATAAGAAATTTTGGTCTTTTTTTAAAATTGCGCGAAAACCTTCATATGCATATTTAAAACGTTTCATATTAATTTCTAGTTAAACCAAATTCGTTAAGTATAGCATCTTGTCGACCAAACATTTCTTTTTCATCATTATCATTCATATGATCATATCCTAGCAAATGTAAAAAGCCATGTAATGCTAAAAATCCTAATTCACGCTCAAAGGAGTGTCCGTAGCTTTCTGCTTGTTCTTTGGCAACATCTGTACATATAATAATATCACCTAGAACACGTGGTATATCAAAGTCATTGAAATCTATTTCTGGTTCATCTTCTTCTAGAGCAAATGAAATGACATCAGTAACTTTATCTTTGTCACGATATACTTTATTTATATTTTGAATTTCCTCTTTATCTACAAAAGTTACTGATAATTCAGCATCATTAAGAATATTTTCTTTCTTTTTAGCGAATGTTAATAATTGATCTATTTGGTCAAACCAAGACGATTCTACTATACCTGTATGGTCACTAAAATCTATAGTAAACATTTATTCAACTCCTTCATAACGATTAATAATTTTACTTACAAGTGGATGTCTAACTACATCGCTTTGATCCATTTTCATAATACTTATGCCACTGACACCACTTAGTTTTTTTACCGCTTCTTTTAAACCACTTTTTACCCCTTTTGGTAAATCGATTTGAGTTTGGTCACCAGTGACAACCATTTTTGATCCAAATCCTAAGCGGGTAAGAAACATTTTCATTTGTGCATGTGTCGTATTTTGAGCTTCATCTAATATAACAAATGCATCATCTAGGGTTCTACCTCTCATATATGCTAATGGTGCAATTTCTATTACACCACGTTCGATGAGTCTTTGAGTTTGCTCCCTACCTAAAACAGTATTTAACCCATCGTAAAGGGGTCTTAAATATGGATCTACTTTTTCCTTTAAGTCACCTGGTAGAAATCCTAGAGATTCACCTGCTTCAACAGCAGGTCTCGTTAGAACAATACGCTTAACAGATCCTTTACGTAGTTGTTTAGCCGCATATACGACTGCTAAAAAGGTTTTACCAGTTCCAGCTGGACCAATGCCGAATACTAAATCATTACGCTTCATAGCATTAATATATATACGTTGTCCCATAGTCTTAGCACGAATTGTTTTACCATAAGCATCTTTTGTAATTTCTTCATCGTATAAATCTAACAAATGATGAATTGTATTATTGTCGGCCATTTTTATAGCAGCCTCTACATCTTTAAGCGTAATTGTATTACCTAATTCAATTACTTTAAGTAAATTTTTTAGAACTAATTCTGCTTTTTCAACATGCTCTAGCTTTTCACCTTTAACAGCAATTTCTTGACCTCTAGCATGTATTACGACATTAAAATGTGCTTCAATCGCTTTTAGGTTTTCATCATTATTTCCTATTAAAGCTTGAGATTGATTAATATCGTCAATTTGAATTATTCCTGGCATAAACGCGCTCCTTTTCAAGTTACGTAAATTTAATTTTTCATCAACGTGAGATAAATTTCATAATATAAAATATAGCTCGATACATCAATATTGTATCATGCTTGCTATGAATAAATGATGAATTAAACTCTCATTATCATTCATAGCTAAAATTCATTTTAAATCTTAATTAAATTTTACTAAAATACCTGTTTTTAGACAAATTAAAAAGAGAGTATACCGTAATAAATTACAATATACTCTCTTATATACTTAAATATTTAGATTAATGTTTGAAAAATTAAAATTAATTAAAGCTGTTTTGGTTTACTTAAAATTTCTGACCAAATAATACCATTAATAACTTCATCACTATCATATTGAAAAGCAGAGTGCGACATGTTTTTCTCAACATTCCTAGAATTTAGTAGTTGTTTTAATCGATATCGCTTTGTTCTTTCTGAGAGATATTTATCGTTGATAATGTCTTGAGCTTTTCTCTCAATCATAACAAGTTGCTTTTCTTTTTCTTTATCAATTTCTCTCCGTACATCAATTAAATTTTTAGTTACATCTTGTTCAAGTTCCTGCTTAAGTTTTTCATAATTATCATCTCTTGATGTTGTCTTATCTGGCTGAGGAATATTTTGATGTTCATGAGTAGACGTTGTTTGACGTTTAGATTGTGAAGTATTTTGTCTTTCTTTAGGATGTGATGTGTTTTTCTTTTCTTTTTCATTCCAATCTTTATTCAGTGGTGGTAATGAAGTTTCATAAGGTTTACTCTGTTTTTTTTCAGGTTCATCATTTAATTCGTCACTAATTTCTTTAAAAGTTTTTTCTAATTTTTCAAAGAAACCACCTTCTTGAGGTTGCTCGTTTGAGGGTTTTTGATTGGGTCTTTGATTTTGTCTGTCCTCGTGACTTTTATCTCGTAATGCGCTAACACCTGTAATTATCACAGATATGATGAAAATGATAATGCCAATATTCATCTTATCACCTCTTCATTATTGTTGTGGTGATTCATCATCGTTTTGATCAGTGCGTTTATTTATTGCATTTCTCATACCTGTATCCGCTTCAATATTTTTAAGGTTATAATAATCTTTAACTCCAATATTGCCTGATCTTAATGCTTCCGCCATAGCTAAAGGTACTTCGGATTCAGCTTCAACAACTTTAGCTCTCATTTCTTGAACACGCGCTTTCATTTCTTGTTCAGAAGCAACAGCCATTGCGCGACGTTCTTCTGCTTTTGCTTGTGCAATGTTCTTATCAGCAAGTGCTTGTTCTGTTTGTAAATCAGCACCGATATTTTTGCTAATATCAACATCGGCAATATCGATAGAGAGAATTTCGAATGCAGTTCCAGAGTCTAAACCTTTACTTAGTACTGTTTTTGAAATATTATCTGGATTCTCGAGCACTTCTGTATGATGCTCACTAGAACCAATTGTAGATACTATACCTTCTCCGACCCTAGCAATGATTGTTTCTTCACCAGCACCACCAACAAGTCTTGCTATGTTAGCGCGTACGGTAATACGAGCTTTTGCCTTAACTTCGATACCATTCATAGCTACACCTGCAATAAATGGCGTTTCAATAACTTTTGGATTAACTGACATTTGTACTGCTTCTAATACATCTCTACCTGCTAAATCAATGGCAGCGCCTCGCTCAAATGGTAAATCGATATCAGCTCGTTGTGCTGCAATGTTTGCATCAACAACACGATCAACATTACCACCTGCTAAGTAATGAGACTCAAGTTGATTTGTAGTTAAGTTTAAACCAGCTTTATGCGCTTTGATCAGAGGTGCGATAACTTTTCTTGGTGAAACTCGTCTTAAACGCATCCCCACAAGCGTGCCTATTCCAACATGTACTCCAGCAGCTAGTGCTGAAATCCATAATCCGACCGGAACAAATGAAAACAGAATGAGTAGTGCAACTACTATAATGACTGCAATGATTATAAAACCAATACTAAACATTAAATCGCTCCTTTTTATTTTTCGATTTCTCTAACAACAACACGTGTACCTTCCACTTCAAGAATCTTAACTTGTCGATTACGTAAAATAAATGATCCATCAGATACTGCGTCTATTCGATCATTGTCACAAGTTATAATTCCTGCTGGTCTTAAATCGGTAACAGTATGTGCGGTTTTTCCTACAAGATGAGAGCGGTCGTCATGTGAACGATAACCTGCTTCAGAATTTGTTGAATCCTTTAAAATAACTTTATCTAAAAATGGAATTTTTCTATTGAATATTTTCACTAAAATCACCCATTCTACAATTGATAATATTAATGCAACTATAACATTTCCAAGCATTAATAAAATATTGTCACCAAGTATAATAATACTTAGTGTTATTAGAATAATACCAATCATACCAATTACAGCGCCTATAACAAATAATTCAATGATGAGTAGTATGAGGCCAATTGTAAACAGTAATACTGACATCACATTGACATCGCCATTAATTAGGAATGCTAAAAATAAAAGTAGTAAAGCAAGTAATGCAATTATTCCCATTAAGTTTATGCGTCTTGAATATAGTTGGTATAAAAAGCCGATAAATATAATACAAGTGAAAATAAGAGAAACAAAAGGTTGAGTGATAAACTGTGCAAGGCTTTCAACCCAATTCATCCCATTTAAAGGTTTTGCCATAAAAAGCATATGTATTAGATGTAAGTTATCCATTTTTTCACCTCGCCCTCAAAATAATTATACATGAAACGAAACATATCATATAGTCATTTACATATCTATAATAAAAATAGTATGTTAATTTAGTAAAATAAAAACGCAATATAAGACGATATAAAATCAAAGCATTTTAACCATTACTCAAACGCAATTAAATATAGTTGCAACAGTTTGTTACAGTTACAAGCGTAAAGTCGGACATAAAAATGAAAAAACTGAGACATATCAATAACACACACTTGAAAAGATTATACACTTTCTATCATGGTATTATGGTAATTTAGATATACGCATAGCTTCTATTATTAGTTTGGACAGATATTTTAGTTTTAAGTGATCCACTAAATCAATCATTACTGCTGATACCTTTTTTCATTGCCTTATAGTTTTTTAATATCCAATTCTATATCTTTTCTAATATTTTCTAGTATGTTGAGAAAATGTGTAGCTTTCAGCATTTTGATATCATCGCTAACAATACTTGACTTGTGTTTAATTTTGAATATTCAATGGTTCCAAAATTGTTTTAAATCATACTCATCTACTTTCATTTCAACTGCTTGATATTTTGTTTCTATCGAATAAGATTTTCTTTTAATAGAAAAACACTTTCGCATGAATCAATTTAATATGAATTCAACGAAAGTGTTTTTTACCGATATTTGGGGATAGCTCAATCATTGTCCCAAGTTTTGACTTATTAACAATTAAAGACTAGAACTGAAATACGTTAAAAACAAATAAATCAGTTCTAGTCTTCATTTCTCGATAGAACAGTGAATTCAATTCAAATTCTGTCCTAATATATAATTAACATTCTTGTTGAGGGAGTCAACAGAGCTATTAATTATTTGAATTTACGTTTACGTGCAGCTTCAGATTTCTTTTTACGTTTTACGCTTGGTTTTTCGTAAAATTCACGTTTACGTACTTCTTGAATAGTTCCACTTTTTGATACTGAACGTTTAAATCTACGTAAAGCATCTTCTAGTGATTCATTTTTACGTACTACTGTTTTAGACATCTGTATTTCCCTCCCTCCAAATATCAACGGAACTTTATAGTCATTGCATAGTAAAACTATGCAGTTATTAGTATAATATAACTCTAAATGACGGTCAATCAGTAAAATTTACAATTTTTTATTAATTAAACAAGTACTTCTTTTTCAGATTGATTCGTTGCATGTTTAACAACACGTATTGCTTTGCCTTCATTAATTGGATAATTAGCTTTAACTATCTTAACTTTCACTATTTGACCTATTAATGAGTCATCTCCTTCAAATCTTACCTTCATATAATTGTCAGCATAGCCAACAAGTGTATGTGGTTCTTCACCCATTTCTTCAGGTATAACTTCTAAAACTTCATCTTCAAATTTAGAAGCATATTCTTTAGCTAATTGATTACTTAGACTAATTAGTTTGTGCACACGAACATTTTTTGTTTCTTCATCAATTTGATTGTCCATTCTTGCAGCAGGCGTTCCTATTCTAGGAGAATAAGGGAATACGTGTAACTCTGAAAAATGATGATTTACGATGAAATCGTAAGTTTCTTGGAATTCCTCTTCAGATTCTCCAGGGAAACCAACAATTACATCACTAGTAACTGCTAAATCTGGTAATGCTTGATGTAATTTTGTCAATCTTTCTGAAAAATGTGCCATCGTATATTTACGTCTCATACGTTTTAACACATCATCAGACCCAGATTGTAACGGTATATGTAAATGACGTACTACCTTATTTGAATTTCCAATGACATCAATAACTTCATCAGTAAGTTGACTTGCTTCAATCGAAGAAATACGTATACGTTCAAGCCCTTCAATAGTATCTAGATCTCTTAGCAATTGTGCTAGATTATAATTTTTAAGGTCTTGCCCATAACCACCAGTGTGAATACCCGTTAAGACAATTTCCTTATAACCAGAGTTAACAAGTTGAGTAGCTTGTTCTACTACTTTTTCTGGATCTCTAGAACGCATCAATCCACGTGCCCACGGGATAATACAGAACGTGCAAAAATTATTGCACCCTTCCTGTATTTTTAATGAAGCACGCGTTCTATCAGTAAAGTAAGGAACTTCTAATTCTTCATAAGTTCTATTTTTCATAATATTACCTACACCATTAATAGGTTGTCTCTCTTCCTGAAATTGTTGAATATAATCTAACAATTTATGTCGGTCTTGAGTACCTACAACGATGTCAACACCAGGGATTTCCATAATCTCGGCAGATGATGTTTGTGCATAACATCCAGTTACACAAACGACTGCATCAGGATTTTGTCTAATCGCTCTTCTAATTATCTGACGACTTTTTTTATCCCCTGTATTTGTCACCGTACATGTATTAATAACAAATACATCAGCATTTGTTTCAAATTCTACTCTTTCATAATTTGCATCTTTAAATAATTGCCAAATTGCCTCAGTTTCGTAATGATTTACTTTACAACCTAATGTGTGAAACGCAACTGTTGACATAATCTTCACCCCAATAATTCTTTTTCATAACTTACTGCACTTAAAGCGTAAAGAGGTGCAGTTTCAGCACGCAAGATACGTGGACCTAATCCAACTATAGTACTTACATCACCGAATAATGCAATTTCACTATCTGATAACCCACCTTCAGGTCCAAATATGATTAAAACACGGTCCTGTGTCTTAAATTGTTTAATTGTTTGCTTAAATTGACTTAATTCACCGTGCTTTGCTTGTTCTTCATATGCTATAAGAACATAGTCATATTGACTTATCATACCATAAATTTCTTTTAAATTCGACTTAAATTTTATATTTGGTATTGTTAAACGATAACTTTGTTCTGCAGCTTCCTTTATAATTTTTTGCCATCTCGATAATTTCTTTTCTACTTTAGAATCATTGAGCTTGACCACAGAGCGTTCCATAGCTACAGCTATAAATTCGTTTGCCCCCATTTCAGTTGCTTTTTGTATCATCCATTCATATTTATCTGCTTTGATTAAACCACTACATATTGTAATGTTCTGAGGTAGTTCAGTGTTAATTTGTTGTTTTTCTTCTAATTTAATTTCAATCGATTGATCGTTTATTGAAATAATTTTACATCTAAATACATTTTCATCTGAAAAAGTGACAATGATATTTTGTCCTTCTTTATAACGCATAACATTCACGATATGATGATAGTCTTCTTTGTTCTCAATAAAAAAGCACTGATTTTCATCAGCGCTTTGATTCATAAAATATCTTTGCAAATTATCCACTCACTTTCTGACCAACTATACAAACCCAGCCATTGTCATGTTCTACTGAAATAATTTTGAAACCAATACGCTTCATTTGTGATTCTATATCTTGATACTTTTCTTCAATAATACCTGATGTGATAAAATAACCATCTTCAATTAAAGTATTATAAGTATCTTCAATCATTTCTTCAATAATATGAGCAAGAATATTTGCAATAACGATATTAAATTTCTCATTTTCATTTTTTAATAAATTACCTGGAACTGCTTCAATTGCATCATCACAATGATTTTTCTTAAAGTTTTCTTTTGCCACATTTACAGCCATTTCATCTATATCTAATGCCTTTATTCTTTGAACTCCAAGTAAATGACTAGCAATACTTAAAATGCCTGATCCTGTTCCAACGTCGATAACTGAATCCGTTGGTTTTACAAACGTTTCAATTGCTTTTAAACACATACTTGTAGTTGGATGATCACCTGTTCCAAAAGCCATACCTGGATCTAATTCAATGCACAATTCGTTATCATTTTCTTTAACATATGATTCCCAACTTGGTACAATCGTAAATTGTTTTGAAGCTCTAAATGGATGAAAATAATTCTTCCATTCATTTTCCCAATCTACTTCGGCAATAAGTTTTTCTTGATAATCATAAATTGTTTTATCAATTTGCTGAAGATTCAATATTTCATGATTAATGTTGGATTTTAAGTTTTCATTATAAGTGAACTCATTAAAATAAGCTTTTAATCGAACTCCTTTTTCAGGATAATCTTCAGGGTTTAAATCATAAATTTCTCCAAACTTATCAACAGGTTGTTCTTCTAAAATATGTGAATCTTCAATTACAACTCCATTAGAGCCATAACTTTCAAGAATTTCTGTAACATCGTATTCTACTTCGTGATTAACTACAATTGAGAGTTCCATCCAATTCATTGACTATTCTCCTTTAAAGAATCTTTTTGCTCTATCTTTGAAATTAGATGACTGTTCATTTATATCTTCACCATTAATTTCAGCAAATTCTTTTAATAATTCTTTTTGACGGTCATTTAATTTTGTTGGTGTAATCACTTTTATGTTGACAAATAAGTCACCGTAACCATAGCCATGAACATTCTTTACACCTTTATCTTTAAGTCGGAATTGTTTACCCGTTTGTGTACCTGCAGGAATGGTTAAAACAACATTACTTTTAAGTGTAGGTATCTTTATTTCATCACCTAGTGCAGCCTGTGAAAAGCTAATATCTAGATTATAGTAGATATCGTCTCCATCACGTTCAAACGTATTGGATGGTTTAACTCTGAACACCACATATAGGTCACCATGCGGTCCGCCATTAACACCAGGTGAACCTTCTCCAGCTAAACGAACTTGTTGTTCGTTATCCACACCTTCAGGAACAGTTACTTCTAGTTTAACTGTTTTATTTTCAGTACCTTTTCCTTTACATGTTGGACATGGCTCTTCAAATTCTTGTCCACTACCTTCACATTTAGGACAAACTTGTTCAGTTCTAACTCTACCCAAAATAGTATTTTGTTCAACAGAAACACGACCAGCGCCATTACAATAGCTACAAGTTTTTTTACTTGTACCAGGTTTAGCGCCATCACCGTTACATGTATGACATGTTACATCTTTTTTTATTGATATTTCTTTTTTTGTCCCGAATACAGCCTCTTCAAATGTTATTGTCATTGTGTATTGAAGGTCATCACCTTTGCGAGGTGCATTAGGATCTCTTTGACGTGAACCGCCACCAAAGAATGAGCTGAAAATATCTTCAAATCCACCAAAGTCACTGCCGCCAAAGCCTTGACTACCAAATCCACCTTGTGGTCCGTCATGACCAAATTGATCATAATTTGCACGTTTGTTTTCATCACTTAAAACTTCATATGCTTCGGAGATTTCTTTGAATTTTTCGTCTGCGCCTTCTTCTTTATTTATATCTGGATGGTATTTTTTTGATAATTTACGATAAGCTTTTTTAATTTCGTCTTTAGAAGCGCTTTTGCTTACGCCTAAGACCTCATAATAGTCTCTTTTGGCCATAATTACCTCTCCTTTTATACGTTTAACAAGAATAGTTTATCTAATTGTTTCTTAATATCCAAATAAAAAGTCAAAGTCAATGATCGATTGACTTTGACTTTTTTACTAAAAACTTAATAGATAATTATAAGTCAGATACTAAACTTATTTTTTATCTTCGTCATCTTTAACTTCTTTAAAGTCTGCATCTTCAACAGTACTATCTTGAGAACCTTGTTCTTCTTGAGCTTGTTGTTGTGCTTGTTGAGCTTGTTCATAAACTTTTGCAGATAATTCTTGAATTACTTTTTCAAGTTCTTCTTTTTTAGCTTTAATATCATCGATGTCTTCACCTTCTAATGCTGTTTTAAGTGCATCTTTTTTCTCTTCAGCATTTTTCTTATCTTCATCACTAATATTTTCGCCTAAGTCTTTAACTGTTTTTTCAACTTGGAATACTAGACTATCTGCTTCGTTTCTCAAGTCAACTTCTTCACGACGTTTTTTATCTGCTTCAGCATTTTCTTCAGCATCTTTAACCATGCGATCGATTTCTTCATCAGATAGAGATGAGCTTGATTGTATTGTGATATTTTGTTCTTTATTAGTACCTAAATCTTTAGCTGTAACGTTAACAATACCGTTTTTATCGATATCAAATGTTACTTCGATTTGAGGTACACCACGTGGTGCAGGTGGAATGTCAGTTAATTGGAATCTTCCTAAAGTTTTGTTGTCAGATGCCATTGGACGTTCACCTTGTAATACATGAATATCTACCGCTGGTTGATTGTCAGCTGCTGTAGAATAAACTTGTGATTTGGATGTTGGAATAGTAGTATTACGTTCAATTAATGTGTTCATACGTCCACCCATAATTTCGATACCTAAAGATAATGGCGTAACATCAAGTAATACCACATCTTTAACATCACCAGTGATTACACCAGCTTGAATAGCAGCACCCATTGCTACAACTTCATCTGGGTTAACACCTTTATGTGGTTCTTTACCAATTTCTTTTTTAACAGCTTCTTGAACGGCCGGAATACGTGTTGAACCACCAACTAAAATAACTTCATCTATTTCTGAAGTAGATAAACCAGCATCTTTTAATGCTTGACGAGTCGGTTCCATAGTTTTTTTGATTAATGAATCAGCTAATTCTTCAAATTTAGAACGAGTTAAACTAATTTCTAGGTGTAATGGTCCATTTTCTCCAGCAGAAATGAATGGTAATGAAATTTGAGTTTGAGAAACACCAGATAAATCTTTTTTAGCTTTTTCCGCAGCATCTTTTAATCTTTGTAATGCCATTTTATCTTGTGATAAATCAACACCATTCTCTTTCTTGAATTCTGACACAAGATAATCAATAATTACTTGGTCAAAGTCATCACCACCAAGTTTATTATCTCCGGCAGTTGATAATACTTCAAATACACCGTCGCCTAACTCTAGAATAGACACGTCAAATGTTCCCCCACCTAAGTCAAATACGAGAACTTTTTGGTCTGTTTCAGTTTTATCTAACCCATAAGCAAGTGCAGCAGCTGTAGGTTCGTTGATAATACGTTCAACTTCTAAGCCTGCAATTTTACCAGCATCTTTAGTTGCTTGACGTTCACCATCATTGAAATAAGCAGGGACAGTAATAACAGCTTTGTCTACTGTATCTCCTAAATAGTTTTCTGCAGTGCTTTTTAAGTTTTGTAAAATCATTGCTGAAAGTTCTTGTGGTGTATAAGATTTACCTTCAATATCTACTTTATACTCTGTACCCATATGACGTTTAATAGATTGTACAGTGTTAGGATTTGTGATAGCTTGTCGTTTCGCTACTTCACCTACTTGAGTTTCACCATTTTTAAATGCAATCACTGATGGTGTAGTACGTGCACCTTCTGGGTTTTGAATTACTTTTGGTTCATCTCCTTCTAAGATAGAAACACAAGAGTTAGTTGTACCTAAATCAATTCCAATTACTTTACCCATAATATAATTCCTCCAATTTAATCATTTTATTTATTTCAATGTATTTTCAATCTAATTATTGATTTACTTTTACCATTGATGGTCTTAAAACACGATCCTTAAGTTTGTATCCTTTTTGCAATTCTTGAGTAACTTCACCTGATTTAAAATCAGGATTGTCATCTTGAACGACAGCTTGATGTAAATTAGGATCGAATTCCTTACCTTCAGCTAAAATTTCTTCAAGACCATTGTCTTTTAAAGCTCTTAGTAAACTTTCATGAACCATCTGCACTCCTTTTTGAAGTGATTTGAACGATTCATCATCACCTTCAATTTGTAGTGCACGCTCAATATTATCTATAGACGGTAAAATGTCAGTTAAAACACCTTGAGCTTTATAAGTAGCATTAATTTGATTTTCTTTTTGAATTCGGCGTTTATAATTTTCGAATTCTGCATATAATCTTAAATATTTTTCTTCATTATCATTTGCAAGCTTTTCTAATTCTTTAATTTTAGTATCTTGAGACTCTGACTCTTCATCCTTGATACTTTCTTCTGAATTATTTTCTGAATCGCTAGCATTAGCTTCACTATTATCTGTGTTAGATACTGAGTTTTCAATCTTTGTATCATTCTGATTATCTTCAGTTTCTACATTAATATCTTCCTCAGTATTATTCACTGACTGATCTTTTTCTGACATAGTCTGACCTCCAATATATTTCCAATTACTACCATATACGGTTTAATAATTGAATTACATTTTGATAATGCATTGCAGTTGGTCCGATTACTGCAATTTGACCTTTTAGTGACTCATCAAAATGATACTGACTAGTCACAATTGATATATCGCTTAAACTATCATCAATCTCTTTACCTATTCGGACACTGATTTGAGATGTTGATATATCTTCTAATAATTCAGTTATTTTATTTGATTCTATATATTGAAGAATCGGTTGAATAGATGAAACGTTGGACTCATTTAACGCATCAATAAGTTTAACCTTTCCACCCATATAAATGCTATTACTTTGATTACCAATTTGTAAATTTATCATCTCAACTACTTCATTTGCAAGCAATAGCTCTTCTTTTTGACTAAAGTAAGACTCGATGTTTTGAGTTAGTACTTTACAATTAAAACTGAAATGTTCGGTCAAAAAGTTTGCTATTTTATTTAAATTAATATTATTTAGTTGAGCATGCGATACAAAATGTATATTTTCAACATGTCCAGAAGAAAATACCATTACTAAAATAATCAAATGGTTATTAGCACGAATAAGATGTATATCATTTATAACATCTTGCTTGTGATTCGGGCGGACTACCAACGTTGCATATTGAGATTTCATAGATAATTCGTGTGCAAAGTTTGAAAGTGCAGTCGAACTATCATAATGATTCTCAATTAATAATTGATTTAAACGTTGAATTTTGTTTTGACTTTGATGAGATGTTTGTTCTAAAAGGCGATTGACATAATATCTAATCCCTGATTCAGATGGAACCCTTCCAGAAGATGTGTGTGTCTTCTCAATGAAATGCATTTCTTCGAGTTGCTTCATTTCATTTCTAATGGTAGCTGGACTCACATCCAAGTGATGACGATGAATTAGAGTTTTAGATCCAATCGGTTGTCCAAAATCAACATAATCTTCAACAATAGCATTAAGGATGCTTAATTGTCTTTTTGTAATCATGTTTTCACCTCATTAGCACTCTTTTATCTCAAGTGCTAATTATAATTTATCAAATTGGTCAAAGTAAGTCAATGTTAAAGCACTAAAATTTCTAACTTTTTATGAATTTAGCAAAAATGCTTCAAAAACCTCGTTACCTATGACTTTTCCACGTTCGGTTAAAGATATAAATTCTCTTTCTTCTTTTATGAGTCCCCTACACCTCAAATCTTTAATAGTTTCACCAAACACCTCATCGATTAATTTATTAAACTTTTTCTTAAAACGGCTTTTACTAACACCTTGATTCATTCTTAAACCAAGAAACATTTCTTCTTCCATTCTTTCGTTATAAGTAGGAGATGTTTCAGATAGTATTGGTTTTTTTCCTTCATTTATCGCTTTAATATAATGATTTACTGGATTAAGATTTGTGTAACGTACACCGTTTACATAACCACTTGCACCAGCACCAAAGCCATAGTATTCTTCATTTAACCAATATACTTTATTATGGTTTGATTCATGATTAAGTTTACTAAAATTAGAAATCTCATATTGATGGAATGATGAGTTTTTCATACGATCCATTAAAAATTGATACATTTCTGCCCCTAAATCTTCATTTGGTAATTTTAAATGTCCCTTTCTATACAAATTATAAAACTGGGTTTTAGGTTCAAGAATTAATCCATAACTTGAAATATGATCAATATCCAATGCAATGGCACGTTCTAGGCTGTCTTTAAAATCGTCGATAGTTTGTTGTGGTAAATGGTACATTAAATCCAAACTTATTGATTCAATACCTGCTTTTCGGGCATGACTAACAGCATTATATATATCTTCAGTTTTATGAGTTCTCCCTAAAATTTTTAATAGTTCAGGTTTAAATGTTTGTACACCCATTGATATTCTATTTACGCCATATTGTTTTAAAAGTACAACTTTTTCATAAGTTAACTCATCAGGATTAGCTTCAAAAGAAAATTCTCCGCTAATTGTAAATGTTTGATTAATTGCTTTAAGTAGCTTCTCAAGTTGTCTCATATTCAAGGCTGTCGGTGTACCACCTCCGACATACATTGTTTCAAGATTTCTGTTATTATCAACTTGCATCTCGTTAATAAGTGCGTCTAAGTATTCATCGACTGGCTGTTTATCGATAAAGTATTTATTGAAATCACAATAAGTACAAATTCTATAGCAAAATGGAATATGAATATATGCACTTTTTACACTCACTTTATAACCACCAATCTTTAAATCATTTATATAGTTTTCACATTATATACTTATATCATTCTAGACATTATAAAATGAGGTAAGACATAAAGAATGTCTATACCCCATTCATCTACATTATTCATCATCCATTTTTAATACTGCTAAAAATGCATCTTGAGGAATTTCCACATTGCCTACTGCTTTCATTTTAGCTTTACCTGCTTTTTGTTTTTCTAAAAGTTTTCGTTTACGACTGATATCTCCACCATAACATTTAGATAAAACATTTTTACCCATAGATTTAATGTTTGTTCGTGCAACAATTTTTTGACCAATAGCCGCCTGAACTGGCACTTCAAATTGTTGTCGTGGAATTAATGTTTTTAATTTTTCGACAAGCGCTTTTCCTCTTTCATATGCAAAATCTCTATGGACAATAAAACTTAGAGCATCAACTTTATCTCCATTCAGTAATATATCCATTTTAACAAGATTACTTTCTTTATTTTCAATAAATTCATAATCAAAAGAAGCATAACCTTTTGTATTAGATTTAAGTTGATCAAAGAAATCGAAAACTACTTCAGATAATGGAATTTCATAAACAATATTAACCCTTATATCATCAAGATAATCCATGTTTATAAATTGCCCTCTTTTACGTTGACATAACTCCATCACTGCACCTACATAATCATTCGGCACCATCATCGTAGCTTTGACAAATGGTTCATAAATATGTTCTATTTTATCTCTTTCGGGCATTTGTGCTGGATTATCAACTGAAACTTCAGAACCATCTTTTAAAATACATTGATAGATAACAGAAGGCGCTGTTGCAATGAGTTCAATACCAAATTCTCTTTCGATTCTTTCTTGAATAATCTCCATATGTAACATTCCTAAAAATCCAGTTCTGTATCCAAAACCAAGGGCTTGTGAAGACTCAGGTTCAAACTCTAAAGATGCGTCATTAAGTTGTAATTTTTCTAAAGCTTCTCTTAGGTCATTATAGTCTTTATTGTCAATAGGGAATAGACCACAATATACCATTGGATTCATCTTTTTATATCCTTGTAACGGCTTGTCGGCAGGTCTTTCAGCTAGAGTAATTGTGTCACCTACTCTAGAATCATCAACATTTTTGATGCTTGCGATAATATAGCCCACATCACCAACTGTTAATTCTTCTATCGGTAGTTGCTTAGGTGTATTGATTCCCACTTCTGTAACTTCAAATTCTTTACCGGTAGCCATCATTTTAATTCTATCACCAGCTTTAACAACACCATCAATAATTCGAATTGAAGATATTACTCCTCTGTATGGATCATATTCTGAATCAAAGATAAGTGCTTTAAGTGGGGCTTCAGGATCACCGTCCGGTGCTGGCACAACATCAACTATTTTCTCTAAAATTTCTTCAATACCTATATTTGACTTAGCACTTGCGAGTACTACATCTTCTTGATCTATACCTATAACATCTTCTAATTCTTGCTTAACTCTATCAGGCTCAGCTGCAGGCAAGTCTATTTTATTAACAACTGGCAAAAGTTCCAAATCATTATCTAATGCTAGATAAACGTTTGCTAAGGTTTGTGCTTCTATTCCTTGGGCAGCATCAACTACAAGAATTGCACCTTCACATGCAGCTAATGAGCGAGAAACCTCATACGTAAAGTCGACATGCCCTGGTGTATCTATCAAATGAAATGTATAAGTTTCTCCATCTTTAGCTTCGTATTTTAATCGAACAGCATTTAGTTTAATAGTAATGCCTCGTTCTCTTTCCAAATCCATAGAGTCAAGTAATTGATCTTGCATTTCTCGAGTTTCAACTGATTTTGTATTCTCTAAAATTCGATCAGCTAATGTCGATTTACCATGGTCTATATGCGCAATAATGGAGAAATTTCTAATATTTTCTCTTCTATTGTATCGTTCTTGCTTATCCATTTTATCCTTCTCGCTTTCATCTTTATAACCTGTCACTTCTATGTATCTTTGATATAGTAACGTTTTTATTACTTTAATGCAATATATCTTTGACATAATTAATTAAATGTAAATTCTAACATAACTATTATATCTAGTTCAGTAGTTCATTCCAACAATTAAAAAGTAATAAATTCAATTGAAGTTACTTTTAAATAAATGATTGCACAAATATAAGACATTTGATAAAATATTTCTTGTTGTAATCAAATAAATTTTGATAAGTTATGATCACTTTTAGGAGGTGACAGTAATGCCAAACATTAAATCTGCAATCAAACGTGTAAGAACAACTGAAACAGCTGAAGAAAGAAATATTTCTAAGAAAAACGCTATGCGTACAGCTGTGAAACGAGCTAAAACAGCTATCTCTACTGATGCTGAAAACAAAGATGAATTATTAAGATTTGCTATCAAACAAGTTGATAAAGCATCTCAAAGTAATTTAATCCATTCTAATAAAGCTGACCGTATTAAATCTAAACTTATGTCAGCTAATAAATAATGATTATTAAAACAGAGAGGCTGGGACATAATTCCTAGCAAAATAGCCAGTAAATGA